>JACNGX010000036.1 GCA_014383885.1 Parcubacteria group bacterium | reverse complement strand
TTGATGATTTCGCCATATGTGACAAGTGTACCACATGTCTTCGTATTTAAAGGTGGGGGGAGCCAGCAACGCCTCTTAAAGTCATACACCTTGATCATATCTAGTAAGCCCGAAGAGTAGATTTTATATATTCTTAGATTCGTATCAGATTCGTAATTCGTAATTCGTAACTGCTACATCCCTCCCACCAAGAACCACGTAATACCGTATACCACCGGCACAACAGATTGCCAAAAGAGGAGAATAAAGATGATGACGGCAAAAAATGAATATTGCTCAAGCGATGCCATAAAAGAAAGATACCTGCTCGGGAGAAATGCGGACAGTATTTTGGAGCCATCAAGCGGCGGAATGGGAATAAGATTAAACAGCGCCAAAAGCACGTTGATGAAGACAATCAAACTGGCAAGCGAATAAAATGCCTCATTTGCAATACCAAACGGAACGGCAAAACGTACCAACACACCAAAAATGATAGCGATGACAATATTCATAGCCGGCCCTGCGGCAGCAACAATTGCCGGACCAAAGCGTTGATTCTTCAGATTATACGGATTATATGGTACCGGCTTTGCCCATCCGAAAATAAATCCCCCGAGCATGTAGGAAATGAGTGGCACTGCAATAGAACCAACCGGATCAATATGCTTTACAGGGTTGAGCGAGAGTCGCCCCGCCAAACGCGCTGTTGGGTCTCCGAGAAGTGCGGCGGCGTATCCGTGCGACACCTCATGGGCAATCACCGACATAATCAAAACAGCAATACCGAATATAATTTCAATTCCTTCTATCATGCAATTAGTATAACAGTATGGGAGGAGGTTAGGAAGTCAGGAAAAGAGTGAGCGAGTTGTTAGTTTTTAGTTGGGAGCTGTGAGGATGTGTTTGCCTCCGACGGGCAAGCGCTATTGCGCGCGCGACGATTGACACCGTAAGCTGTCTCTGCTATCATCCTGATATTATGGCTACAACATGTGCAATCTGCGGAAAGGGATCACTTGTCGCTCAAGGATATTCCAATAAGACGCGTGCAACCAAATATAATCCGACGGGCAAAAAGCGCCGTCAGCCGAATTTGCAGTGGGCAAAGAAAACGGACGGGTCTCGTATAAAAATCTGTTCTCGCTGTTTGAAAGCAAATAAACAATTGGAAGTGAAGAGCAAATAAAAAATACCAAACAAAAAAGCAAAAACAAAAAAGCGCGGCGCCTTCGGCGCCGCGCTTTTTTGTTTTTTTCTTGCACTTTGTATAAAACTTGAAGAAAACCAAAGTTAAGCTTTGGTTTTCAGATACCCCATTACTCTATCCTCACGATACTTTCTCCATCGCTCTCAAAGACAATCGCTCCCTCTTCGCAGGTACCCAACAACTCGGCACCAAGCGCTTCAATGCGGTCAATCACTTCCTTGTCTGGATGACCGTATCGATTATCACATCCGGCGGAAACAACAACTGTCTCTGGTGTCGTTGCGGCAAGGAATACGGTAGCCGACGATGTATCCGAGCCGTGGTGTCCAGCTTTCAACACATCGGAATCCGCCCTGTCACCATATAATCCCGCAAGATAGGTCTCCACGGACGCCGGTGCATCGCCGGTAAGAAGAAACGTATTCTCGCCGTGCACCACGCGCGCAATAAGCGACGAGGTATTGGCTTCCCACTTCGCTACTTCCTCCAGCATCCGATCAGGAAAAAGAAATTCTATGTACGCACTATTGGAAAGCTGTATGATGTATCCTGCGCGAGCGATTGTGTGTTCACAACCCTCTTTCACAATTGCATTTGCAAACGCTTCATACACACCAGTATCAGAAACATTTCCCGATTCAATCACATACTCCACATCAAAGCGATCTAACACTTCCGGAAAACCTCCAATGTGATCAGCATCAGGATGAGTGGCGATAAGCATATCAATTGACCGATCCCAAAACGGCATCACATCCCCGAGCGTGGAAAGCACGTTTCCACCGCGACCACCATCTACCAAAATCTGCACACCGCGGTGCTCAATAAATATCGCATCGCCCTGCCCCACATTGAGAAACGCCACGCGAAGTGTGTCGCTCTTTTGCGCGACAATCATCCAGCCGAGAAAAATCACTGCCAACAAGAGAAAGCCGATAAGTAAGATTTCAATATTTTTCCGTATCCACGCAACAATTTCCATACTACAATTGTACAACAAAAAAGCGGGTGATTAACCCGCTTGAAACCGTGGCAACTTGAGTGCCGACGTACTTTCTTTCCGTACGCGCACGTAGGCAAGAGCATCGTACGTGAGACCTGCCCTCGTAAGAAAAGGTTCAATTTCCCCACATGAACACCTCCTCCACGCGAGGTCGTGCTCCGTGTATGCCATCAACTTTTCAGGAACACGAACATTCAAAGTGTTCGTAATCAGTGAAACAAACTCTGGCATACCAATCGGTATGTCAGTGTACGCTTTCGCGAATTGTGGCCAGAGCTGATACGGACACAATCTACCACCCTCATTAATGACATACATGCACATGTCATTCATAGACATGTACTCAACATTATACATTTTGAACAATTCCTGCTTATGGATGAAGCAGACATCCACAAGAGACCCGTTAAGCTCACTGTGTCCCGCAATGCACTCAAGGACAGTTTTTACATCTTCCGATAAGTGCCCCATCCTTGCATACACCTGCGGAATAACAGGAGCAATCTGGATCGGTCCCAAGATCAAAAACGGTTCGATTTTTTTCATTTTTCAATTTTTGAGTTTTTCGAGAACCGTACTTCTCCCTCAAACCTACACCATATCCCGCGTGCGGTCAATTGTTTCGCGTTTGGTGCGAAGTTTCATAATTGCGATTGTGTAGAGAACGTACACAACAACGACCAGCCAAAACGGAAAGGCGGGAATGTGTATGGCGGCAAATGGAAACGATGCAAAGAAGTCCACGACACCGAGCATGTAGGCAAGAAGACCAAATGCCGGCACGGCGAGAAGTGTACCAAGGAGCGGATGGATGAGTCCGCCGAGTGCTGCGACAAATCCAAAAAGCATTGCACCGGGGACAGCGATAAGTACGAGAAGGTTTACAGGAACGGCAACGAGCGACAAATCACCCATAAGATAGAGGATAAAGGGGAGCACAAATATCTGCGTGGAAATGGTGGCGGCGGCGATTTCGCGCAAACCGAAATGCGTGGGGATACGTGAAAGATACGGCTCTATGAGTGGCGCGAGAATGATGAGTCCGAGTGTTGCAAGAAATGAAAGCTGGAATGACGGATCAAATACCAAGATGAATGGATTGTGCAATATCATAACAAACGCAGCAACGAAAAGTGCGCGAGTGATGTCGTATCCGCGACCAACGCGGCGTGCAAAAATCACCAAGAGCGCCATAAGCGATGCCCGAACGACAGTCGCTCCCGCACCGGTCAAAAGTGCGAAAAGAATAATACCAAGCGAGCCAAAGAGCGATGCCAGTGCCGGCGAAAGAGAAGAAAACACAGCAAGAATTGCTTCTGCAACGATGGTGATATTGTATCCGGAAAGCACCACGATATGCATCACGCCTGTCACCCGAAACTTCTCCAAGAGTTTTTCACCGAGCGACTCTTTTGCGCCGACGATTAAGCCGCCGGCAAACGATGCTTCCGGCTCGGGAAGCACGCGTCCCATACTTGCAAGAAGCGTATGTTTGATCTTGAAAAGCGCGCTGATAATCACATTCCCTTTTCCTTCGTCTATCTTTTCAATATCGGGACGAAACATTTGATATGCAATACCACTTTTTTTGAGGAAGGCAGGATAATCAAAAATGCGCCCACTTTCATCGGCTTCAAAACGTTCGGGAAAAGTGATTTCCCCTGAAACAAGGAGCTCGTCGCCATATGTGTACTCGGGATACTTATCAACATATGCAAGGATACGTTCTTGCTTCGGACATACTGAAACGTCATCCAAAATCTCAAGCGTCAGACGAGTAGACGACTCGCGCACATCCGGCTCATCTGCCACATACACCCGCGCGGATATTTCTTTCTCAGATTCGGCAAAACGTGTTTCACATCTCTCAAGCGTATTGTAACGCCACACACCGAGAGCGGCGCTTGCAATGACAATCGCAAGCGCCGCTCCAATCTCTCGCTTCCCTTTTTCTCCATAGATATATGAGATAAGAGCGACAGCGCCAGAAAGAATAATAAAAAGTAACACAACCTCATTCCCCCATAGAAAAAACGAACGCAATCCCACGCCGGCAATAAGTCCGATCATGATTGCGTTTAAGATACAAGAGGGGTGCATATTGAAATCAGTTTTTATTTGGTAGAAAAAACATTGTCATCCAGCCCCACTTTCACTTAACCATCCTACGGTATATAAAGTCTCTAACGTATTTTGGAGAAATAATTCTATCAGTGAAAGTGGGGCTGGATGACAGTAAAGAAGTCTCTAAAAACTACCAACTAAAAACTTCCCCTATCCATCGCCTCATTCGCGAGAGCGTCTGCTTCTTTGTTGTACTCGCGGCGAACATGCACAATATCAATGTGCTTGAGTCCACCCAAAAGCTCCTGTACTTTTGCGTATTGTTCTTTGAGATTTGCATTCTTCACTTTATAGATACCATTTAATTGGCGCACAATGAGCTCGCTATCCATACGCACCACGACCTTCATATCGGTAAGTGCATCGCCATACAGCGCATGAAGTTTCTCCAAGCCGAGGATGGTTGCTTGGTATTCCGCCCAATTATTGGTCTGCTCACCTAGATATGTCGACACAGTCGCTATTTTCTTTCCCGCCCCATCAGTGATATACACACCGGCACCCGCATGCCCCGGATTCCCCCGTGCACCACCATCCGTCGACATCACAATATCAGCCCTCATTTTTTCTGTCGTCATGATCTTTATCATACCGCAAGATATGAATTATGGAAAATGAATGAATATGAAATGTGCAACAAAAAACCGCTCATATTTCAGAGCGGCTGTACGATTCTCCTTTTGTAATACGCTTCGTGAAGTGTACGAAGCAGCGTGGAGTACTTTTTCTGCCCTAGCCAATATCCTAAGATTGGAACATCGGCACCGCTTGCGCACAATTTATTGAAACATTTAAATAACAGCGTCTCTCGCGCACCCATCAACGATACGCGTTCTTTTCCAGATTGAGCAAGTCCATGTTCCAAAATCCACACGTAGCGCATGATGTTTCTTATATATTCCAACCTCCACACATACCCCACAATGTTTCTTACAAAGAAGAACACAAAGACAATGAGCGATGCTCCAAACACAATCTGAGAAAATTCACTTTCCACAGTCATGTACCATGCGAGAGATAAAACAAGCACAGCCACAATCCCGGCATGAATTAACAAGAGTGTGCTTTTCTTGATTTCCCATAAATCTTTTTTATTGTGTTTCATGATGTTCTTTTATGTTTCGAAAGAATACTATTCAAAATCTATACCAACCCAATATAAATGTCAAACAAAACCGCTCGCCTACGGGAGCGGTTTTGTTGTTTTTATTGTTTTTTAATGTCTTAATCTCTGCATACTTCTCTGCCAATTCTAACGAGATCCCGCATCAAGTGCGGGATGACAGGGGAAAGTAATTATTTTTCATTTGGCATTTGCACCTTCACATCCTCAATCCGTAAGCGGAGTTCGAGGCGATTGCGGAAGAAAGATTGTTCCATTGTTGCAATCATGTTGATAGTCATGCCGGGCGTGAGTTCGTCGCCATATGCATTGGGGAGTGTAAAGAATGCAATCGCATCTATTGCCCCACCGCGAGAATTATGAAACGTCAGCTTGAGATGTTCTTTCCCTTTGCCAAAGACAGACACATCAGAAATCGTCACGTCACGAAACCAAAAAAGTGGCTTGGGATTTCTCATACCAAAGGGAGCAAGCTGATTCATGTCATGAAACGTCCGCTCATGTATATCATCAATCGAAAGTACAGCATCAATTACCACTTCCTCTTCAAGAATATCACGGCGCACCTCTCTGTATGCTTTATTGAGCTCTTCACCCAAGGTATGCACCGCGTCAAATGCCACTTCAAACCCACCCGCCTCGGCGTGCCCACCGGATTCAGGCAGAACACCTTCGGGAAGCGCGCGCATAAGCTCCACCACATCCACACTGCCGTCGGAGCGCGCCGAGCCGCGTATTTTCTCCGCTCCTTCACGCCCCCAGAGAAACACTGGTCGGCCATATTCTTCCATGAGTTTATTGGCAGCGATACCAAGCACCCCCACGCGCCACGACGGGTCACCGAGTACAATCACATCGGGCAATGCGTCAGTATCAATTTTTTTATGTATCTGTCGCATCATCGTGGCGACAAGTGTTTTTCGTTCGTTATTGAGATTTTCGAGATGCGTGGCCGCCTCCTCAGCATCGCCTTGGTTGATAGCGGAAAGAAGCCGAAATGCCACATCAGGATGATCCATACGGCTCGCGGCATTGATGCGTGGGCCAATCGTGAAACCAACATCACCCTCAGTGAGTGTTTCATGCGCACACTTCGCGCTACTGCACAATGCACGAATACCCAGGCGCACTCCTTTCTGAAGAACCTTCAATCCGAAATATGCCAATACACGATTCTCTTTCACCAAAGGCACCATATCGGCAATCGTTGCCACACCTACCATATCAAGAAGCCACTTCTCCCATTCCTCCGGGACATCAAAGCGGCCACTCTCTCGCCCGCGGATGAGCAGTGCGTGGGCAAGTTTGAAAGCGAGTCCGGCACCACAGAGCATGTCGTCGGGATAGGTATCATCACTTCGTTTCGGATCAACAATTGCATACGCATCAGGGAGCGATTCACCGGGGATGTGATGGTCCGTCACAATCACATCCATACCAAGCTCCCTTGCGTGAGCAATTGGCTCGGTGTCGGCAATACCGCAATCAACCGTGACGATGAGACTGACATTGCGATTGGCGAATTCTTCAATAGCTTCAGTATTGAGTCCAAATCCTTCATTGTGCCGATGTGGCATGTAATTGGAGAAATGCGGATACTTTACCTTCACAAAAAAATCGTGGAGAATGACACTTGCCGGAATACCATCGGCATCATAGTCGCCATAAATCACAATGTGCTCTTCCGCATCAATGGCAGAAAAAATCCGCTCCACCGCTTTTTCCATATCGGTGAGAAGAAACGGGTCGTGCGTGTCGCGTTCCCAATCGGGACGTAAAAATCGCTCAGCATCTTCAGAAGTGAGAATACCGCGACGAAGAAGGAGTGTTTGTACAAGCGGAGAATACTCTGAAAGCACTTCTCTCACTTCATCATTTGGCACATCTGCCATACGGTAGGTTTTCTGATGCATAGGCAGAAGTATAGCATGACGAGCTTATAGCTTTTAGGTTAAGAGGGCGGAACACCTTTTTCTGGATTCTTGGCTTGGCTCGAAATCTTCGTCATTTCGTGAAACTCTAGAGAAGATCCTGAATCAAGTTCAGGATGACAGCGATTACAAAAAACAGGCGCGACCGAAGGTCGCGCCTGTTTTTTGTTCATCCTCAGCTCTAGAGTTAATTATATAATTTATTACGTATTTAATTACGTAATTAAATTTTTTCTTATCCACGATTTGACTTTTCCTTTTAAGAGAGCAATACTGAATATAGGTAAATTCTTTTTAACTTTAATTTATAAGAAAATGACAGAACGGAAAGAATTATGGGAGTTTTTTTCCTTTCCCGCTCCCGCAAAACGGAAGAGGATGCCGGCATGGGTGATTGTGATAATCCTCACTGGGGCGACGGCGCTAACTGTCATTGCACACCTTATCTAGCCCCGCCACGCGGGGTTTTTTTATACAACAAGCACGGTCTTTGGTCGCGCTTGTATGCATATTTCGTATTTCATTTTTCCTTCGGCCGAGCATGATTCATGCTGTAGGCGTATTTCTCGCTTCTGATTGCCTCAATTCCCGGCAAACTCCCATCGGCAAGATAATCAAGCATGGCGCCACCGGCGGTTGAGAGAAAGGTAATGTCTTGAGTCATCTTTGCACTTCTCACCAACGCCACCGTATCACCACCGCCAACCACACTTCGTGCACTACCTTGTGCGATAATTTTCAGTATATCTTTCGTTCCTTTCGTATACCCTTTTTCATACCATCCCAGAGGACCGTTCACCACGACTGACTTCGCTTTTCGCAACACTTCCTCCCAAGAAGAAATGGTGTCTGGACCAATGTCAAAAATAGTGTCTGTCTTTTGTATATCATGCACACCTCGCACCACTTGTATTCCTTCTTTGGTCTTCACCACCACGTCTTTCGGGAGAAGAATATGTTTACTTTTAGCAAGTGCGCCGAGCCCTTTCGGTTCATCGGCAACAGACTTTCCGATTTCATATCCGCGCGCTCTGAGAAGTGTGTTGGCAATAGCCCCACCCACACACACAGTATCCCCTTTTCTTACATATGCTTTCAAGAGCGGTAATTTTGTTTTCATTTTCGCCCCACCCAAGACAAGCACGAACGGCTTCTTCGGATGACACATACGCTCAAGTTCTGCATATTCTTCTTCAAATGAGAGCCCGATATATGAAGGAAGGTATTTCGGTATGGACACGATGGATGCATGTGCTCTGTGTGAAACGGAAAATGCATCGTTCACATAGATATCGGCATATCCGGCAATTTTTTTTGCAAACGCTATATTATTTCCTTTTTCTTCTTCATACTGACGAAGATTTTCCAACATGAGTGCTGTACCATTTTTCATATTGTCAATCATAGATTCCGTTGCCTCACCAAAGACATCCGGTGCAAAACCGATACGTGTCTTCGTATTCATATACCGAGCAACAGGAAGGAGCGACTCTTTAGAATCACGGCCAATATGGGCAATAATAATCACCCGCGCGCCTGCTTTCTTGAGAAAGCGAATTGTTTGCAGCGCTTTTTTAATACGAAAGCTGTCGGTCACTTTTCCATTTGCAAGTGGCACATTTATTCCGGCGCGAACAAGCACATACTTCTCATGAAGTATTTCTGGTTTGAGATGACTCAATTGTGGGAGTAGTGTGTTCATAAAAATATATGTCATTCCAGACTTGACCCGGAATCTTCGCTGTCTTGTTTCTAAAGGTAATTCGGGGAGACCCAGCCCCACTTTCACTGACTACACGTTATCACACACCTTCGAAAAGAAAATTCTTAAACCCCTCTTCACAGATACAAGACAATTGTGAAAGTGGGGCTGGGTGAAAGAGTTTCAAAGGGTACGATGATAATAACTTTTTATGTCTTAATTTTCTTTTAATTTTTACTTTTTATTTTACCTTATCTTATTTTAGTCTTTTTTATTTGACTATTCCTCTTCTCCGACGCTTCAATAATCCTAGCGAGTTTTTTCGGATCACGACTCGCACGCCCAATGAGAAGTCCATTGATTTCGTCTTTTGCAAGAAAACCAGCGGCATTTGTATCATCAACCGATCCTCCATAGAGCATCGGAATCGACAACGCCGTCTTCTCACTCGTAAGCTCCATGAGTGTTTTTCTGATGAAAAGAATTGTCTCGACAGTATCGTCAGGGGTATTTGCCGTATCACCACCAATAGCCCACACCGGCTCATAGGCGATAATTATTTTACCAAAATCACGTGGCGATACTCCTTCGAGTGAAGCGTGAATTTGTTCACGCAGAGTGAGGAGATAGCGCGCTTCATCATCGCGCTCACGCTCGCCAACACAGACAATCGGTGTCAAACCAACCGAGAGCGCTACACGTACTTTTGTCGCAACCTCCACATCGCTTTCTCCTTTTGCGCGTCGTTCGGAATGTCCGACAATTACATACGATGCCTTTAGCGAAACAATCTGCGAGGCGGCAACGTCGCCAGTATGTGATCCTGATGCATGAAGCGAAACATCTTGCGCGCCATATGCATACCCTTTTGTATGTGGTGCCACCACATCGGAAAGAAACGGAAATGGCGGACACGCCACGAGCGTCGTTTTCTTGAGTCCTTTCCCAAGAGATTTTGATTTCGTCGCGAGCTTTTTTGCATCAACATGCGTTGCCGGATTCATTTTCCAATTGGCAATAATAAATGTACGGATGCGTGCTTTTTGTGCGGATTTTTTCATATCTCTATTATATCACGAGACACAAAAAGCGCGCTGTTGCCAAAAGGCAACAACGCGCTTTTTGTGTCTCACTATTTCACCAACACATCCCAGTGAGTACTTTCTCTAAACCAAATTGCTCCTGTTGTAGGATTTACATATGCTATCGCGGCGTAATCTCCTTCTCTGTCAAGAGACGGTGTGCGATCGAAATTCGCTTCTACATACGCTGTCACATTCGCCGTACCCTCGATATCAACTTTATACCCATTCCCATGACTATACGCCCCTACAGAATGTCCGGCTTCTGTTCCACCAGTCACCAAGATATTTCCGCTGGTCTGCTTGTCAATATATTTAATCTCATCAAATGTCGCGGGTTTCATGCCATATAAATCCGTACAGCCCGTTTGTCCGACATACTCACACGGTTCCGAACTGCCACTTGTGCTTGTTATCACAATATCGCTGTCGGTCATAAGCGTTTCTCTTATGGCGTTTTCTTGTGAAATTTTTCCGGAAAGATAATATCCATTCTCATCGACAAGAAGTTGCCCGGATGGTGTTGCGTTCTGGTACGCTCCATATGCCCCCGTATATGTCCCGTCACCTGTGGCAATTTGATTTAATCGTGTAGTTCCCCCACCCTCCTGAAATGTCCCTCCACCTCCTTCCACCGTTACTTTCTCAAGTGTCAAATCAAAGTTAATGAAATCGGGGTTAATTGTGTTTAGAATCAGCCAGGCACCGAGAGCAAGGAGGAGACCGAAGACGGCAGCGGTCATTTTTTCTTGTCCTTCTTTCTTTTGAGATGTAACACCAGAGGTCATAAATTGAATACCACCGATGGCTATCATGAGAACAGCCAAAACTCCTGCTGCACCGATCATAAACCAGAATATGCCGTAGAGGTACTCTGCCGGTGTGACGGGAGTGTCATCTGATTGTCCGATGAGACTTGGTTCGAGGAGGATGTAGCCGTCAGAAGATACTTGAGAGTTGGAAGTATTCCCTAACTGTTCCTCGATAATGACTGTATTACGAAATCCACCTACCACACTTCCATCTTCATTCCACACGTCATTAAGATTAGTATCAGGTGTAGGAGTGATAATGATAACGCTTTTCACACACTGAACACTCTCATTCGGATATAATTCAAGGGCATATTCCCCGCATTTTCCGATACTAAGAAATCCATCGAAAAGGACTTCGCCCGTTCCGCTTCGTACCAGCTTCCAGGTTGTTGTATTCTCCTCTTGCGTACTTTCCTCACCTTTCTCGTCATCTATATCCATTTCAAACGAAATACACTCCCCTTTTCCCAGCTGTCTCGCCATGAGACGACATGCAGTGTCTGAATCATATGTTTCTATAACTTCATCCAAGAAGGGATCGTATAATTGATGGAGGGTTTTTGCCGACACACAATCGGGAGCAACAAAAAAACTCCCAACTGCGATACTTGCAATAAGAACCATACCAGTGGCAAAAGCGCGTCGAGAAAGAAAAATCATACCTTTATTATCGCTTATTGTGAGCTATTTGCCAAACCTTATAAACCACACCTGTCTTGATACGACTGCACATGGCGGACATAATTCTGTGTTTCAGAAAATCCTCCCGGATTGATATGACATTGCCATGCGGGAATTGCCGTACCATATACCGATGCCGGACAATCTCGCGACACGGAAAATGGCCCTCTCCCCCCCGGAAGAAACTGTGCCGTTCCCGGCATTATACGAGGCAATAAGATCGTCGTTTCCTGTGTCATAGATAAATCCTCCGACCTTCACCGTTTTTCCCGACTGACCAAACGCATTACCAATATCGAATGTATTATCATATGTGGTAAGCTTTGAGGCACTCTTTTTCAAATAATATGCAGCCCTGAGAATACTTGCTTCGGGATTTGTCTTCAGCCACTCACATGATGCATTAGCGGTAGAGGGAAGCATTTGCATAATACCACATGCCCCTGCACTACTCCCTGCATTTGGATTACACGATGATTCTGCCGATGCAATTGCCTGTAAAAGACACGCATCGACCTTCGCTGTTTTTGCAGCATCTCGAAATGCCTGCTCATAGTGTGTACAGCCCACGGGAAGATTTGAAGGAAGACTTCCCGGTGTACTCGTTCCACTCCCCATCCCTCCACCTCCTTCCACCGTTACTTTCTCAAGTGTCAAATCAAAGTTAATGAAATCGGGGTTAATTGTGTTTAGAATCAGCCAGGCACCGAGAGCAAGGAGGAGACCGAAGACGGCAGCGGTCATTTTTTCTTGTCCTTCTTTCTTTTGAGATGTAACACCAGAGGTCATAAATTGAATACCACCGATGGCTATCATGAGAACAGCCAAAACTCCTGCTGCACCGATCATAAACCAGAATATGCCGTAGAGGTACTCTGCCGGTGTGACGGGAGTGTCATCTGATTGTCCGATGAGACTTGGTTCGAGGAGGATGTAGCCGCCACCTGAAGAATCTGTCGCCTGTCCAGCTGTGCCGCCACCGTACGTGTGTGGAAGGTAATTCTGTGCATGCACGAAATCTACGCCACCGAAAAAGAAGCTCTGTGCAATACACACAGCGACAAGCACAAAAACAATACTAAGGAAGTGTTGAAGCATATCTCTATTATCTCTTATACCCATATGAAATACCAGTGTTCGTTTTTTAAAAGTTCGACAAAGTTACGCGTGTCGATTATCCATACTCTACCACAAGTATAAACCTCTCTTATTTCTCTTGTCGCCACTGCACAAAACGATACTCGTCGTCCATATAGGGTGTAAACGGTGGCGGATCAGCCGCAAGCTGTCGATCGTATGAATTATTTCTCTGTCCAAAACCGGACCAGTTCTCAACACATACTTTTTTAACAAACGGCCAACTCCATGTAGGACGCCAATAACAATATGAAGAATCCCACTTCGTACCTACCCGACCGTTTGAGACAATGCTTCCATTTATGGTTAGTGTCCCTCGTTCACTATACGACCCACTATAACGATTACGCCCGAAGGAACCCTTCTGCGCGATAAACACACCGGAAAGATCAAGCGTATACGGCACATCGTATGCAATGAGTGTTGAGTGTTCGCCGATAAGCGTGAGACCATGAGACCCATCGGGGCTCGCGTATTCAATGTCATCGATAATATATACGTTTGGATCAACGTCTGTTTCAATGACATTCGCCGAAACAACCGTCACTTTACCGCTCACCGTCCCTTCAATCCATACATTATCTTCAAAGAAGAGAAGCCCGCAATCGGCAGGAATTGTATAGTTTCCCTCAAAACTTCTATTCCTGATTTCTTCATAATTATTTCCTGTCGCGCGACCAACGGGATCACTCGATACTCGCCCTGTACTCGTCACCTCATAGATATCAACTGTTCCATTAGAACGAAAGATGACCTGATACCCTTCGCGATTGCGCCAATTCGACACCTTGGGGAAATAGAGTCCGCCGCCATGTTGCGCACGATCTTTCATATGTGCCAAATCAAGAGAGATACCAGTAAAATCAACCGGCTCAACCGGAAATGCCCACAGCGTGTCGTTCCCATCGCCAAAGACACCGCTCTCTGTTCGTGAAGGCACACAATCAAAACCGCTTGTACATGTCCACTCTTCAAGTGCCGACGTTACCATGGAATGATTCGTTCCGTCCATGCGAATACCACCATTGGCGTGATACTGTCCATATATCTGCCTATCACCTCCCGCCCATACATTGTCATTTAAAATATACGCATATTCAGCAACCGAGGGACGTGTATATTTTCCGTATACCGTACGACTATTATCAGGATCCTCGTCCACCCATCCGGTGGAATAAATATCAATTGAGGTAATTTCTCCACACGATATATTCCCCGTGATATTGAGGGAAAACGCTCCGATTACCCCTCCCTCGGGATCACTGTATGTATGCTCATACGGACCCGACTCTCCTGTGCCATCAGTTACGTCGTTCTCAAAGTGCGAAAGATACCACCGATAATATTCGAGCCCCGCCTCAGCAATCTGCAGCGCCTGCTCCCCCTGTTCTTTTTTCTCCGTGGCGCGCTGCTGCACCAATACAAATCCCGAAAGCCCGAGCATAAGCGTCACAAAAACAGCACCGAAAACGAGCACGGTAATGACCATGTATCCCCTTGAGTGTGTCTGTGTGTTATGTATCATGAAAATTATAAATCACGGTACCGGAGATTTCTCAACGTGGCACTTGATTGCAATGTGTAATCCTGTGGCAATCGCTCAGGATTGATGTTCACAACCACTTGCACGGTAACAAAACGAACATCCATCACTTCATTATAATCAAGAATTTCATTTCCCGCCTCATCGTAATATCGAAAGAGTGCCTGCCCGTATTCTTCGTTGCGCACATTATCAGACACCTGTTGGATGGTATCGTCATCTGCCGGATACGCGAGCGGATCACCTGTACTCTCGGCTTGTCCGCGGAACACCACCGCATCCTCAAGAGAGAAACGCACACGTTCAATTCTATCATCACGATCAATATCACTGAAAAAAATAAGTTCGTGAGCATCCATCAACTCAATAGGGAAACTCCCGTCGTCGGAAAATGTGGTTTCGCGAATATCCGCCACCATGCGCTCAACACCTTTCCGCGCGGAATTGATTGCAAACGATTGTTCAATGGTGTATCGGTGTGTTCGATAAAACGAGATCGTCATCGACGCAATCGCCGAAAGAGCGATTGTTGCCATACCGATAGCTACAACCGCCTCAATAAGCGACATGCCTCGTGTGTTGTTATGCTGGAAAGTATTCATAGTTATTCAAGCGACACTGTGGTGAACGATGCACCGGAGACGACAATGTCCGAATCAGAAAATGACCCATATATGGTGGTGGGAACAGTGATGGTGTAATCATCTGCTTGAAAAAGATCAGTAAAAAGCACTTGTCCACAACTTCCTGTCGTGAGCGTCTCGCCATATCCCGGGCGCGACAACATCACATCAATGCCGGCAGGTACCGGATCACCAACATCACTATACACGGCAACGAGCAGTGAATGATCGGAATGAGGAGTAAGGTAGACATCAATATGCACTTCTTCTCCCGGATTAACCACATGCGGTTTAGGATCACAAAATGATTGCACGTCGTATCCACTCGAAGCACCAAGAACACTGATATGATACGTGTCCCAAACGAGATCCGCTATCGTTACCGTGCCGAATGCATTCGTAATTAAATCTTCTTCATACGCCAAGACCGGCGCTCCTCCCCCATCAAACCCAATCGACTTTTCTCCCGAGAGAGTAAACGGGACATTCCCCACAGGAATCGGACCCTCATCATAGAGAATAACCCATTTATCCAAAACCGGCGTTGTGCTGGTGCTCGTGGTGGTGAGATCTGCCCGCACAAAAAGACCAGGATATGTTTCATGCGACACACCAGAAAGATCCACAGGTGAATCTGAAAACCCTGCCGCGTTACCCGACACCACACCTTCCGGAAGAAGTGTGTCAGTGTCAGTATCATAAATGCGATACAAAATATCGGTACCGAGAGGTGTCTCATCGATCCAAGAAAAACTTTTCCAGCCGGCAATATATTCCGGCGCAATATCTTCCGAAACAGCTGAACCGGAAAGTTCATATCCCGAACCAGAATTGGAGAGCACGATCGTCCCTCCTGAAATACTAATGTGCTCAAACGACTGCATATCGTCTGTGGTCGTCATGTCGTCGGTATGATCGTCCTCTCGTATCGGAAACCATGTAGCAATCTCAAGCGAAGCCACTTCATCAATCTGAAAACTTGCTTCTGTCGTTTCTCCCTCAAGCACCGAGAGATGCCCGGGTACCGGCGTTGGAAGCTCAGCCGACACACTGTATGTCTGATCGGCGGTATACCCCGTATCACTTACCGTGATTTCATATCCGTTTCCCGACGGACTACCGGGAAATGTCACGCGGCCATTCTCATCAGTATACACATTTGTAGAGACAATCGGGTTAAGCGCACTGTTTTCAATGTGCACCAACGCACCTTGAATCGGCTGAAGAAGTGCGTCAAACACTTGTAGTTTAAGTGTTCCCCCTCCTTGATTCGTCTCAATACCCGGCGGCATGGCGTGTGTCACTGACGACACACTCTTCTCGACACCACCGACATCCCAGGTTACTTCAACTTTCACCACCTTGTAATCTGTGGGAATCGTATTGGCATCCGCCTCACCAAGACCGTCGCGATCACTGTCAACATACTGAACCAATGTGCGCCGATGATATTCAATGCCATTCAGAACAACTGTATCTTCTTGTAATAGAGAGCCATTAGGAATACCTCCCTGTGTACCAATATCGTCATATGAAAGACTCCGAATTGATTCAATACGTTCTTGAGCGACCGCCAACGCCCCGACCCGCGCCTTGCTGTGAGCAACCACTCCAATACTGATCCGAAACACACCGGCAAGTGATAAAAACACAACCAGAAAGAGTGCCGCGCCAACAACAATATCAATGAGAGAAAAGCCGCGGGAAACATTCATGACTCCGTTCTTTCGTCTTATTATATATGGTTTGAGAAAGTTGCCTGACATATTCACCTCTCTTTTATAAACAAATTACAAATACATATATTTTGTCTTGATGCACAAGTGGACATTCGTAATTTGTATATTTGTATTTCATTTGTAATTCGATGTTATATTCCACTCATCACACTGTACATCGGCGTAATCATGGCAAGAGAAAAAAATCCCACCACAACACCCACGATCAGCATCAAAATTGGCTCAACAATCGTCGACATATTTTTTGTCGCCGCTTCCACCTCACCTTCATAATACAACGCCACTTCCTCAAGCATGTCAGACACTTTCCCTGTCTCTTCTCCCACTGCAATCATCTCGGAAAACAAAATCGGGTATAATGTTCCGGCTTTCTCCTCGGAAAACAACACGGAAAGTTGTATGCCCTTTTGAATGCGCTCTGAGGCATGTCCAATCACACTTTTAAACCGAGTATTTTGGATAACGTCCCGTGTAATCGCGAGTGACTGCACAATATCAACACCCGAAGACAACAGTGACGAGAGTGTACGCGCCGTCCGCGCAGCATTGAATTCTTGAATAAGACCGCCAATAACGGGAATACGCAGAAAAAACGTGTCTCTCACCTGCCGTCCACGCTCGGTGCGCATTGCATACACGACAAGCAACACAAGAAGCATTCCTCCGGAGAGTACAAGAAGAAAATGGTCCCGCAATGCGTCGGAGACGGCAATCAAAATCTTTGTCGCGGCTGGCAATTCCACATCAAGTTCAACAAATGTTGCCGTAAGTGTTGGTACCACCTTCACAATCATCACAAACCCGACAAGCACCATGACCCCAATCACAATAAACGGATAAATCATAGCTCCTTTCACCTTTTTTACGAGTTCATTATTTTTCTTCATCTGTGTTCCCACCACTTCAAGCGCATCAGCCAATCCTCCCGACTCCTCACCAGCATGCACCATCGAGACAAACAGTGGCGAAAACTCCGTGGGAAATTCTCTCATTGCGTCAGCCAACGTCCCTCCTTTTTTGATCGTTTCAGAAAGAGCATTCATCACGTCCTTAAAACGTGTATTCGTACTTTGTCGTTCAAGAATGGAAAGCGTGCGTGAAAGAGAGAGTCCGGCACGAGTCATGGCTGCAAGATTATGCGCGAACATAATTTTTTCGTCCATTGAGATATGCTTAAAAAGAGCGATGTTTCGCATCAATGAGAACACATTCTTTTTTATCTCTTCGGCGGAGACAAGTGTTTTTCCTTCTTTTTTCAGAAGCGCCGAGAGCACAAATTTGTCAGACGCATAGGCACGTCCTTCTTCTCGCTTTCCTTCTTTATTGATAGCGGTATAGGTAAACTCCATGAATTACGAATGGTTACAAACTAGGAATAAGTACGAACATACGAGCATGACTTTTAGCGTACTGTCCAATTTTATTGTCATTTCGCACGTTACGACCCGCGAATCCTCGGCGAAATAGGTGATGCGGAATCTTCGTATGTTCGTATGTGTTCGTACTTCGTACCCTATTCCGACACAACGCGAAGTACCTCTTCAATACTTGTCATTCCCGTGGCGGCTTTAAAAATACCGTCTTCGAGCATTGTCATCATGCCTTCTTTGCGTGCGTGCTCCTGAATCTCATGCGCCGTTGCATCCGCCATCACAAGCGCGCGAATACCGTCAGACATACGCAGAATTTCGTGAATACCGATACGTCCTCCATATCCGCTTTCGCATTGCGCGCTTTTCTTCGGTTTATAAAACGGGACCTTCTCCCATGTTGCCTTACCATCGACCACCTTTTCCTCTTTGAGATACTTCATGATCATATCCATATTCGCCTCTTTGCCCAACTGCGCAATTTCACTTTTACTTAAGAAATATTTTTCTTTTGCGTCGCAGAGCTTTCTCACGAGTCGTTGTCCGATGATTACATTCACCGTAGAAACAAGAAGAAAAGACTCCACATCCATTTCAAGCATACGAGGGATGGTGCCGCCCGCGGAATTGGTATGGAGTGTAGAGAGCACCAAATGACCGGTGAGTGCGGCATTCACACCCAAGCTCGCTGTTTCCGTGTCGCGAATCTCACCCACGAGAATGATATCCGGGTCTTGACGCACGAGAGCACGCAACCCTTTGGAAAACGTGAAGCCAATATCCGGACGTACTTGTGTCTGATTGATACGTGTCACCTGATATTCAATTGGATCTTCCACTGTGGAAATATTTACTTCCGGCGTATTCAAAATATCAAGAATCGTGTAGAGCGTCGTTGTCTTCCCTGATCCAGTTGGACCAGTCACAAGAATCATACCTGTCTTTTGCCGCGTTGCCTCTTGAATAAGCTCTTCACCGTGTCCGTGAAAACCAAGAGTTTCGAGTGTAAATCCACTTGAACGCTCACGAAGAAGTCGCATCACCGTTTTTTCGCCAAAGGCGGTCGGAATAGTGGACACACGAAACGACACCTTCTCTTCGTTCTGAATGATTTTAAAACGACCGTCCTGCGGCAGACGTTTCTCGTCAAGTTTGAGATCTGAAAGAACTTTTACACGAGCGGCAATACCCGGACCTGCTGACCTCGGCAAGACCATCGCATCATGGAGAATGCCGTCGATGCGATACCGCACCAGAAGCTCTTTTTCCTGCGGTTCAATATGAATATGCTCCCCCCACCTTTAAATACGAAGACATGTGGTACACTTGTCACATATGGCGAAATCATCAA
>JACNGX010000024.1 GCA_014383885.1 Parcubacteria group bacterium | reverse complement strand
TTGATGATTTCGCCATATGTGACAAGTGTACCACATGTCTTCGTATTTAAAGGTGGGGGGAGCGTTTTTTGATTTTTTAATTTTTATTTGGAGGAATTATGCGCGCGACTTTTTTGAAACGGGGCGATGAGAAAATCGCCGACAGAAAAGGCAATGTTCTTGTTGCCTTTGTCGTTCTTTCGCTCTCTTCTTTTTTCATACTCGGATCTGCTGTATTTTCGGGTGTGAAGAAAGGGAGTGAAAACGGAGATGTTTTTGTTGATCCCGATGTGCTCGGGCTCGGCAGTACGTCTCCGTTGAGCGGAAGAATGTGACCGCTTCTGGTCATATGTCTTTTGCTCCAATAAGCAGCCGGAAAGGGCTGCTTTTTATTTCATAATGTGTGCAAAGTCGTGCTCTATTCTTCCATGAGCTAAAACTATCAGCCATAAGCTCTCCGTGCTATACTTTTCTCATGACACAGTCTCAAGATAAGGAAAAAGTGAAAGAGGGTGCGGCGGCGAAAACTTCCGCCGCCGCACCTGAGCGCACATATCTTGGGTATGAGTATATAAAAACAGTTGAAGATATAGTGGAATACCGTCTCAAGAAAAACGGTCTCACGGTGTTGGTGAGTGAAGATCATACGGCGCCGATTGCGACGGTGACGGTTACGTATATGGCTGGCTCGGTGCATGAAGTGCTTGGACACACCGGTGTGGCGCATATGCTTGAGCATATGATGTTTAAGGAGTCGGAGAATTTCCGCAGAAAAGATAAGCGCGATATCAATAATATGCTTGATAAGCGCGGGGCGCTTTTGAATGCAAGTACATGGAATGACCGCACAAATTATTATGAATGTATTGGGGCGGAGCATGTGGAGACGGCAATCGCGCTTGAGGCGGATCGCATGCGTCGAGCAATCCTCGAGGATAAAGAATTGCAACCTGAGAAAGTGGTGGTGCGGAATGAGTATGAGATTGGGCAAAATGATCCGATACGGGTGCTGTATGGTGAATTATATGCGACTGCTTTTCAGGTGTTTCCGTATCATCATGATACGTTAGGGCATCTTTCTGATATTAAGGGGTACTCAGTAGGGGAATTGAAGACGTTTTATAATACCTATTATCATCCAGACAATGCCACGGTTTCGGTGGTTGGTGCGATATCGGAAAAAGAAGCTCTTGGTTTTGTGCGTGAACATTTTGGCGTGCATGAAAAGTCGAAAGAGTCTTTTCCTCAAATTGATGCGGAAGAGCCGTTGCAGACAGGTGAGCGGCGCATTCGGGTGAAGCGTCAGGGAAGTGTGAATATGGTTGGCGTTGCTCATAAGAAGCCGGGTGCTTCTCATAAAGATATACCCGTACTACTTGTTCTCTCGGCAATATTGGGCGACGGGAAAGCAAGTGTCTTGCATCGTGCACTTATTGATTCCGGTATGGCAACAGAGGTTGAGGTGGGTGCTCATCCATTTCGATATGAGAGTCTTTTTATGTCGTTTGCGACACTTACTCCTGAGACAACGCACGACGATGTGGAGCGTATTATTAAGGACACATACACGGAAATTGCAAAAAAGGGTGTATCAGAAGAAGTTCTTGAGCGTGCCAAGGCGCGTCTCAAAGCGAAGTACGCATTTGAAATGGAAGGAACGATGGGTGTGACCGGTGCGGTGTCTGAGGCGGCTGCGGTGGGTGATTGGACACTTGCATTTACTTTTCCGGAGAGTGTCGCTGATGTCTCGGTGCGTGATGTGAAGCGCGTGGCGAAAAAATATTTAAAAGACGATACGTGCACGGTGGGGTATTACGAGGCGACGAGTTAGAAATATGTTTTCCATACAACTATGCAACTTTTTTCACAACGTATGACAACAACCAAAGCAGGTGGCATCACTTGTATGGTTGTTCCTGTGCCGGGTGGTGATGTGATTACCATAATCGGGAGCATTCCGGCAGGTAAGGTATATGGCATGGATATTCATCCGCTTCTTGCGCATATAACGGCGTGTATGCTTGAGGAGGGTACGGAAAAAAGAACGAAAGATGAACTTTCGGAGGCGTTTGAAGCGAAAGGTGCGGATGTGTCGTTTGAGAGTGATATGATGCATATGCGTTTTACACTGCGATGCTTGAAAGATGATATGAAAGACGTGCTTGATGTTGTCGCTGATATGATAGAGAAACCGCGTTTTGCCGAGAACTCATTCGAGCATGTGAAAAAACGCGTAGCCGCTGAGCTTTTGGCGGAGAGTGATGATCCGGCAGCTGTAGGAAAACGTGCCTTTACACGAACGCTCTATCCGGAGCATCATCCGCTTCACCTTTTGACACACAAAGATGCGGCGCGATCACTCCAAACGCTCACTTTGAACATGGTGAAAGATTTTCACGCCGCACACTATGGTCGTGGGGCACTTCGTATTGCCGTGGTGGGAGATATTGCAAATGAGAAGGTAAGTGGCATGATACACGATGTGTTTAGTGTTCTGGATGAGAAGGTGGTAACAACGCCGGTTATTCCCGAGCCATTGTCGCGGTGTGGGGAAATTGCCGTGCCTATGCCCGGAAAGGAATCAGCACTCTTTTTCGCCGGCGCTCCGTTTGCTCTCGGTCCGTGGGATGAAGGATATGATGCGTTGAAATTCGGATTGGACGTGCTTGGCGGCGGAACATTCTCAAATCGTCTCATGGAAGAGGTGCGGGAAAAGAAAGGGTTGACCTACAGCACTCGTGTGAGAGTGGATGGATCGGATGGTCGTATATATGGCCATTGGTATGCATATGGTTTCTTCCCCCCGCGCTCACTGAAAGAGGGGAAGAAGGCAATACTTGAGGAGATTGCCGGTATCCTCGACGAGGAAGGAATTACCTTAACTGAATCAGAGGAAAAAAAGATTGAACTCACGGGGCGTTTTCCAGTGATGTTTGATCGCAGGGAAACATTTGCGGCGCTTGCTCTCAAAGCTGCGGAGCAAGGACTTCCGGAAGAGTATTGGGACACGTATATTGAGCGTATCAACAACCTTACTCGCAAAGAGGTGAATGATGCGATGCAGAAGCATATTCATCCTAAAAATCTTGGCATGGTAACAGTGGGAGATGTGAAGAAGAATAAAAAAAAAAAAAATAACAAACAAAAAAAAAAAAAATAAAAATTAGGAGAATAGGAGATTAAAGGTTAAGAAAACGATAAACTATAAAAAGAAAAAGGAAAATAAAAAATAGGGAGACTGAAAAACAGTCTCCCTTGGGAGAGGATTTTTGTACAAAATCTTTTCCCTAAACTTCTTCAGAGGGGCCGGCGATTTCCTCTATCTCCTCTGCGAGGCTCGAGTCCTCGGGGAAATAGAATTCGATGTCATGGTAGGCGTTTTCGCCACTATGACCAACTGCGTATGTTTTGCCACTACGCGAATAGTAGGCAAACGCAGCGCCGCCGTTCTCGAGCTCATGGATTTCCTCGGGGTAGTTTACCCCGTCCTGGGAATCACCTTTCTTGGAAGCACAGAGCCCTTGTGCTTCCTCGTACAACCACCCCAGGTGGGCGATATTCATCGCCCTGACATACCCGAAAAATACAGACCCAAACAGGTCATATATTTTTCTGAGTTGTACGTAATCTACCACGACTTTTCTCATAATTTTTTTCCTTTGCCGCGCGTGAGCGCAGCTCGTTTTGTTTTTCTTACCTTATTTACTACTGCTCCCCCCACCTTTAAATACGAAGACATGTGGTACACTTGTCACATATGGCGAAATCATCAA
>JACNGX010000004.1 GCA_014383885.1 Parcubacteria group bacterium | reverse complement strand
TTGATGATTTCGCCATATGTGACAAGTGTACCACATGTCTTCGTATTTAAAGGTGGGGGGAGCTTTTTTATTCACCTTTTAATTCATAGAATATGCATACTTGCACACACGCACTTATTACCTGCGAAGACTTCCGTCTCCATCAAAGAGGAGATGGGCGTAATTATGTCGCAAATTTCATTGAAAGTCTTGGTGGCGAATGCGACCTCATCACTCGCGGTGGCGCAATCCAGGATCTCGTCCGCCCGCAAAGTGAAGGGTATAAAAACGCGCTCATCCGCGACCTCACCGTGTCGGTGAAAAAGCACGATGTGGAAAAAATCATTCTCCTCAATCACGAGGATTGTGGTGCGTATGAAGCGATGGATTTCAAGGCAAGGGAGCAGGAACTCGATCAGCATACCGCTGATCTCCACACAGCAAAGGAGGTTATTGAAAAAGAATTTCCCGGTGTCGAGGTGCTTCTCTACTTTGGATACCTCAAAGAGGGAAGTGCGGATGAATTCGAGATTAAGCCACTCAAGACATAATCTTCATCTTCCAAGCACACGGATAAACCAAGGTCTCGCGCCCTTGGTTTTTATTTCATCATAAAGTATTGACAGAGAAATCAAATATGTTATATTTCATTCCAGAAAAATTTGCAAGAACCCTGAAAATAAGGAGGGGAAGTGATAGTTTTTTATTCGAATGCGGTTGATATCCGCACCACACAAAAACTCTTTTTCGGAGAGCATATATCGTATGTTCCCTACGAAAAAGAAGAGGATGTTCTCGAAGCAATTCAAGAGCATCTGGAAAGGAGACTTCCTCTGGAGGACACAATCGTGTTCTTTGACGGACGTCCAGGGGAAATAAGCGAATCGGAGTTCCATGCGTTGGAATCCAAAATCGCTGAAAAATTTTCCACCATTTCTTTCTGCTGTCTATGTAGACTGACGGAAAGAAAAAAGTTTTTCGGTGAAAAGAAAATCAGCGCCACAACCGTGGCGTACTCTACAAGAGACTATTGACCAAAACCGGCCACATCAGGCCGGTTTTTTTTTATTCACTATCTTCTTCTCGCTCGTATTGAGCGACGGCGCCCCACACGTCAAATTGCTCTCTTTGCAAAGCAAGCCGTTTGTCTTCTAAAACATCTTCCGCAATATCGTTAATATCATCGGAAAACATCATCCGAAACGGCTCATGAGAGAGAAGAAGCTTCCGTGGTTTACTTATATACTCTACGATTTTCTCCTGTTCATCAGAATAATACGGCTCGGCACACATCTCTTCAATGACATTTTCAATAACCCTCTCTTTATATGATTCACGCACCGTTCCTTCAGGGAGTATGCAACCATTGTCTTTGGCAACACGCTCCAAAGCGGCGATGCAAACACCGGCAGTGTCCACGACGATATGTTCTTTGTCTTCAATGCGCCTGAGCGCGTTTTGTACTGCTGTATCAGCTGTAGCCGGTTGAGTGAGATATTCCGTATAAATCTGATACACCTTGCGCACTGCTTTTTCAGGCACCATTACTTCTACCTCCTTGTTTGGCATTTCATGAAGGTTGTTCATAATACATCGATTATACACCGTACCCATATCTTTTCAACACAAGTATTTGACAAACAAAATGGGTATATGGTACGGTGAGATCTGGTATTTTTGTAACTTTAAATTTTTTGGGAATGAATGGAAAAAATTTTTGGATGACATGCTCTCTCATTTCTTTCGGTGTGAGGGAAATATGCAGAGCATACAAACGTCATTTTCTTTATCACCTTTCGTGCCGATGTGCAGAAAAGGGCATGAAAAAGACGTCGCTCTTTTTGCTGAAGCCCGTCATTCTTTCTCCCGAGCCAATTTTTATTTTCTCCTTCCTCTCAATAAGCGACATGTATATTCGCTTTTTGAAAGCGACGGAGAAACACGCATACCGTTCTCTCGTAAAGAACGCCAAGAAAGGAATCGGACTCTTTGAGAAGGACGACGAATTACATGTGTTTCCGTTTACCACCTGCCGCCAGTATAAAAAGGCGATAGCGGTAGCTGAAGAGATGGAAACACTCCGGAGAGAAAGAATAAGGATTGAGAAGAAAAAACACCTCTCTCTGAGCGAGTGCCGTCGCTCATGTGAGAGCTTGTTCCCAATTTCTCTACCGTTTCTTGATTGAAGCGGTTTTTTATATGAAAACAAAAAATCCGCGCTCCATGCGCGGATTGTCTTATTTCGCCCCGAGGAGGACGACATGCGTCTCTCCATCGTATTCAACGTTCTCCTCGGCGAGAGTCGTCGTCAATTTCGGGACATCATCCAGACGGCACACAAAAACGGTGTGTTGCCCGTCTGTCCACCGGATCTCAAGAGGGAAGTTGCCAGCTCCCTCAAGATTCTCGAGGGCTTCTTTTGCAAAATCCTTCAGCTCCTCAGTGGTGGGAGCGAAGGTAAAAATTTCTTCTTTCATAGCTTAAAATAATTAAATGACATAAAACTAATAAGACACTACACAAAAAAATATGTTATGTCAACCCTGATATGCACGTGCACCATTTTTATAATCGGCAATGACTCGTTTGACGACCTTGAAATATGCTTTGTATTGATCAATCGCGCATATTGGTGCATATCGTTCATTTTCTTCCTCATCGTGAGTGTAGGGAGTATCGGGAAGAAAGAAGACACGATTTGTATCGGTATATTTCGCCATGTCTTTGTATTCTTCAAGAGTACCCCCGGCAATATCTCCCGCATCGCCCTCCACAACACGCGCCATGTCGAAATCGATAAGAGTTATCTTCTTCCCGTCAGGGGAAATGATGCTATTACCGACATGTAAATCATTATGCAAAATAGCGGGATATTTTTCGCTTGCAGTATGAAGGAGCTCCACTTCTTTTCCAAGCATTGTGATGAGATTGTCGGTATCCCATTCAAGCATGAGAGGGTTCGCGTCGATGGCATCCCACACATTCTCATACACGGCTTGCTCGTTTTGTGAGAGGAATGTCGTAATCGAATTCTCGCTACTATATGAGCCACGTTGTTTATTTCTAAAATCAAAACCCGGATCGCATATTTGCTCGAGTGTTTTACCAGGCACTTTTTCCATAACAACACGCACCCCGGTGATCTCATCTTCAAGCTCGGGTATTTCAATGCCTTCTTCTCCTCGAGAATAATTCTCTCCTTTTCGTTGTATCGGCAATTCTTTCGCACCATAACTCACCACCACAAGATACTGCAAAGGAACAGACACACCCTTTTCATGCGCAAGCATTTGCACTTTTGCTCCATGAATGAATTCTTCAAACGGACGCGGGTGTTCACGAGAGACGGGCAATCCCAAAAAGCTCTTCTCTTCTCCCGTAGCGCGATTCACAAAACGTCGTGGGACCATACGCAAACTTCGCACACCCAGAGCTTCCGCGGAAATGTGAGAAACACCTTCTGGGATGATTTCCTTTGTATCGACGACACAAAAGTCGTTCATAAACCCTTTTCCCTCAACTTTCCTCGCGGAGGATATAAATTCAGCGATACTCGCATTGACGCGTTCCCGCGATTCATACTCTTCTCCATGCTCTATTCGTTGTAAAATACCCCGCAAGCATTCGATATCATCGTCTTCACACACCACTGCATGTTCGTGTTGGCGCGCAGACATATCCTGCTGCAAAGCATCTTCGGCAGATGCAATATCCAATGATTCTACTCGTGTCATATCACACAGTATAGAGAAAAGAGAGCGTAAAAACAAGCGGTATGTATGCTGTAAAACACCCATGTACGATACTTCCTTCCATTACGGTTGGAATACGTGCACGGGCATAGGGGTACCCCGAAGGGGTATATTTGACAAAGAAATCCATTTCGGTTATACTGCCGGCAGTCATGTACTGCTCACCCTACCCCCAAATACGAAGATCCGGGTAGGTTAAAAAACGGGTAACGGA
>JACNGX010000050.1 GCA_014383885.1 Parcubacteria group bacterium | reverse complement strand
GTAATAAGCAGTCGAACTCACAGTTCAGCAACTGCCAGGGAAAAACCAAACTACGACCTAACAGTAGAAGTAGAAGTGCTCAAGGCGAAAAAATCCACAAAGACCGCTGACCATATCAACACGGCCGCAAGAGAAGCGACAAAAAGAGTTGGAGCTATTGGAAAAAAAAAAACACCCGCCGATATGGCGGGTTTCTATAGGGCGGGAATGACAGCAAAAGAGAATTACATGCTGAAAATCAGATTCGTATGTTCGTACACATTCGTACTTCGTACCCATTTCATGAAATAGGCCATATCAGCTAAAAGCTGCAAGCTAGATATGATATAATATCAGTGTTTTAATCATCACTCTGTTTTTCGTATGAAAATCGTTAGTTTTTACAATGAGCCGTGGGAGAAGGAGTATCTTTCGGAGAAATTGTCCAAATATGATATTGTCTTTTACGACGGTATTGTGCAGGATCATGCCGATGTCAGTGATGCCGATGTGGAGGCAATGCTGGTATTTGTGAAGTCGCATGTCGGTGCCGAAGAGATGGACCAATTCCCTAATCTTAAATATATTGCCACACGTTCAACTGGCTTTGATCACATTGATTTGGATGAAGCAAAGAAACGCGGCATTGTGGTGTCTAATGTACCAACATACGGCGAGAATTCCGTTGCTGAGATGGCATTTGCATTACTTCTTGCTCTTTCGCGTCGTATCTATGATGGCTACAAGCAAGTGGTGGAAGAGAGCAATTTTTCTCCGAAAGGACTCACCGGCTTTGATCTCAGAGGAAAGACATTGGGTATTGTGGGCACCGGTCATATCGGCTCGTATGCGATTCGCATGGGGAAGGGTTTTAGTATGGATGTGATTGCATTTGATCCGCATCATGATGATGCGCTCGCGAAAGAACTTGGTTTTCGCTATTGTGATACTCTTGAAGAGCTTTTTGCGCAATCGGATGTGATTAGCTTGCATGTGCCGCACAATAAGCACACGCATCATATGATAAACATGGAAAGCATTGGTAAGATTAAGAAGGGTGCCGTGCTCATTAATACCGCGCGCGGTCCGGTGGTGGAGACGATGGCAATGGTGAAGGCGCTTGAAGAGGGGATTTTGGCAGGTGCCGGTCTTGATGTCTTGGAAGAGGAGGATGTGATGATGGATGAAATGGCGCTTCTGCGTGAGGAAGTGCCAACGAGTGAAGAATTGCGCAATGTGCTTGCTAATCAGTATTTGATTGATCATCCGCGCGTGATTGTGACGCCGCATAATGCTTTTAACACCACGGAGGCACTTCATCGTATCTTAGATACCACAGTGGAAAATATCGAAGGGTTTACAAAAGGGGATCCGGTGAATGTGGTGGAGAAAAAATAGAAATTCGAAGTTAGAAATTAGAAAAATGAAAAACGGCGCGGGGTAAAAGCCCCGCGCCTCTTGCGTCTAAAGACTATACACTATAAGCTATAAGCTACCATGGCATTTATCGACGAATATCAATTTGACGCAAAAGCGGGAAAGGGCGGCGACGGTGTCGTTCGGTGGCTCCACATGAAAGGAAAAGAATTTGGTGGTCCTGCCGGTGGCGACGGTGGCAAGGGTGCTGATGTGTATATCCGCGCGGTACGTGACGTGGCGCTTCTCTCGAAGTATCGGAGCAAGAATGAGTTTGTCGCGGAAAACGGTGGCGACGGAGCAGCGAAAAAGATGAAAGGAAAAAATGGTGATGACATGTATATTGATTTGCCGATTGGTTCTCTTGTCACCAATACCGACACCTACGAAACATTTGAGCTTATAGAAGAAGGGCAGATGCATCTGGTGCTTGCCGGTGGTGAGGGTGGCTTGGGCAACGATCGCTTCAAAAGCTCACGAAATGTGTGTCCTGAAGAATCGACACCCGGACAAGTCGGGCAAGAAGGACACTTCACCGTGGAGCTCCGTCTCATTGCTGATATTGGCTTGGTGGGCATGCCCAATGCTGGGAAGTCATCGCTTTTAAATGTTCTCACCAAAGCCGAAGCAAAAATCGGCGCGTATCCGTTTACCACACTTGAGCCGAATTTGGGTGTGCTCTACGGACGCGTGATTGCCGACATCCCAGGCCTCATTGAAGGGGCGTCAGAAGGAAAGGGTGCAGGGCACAAATTTCTTCGTCACGTGAGTCGCACGCGCATGCTCGTACATTGTGTATCTTGCGAACACGAAAATGTGAATGAGGCATATGAGACGATTCGGAGAGAACTTGAAGCGCACGGTGACGGTCTCTCAGAGAAAGACGAAATGATTCTTCTTACCAAAACCGACATGTGCGAAGAGGAAGAAGTGAAAGCAAAAAAAGACGCGCTTGCCGGATATGGCAAGCGCGTGGAAGAAGTGACTGTCCTTGATGACATGGCGGTGAAGCGGATAGGGGAAATCATGATTAGAGGTTAGAAAAATGAAATATGTATGCGCGGGCTTACGCCCGCGCTTGTAGAACATAAAAAAGCCGCACCACCGTGCGGCTTTTGCGATACATTACACCCTTTATTTTTTAAGAGCTTCCACAATCGCCTGCGCGACTCTCCAGTTTCTACCACGCTTATCCAGTACAACAAGCATCTGGTCGGTGGTGAGTTTACCGGTTTTAATCAGGTCAAATGCGTTTTTTGTAGATAATGACATGGTAATCTCCCTTACAGTTTAGTTTTATTTTCAAGTATAATTGAACATCCTATATCATATATATTATCAATACTCTGTAATTGTACCGTCATTATTTCACACCAGATTCGAAATCTTCGTTGTTTATTGCCAACTAGAGAAAGATTCCCAATCAAGTTGGGAATGACAGAATAGGGTATTGCGCGAAAGCAGACTTTTCACCCTGCTCCGTGCCTCGTGAATCGTACTTCGGATTTTCCTGTCTTCCTAACCTCCTGCCTTACTGGTATACTTATCAAATGAAACAATTCCCAGAAGCAAAAGATGTTGCCATTGTATACGACGCAGATTGCCCTGATGGATTTGGTGGAGCGTGGGCGGCGTGGAAAATATTTGGCGATGAAGCGACATATATCCCTGGGCATTATGGTGAAGATAAAGGTGATGAGCTCGAGGGGAAACACGTATACTTTATTGATTTCTGTTATGAGAAAGAGGAAATTGTTGCGCTCCGTCCGAAGGTAAAGAGTATGACGCTTATTGATCACCATAAATCGCGTGAGGATATGGTGGAGATGAAAGAATTTGATGACACGCTTTTTTCAGTTGAAAACTCAGGTGCAGTGCTTGCGTGGCAATATTTCCATGGAGAACAGTCTGTACCGCAGATACTTCTTCATGTGGAAGATTTAGATTTGTGGGCATGGAAACTGGATGATACAGCTTCGGTGATGGCAATGCTTTCATCATATCCGTTTAGTTTTTTGGTATGGGAAGATATTATTTCAGCGTTTGTAAAGGGGGGAGCATTGAAAGAGCGGTATATGGCGGAAGGTGCAGCACTTGTGCGGAAACGTGATATGAATGTGGCGCGCGTGGTGGATGATGCGGAGGAAGTGGTCTTTGAAGGAGTGCGATGTCTGCTTGCAAACTCGCGCGGGGATGTCTCACATGTGGGCGCAGCGTTGGTACAAAAGATGCCACCCATTGGAATTATCTGGTCGCGCAGAGATCAACAGCTGATCTGCTCGCTCCGCTCCGACGGCTCGGTGGATGTTTCAAAACTTGCAGAAAAACACGGCGGGGGAGGACATGCAGCAGCAGCAGCGTTTCGTATCCATGATCCGGAGTTTACGAAATTGCATGAGATGTTTGGGAAAGAGGAAAAAGACCCTAAAGCACGATAAATCGTGCTCGGGCGCAGTAAACGATGAACGATACATAGACAGCACGTCGTGATGTTACTAAGTATAATGCTGTGGAACTGGACAGGGGTGTAAAAAAGTTTGCATAACACACAATTTCTTGATACGCTCACCCTACCCCCAAATACGAAGATCCGGGTAGGTTAAAAAACGGGTAA
>JACNGX010000008.1 GCA_014383885.1 Parcubacteria group bacterium | reverse complement strand
GGATACCCCTATGATGTTCGTAATCCATCACTTACTGTTGATGATATGATTCGTATTGAAGCCCGTCACGCAAAAATGTATTGGAAATCATATTTTGAAAAACTCGGCTATGGCGGTTCTTCCCGAAGAGGCGCCCCCAACGAACTCAAAAGTATTCTTGACGCTGTGTCCAAGCTCGCAAGTGGTGTTCTTCTTCGTTATATTATCTATCATCGCATGAGTCCGTATCACGGCTTTACCCACACACCAACCGATTACCCTTCACTGGTGTATGATCTTATAGAGCCCTATCGCGGATATATTGATAAAGCTATTTTTGATACACTTCTTTTTGCGCGCAAGTCGGGATGTGAATCAAGCGCACTCATGGGCATGTGTATCTCTGCCGTTGAAGATCTCTTTGATGAAGAAATTTTTGTTCCCGCGACGCGACAACTTGCCACTTTTCAAGAACTCCTTCACGGGTCCGTTCTCGCACTTCGTGCCTATCTTCAAGGGATTTCTCGTCAACTCATTGTCCCTATACCGGGAATCCCTAATGGCGGTCGTCCACTCAATGTAGGATATCGTTTATATGGTCGTTCAGCAGGCCCAACAGATTTTTGGGATCGTGCTCATATTGCAGGAAATGCGCAAGAAAAAAGAATGTCCGGAAAATAATGTTCGCTTTTTGTTGCCGGACTAGGGCTCGAACCTAGATTGCAGGTGCCAGAAACCTGAGTCCTACCATTAGACGATCCGGCAATGAATCGTTGTGTTAGAATATCATAAAAAAGAGTGTTTTTCCAGTGAAAAATGTAACAAAATTTCTGTTCAAACCGACAATGGCAGCGGTGATTTAAGAAAAAAAATTAATTAATTTATTATATAATTTATTATATAATAAATTAATTAATTTTTGAGGAGCAACAAGGAAAGCCGCGCGGAAGCGCGGCTCTGGTATTTTTTACTTATACTTTTTTTAGTTCACCGGGACAAGAATAGAGTCCCGTATCTGTTCAAAGACTCGTGCAATAAAGTCGTTGAAAGGGTTTTCGGGTGTGTCTGTAAACACTAATCTCCTTCCTACTGTTGTGCGAAGTGCGTCCTGAACAGACGCGTGTTCTGCTTTTGCATACACAGCACATGAAACCAGATTATAGTGCTCTCTGGAATAGAGATCGTATACTTTCCCATTCCAATATACTTTCCCTTCTTTATATGTCTTGGAACGGACAATAAAGTTTAGGAGCGCCTTGCCGTGCAACTTTTTTACCACGTCCCGAAAAAATAATTCTCCCTCCGAACAAAAATCCGGAAAACATATGGCAAAAACAAATACCTGCAAGGATGGAAACACTTCACCGTCGAGAATAAACGGCGTTACCGCGGTGTTGAGCAAAGAGACAGTGTCGAGATTTCCGACTTCTTCTCCAATACATGAGACTGGAATGTGTATCATCGTTATTTTTTCCTTTATATTATTTCTCTTTAGCGATACAAAACTGCCATGTATATACCATTCTGGAAAGCAAAACACAAGTGCGCGGAGACATTTCATGTCTCCGCGCACTTGTGTTTGTATTGCTTCACGTTCCCAAGGTGTAGCCTCGGGACAAGCCCGAAGTTACACCTTGGTGGTGTTTTATTTTCTACTCTTAGGCCTCCCTTTCTTTGATGCCGTCTTCTTTGTACTCTTGCCTTCCGCTCTCGTTGAAGCTGCTTTCATGAAGCTGACGAAGAGAGGATGCGGGTGAAGCGGACGAGATTGAAATTCGGGATGAAATTGACTTCCAAGGAAAAACGGATGCTCACGTTCGGGGAGTTCAGCAATTTCCATAAGCCGACCATCGGGTGAGGTGGCAGAGAAAACAAGACCGGCGTCTTCAAGTTTGGCGATGTATTCGGGATTTACTTCATAGCGATGGCGGTGTCGTTCACTTATCTCATTACTCTTATATGCTTTGCGAGCAATGGTACCTTTGCGCAAGATTGCAGGATAGGCACCTAAGCGCATGCTGCCACCGTAGTCGCCTTCTTCGAGCTTTTTCTTTTGATCATCCATAATATCAACCACTACATGCGGCGCGTCTTCGTCAATTTCAGCAGTATTAGCACCCTTGAGCCCTGCTTTGTGTCGAGCAAATTCGGTGACCAAAAGCTGCATACCGTAGCAGAGTCCAAAATACGGAATCTTTTGTTCACGCGCGTAGGCAATGACATTAAGCTTTCCTTCAATACCGCGCTCACCAAATCCACCTGGAACAAGAATCGCATCATACCGCTTCAGCTCTTTCAAATTTTTTGTGTCTTCAAATTGCTCCGCCGAAAGCCATGAAATCTCCGGTTTTTTCTTAAGCGCGTAGGCGGCATGCTTGATTGATTCAATGACCGAAATATACGCATCGGAAAGTACAAAATCGCCCGTGCTGAAATACTTCCCCACCACCGCCACATGCACTGGCTCCGACACACGCTTTACGAGCGACGCATACGCACGCCAGTGTGCCATGTCACGCTCACGCTTCGGAAGCGCGAGCATCTCAAGCATGATGTCGCCGAGATTATCCTTTTCAAAATTAACGGGGATATCATAGATACTGTCGGCATCGGGAGCCGAAATCACTCGCTCCGGTGCAATATTACAGAAGGTAGCAATCTTTTCTTTGCGCTTTTTGTCAATCGGCATTTCCGATCGCGCAATAATAATATCAGCAGTGAGTCCGGCAGAATTGAGCAAACGGCTCGCGTGCTGTGTTGGCTTTGTTTTCATCTCACCCACTTTCGGTGGTGTCGGCAAATACGAGACCATGACCGTCATCACGCTCTTTGGATCCTCACTCTTAAGCATTCTTACCGCCTCCAAGTACAGAATGTTTTCATACTCACCCACCGTACCACCCACTTCCACCACCGTCACATCAGCGTTAGCATCTTTTGCCGCATTCTTAATACGCGACACAACCTCAAGCGGAATATGCGGCACCACCTGTACACACTTTCCCTTATAGCCAAGATTGCGCTCGCGATCAATCACCGCTTGATACACACGACCGGTGGTCATGTAGTTTTTCGACGGCAAGGTAATATTGAGAAACCGTTCATAATTCCCCAAATCCTGATCCGTCTCATAGCCATCGTTTAAGACAAACACTTCACCATGCTCCGTGGGATTCATCGTACCGGCATCGACATTTACATATGGATCAATTTTAATTGCCGTCACACTAAATCCTCGGCTCTGAATGATTTTTGCAATGGATGATGCCGTTACCCCCTTTCCTACGCCGGAGATAACGCCACCAACGACAAAAATATATTTGCGGGGAGTCTTTTTCAGTGCTTTCTTTTTGGGTGTGTGAGGACGAGACATAAGGATAACGATGAACTATACACGATTAACAATAAAAAACATGCATAAGAAAAATGGAGACTCTCGTCTCCATGTATCTACTTTCGCAGGTATCTTCGGACGGCCAAGAAACTGGCAATAACACCAAGAGCGATGCCAGCGATGAGAATAATGAGTGCAAACCATCCAAAATTATTCATGTAATAATCAAAAATACTCATTGTGCCGAAGAAGCGTTCAGTGGCATCTCCGAGCCATGCCGTTGCTGGGTAGAGCGCAATGAGTGTCATGATTGCGGCAATCGCGCCATAGAGAAATCCTTCCACAAGGAATGGACCACGCACATAGGAATTACCCGCACCCACAAGGCGCATCACGCCGATTTCTTCCCGCGAAGTGTAAATCGCCAACCGAATCGTATTAAAGGTGATAAGTACAGAGACAACGACGAGGAAAATGGTAATAACCAAACTAATCAATTCTACACCGTTGATGATATTCGTGAGTTTATTAATCGCAACTTCGTTTTGATAAAAGTTTACTTTGTCGACAATGCTCTCCTCACTTTCTCCGAGTGCGTTGTTGTCTTCAAGAAAACGAGCGATTGTTTCGTACTGCGATGTTTCTTTCGCTTTAATGGAAAGAGAGGCGCCGAGCGGATTCTCTTCGAGTTCGTCAAGTGCCTGGATCGTCACATAATCGTTCTCATGGCGTGCACGAAAATTCTCTAATGCTTCTTCTCGAGAGACGTAGACCGTGCTTGCAACTTCCGGCAATGCATCAATCGCACCTTGCAGTGCGAGCATATTTTCTTCTGTTGCATCGGTGACAAAATAGATATTCACATCAACCTTGTCTTTAATATATTCAAGAGAGCTGTTTAAGAGTGCGCCAAGAAAAATGGTAATACCGATAACGAAAAGGGTTACCGTCATCATGAGCACGGACGTGACAGAGACGACGCCATTGCGCCAAAAACTCACAAAACCGGCTTTACTGATACGTTTGATGTGGGTGAATAACATAAGTGAGTAGATTAGTATGTTAGGAGATTGAGAGAATAGTATTAGG
>JACNGX010000005.1 GCA_014383885.1 Parcubacteria group bacterium | reverse complement strand
TATTGGCGGTGAGGATGGCAGAAAAATGAGCAAGCGCTTTGGCAATGTGATTAATCCCGATGATATTGTAAAGACATACGGAGCTGATACGTTGCGCATCTATGAGATGTTTATGGGGGCGTTTGACCAAAACACGCAATGGAGTACGGAAAATATCATGGGTGCTCGTCGCTTTATAGAGCGTGTATGGAAACTTGCTGAGAAGGTTATGCTTGAAGCACCGGAACTTTCGAAGAAAACTGAAGCCATGCTCCACAAAACGATTAAGAAGGTAGGGGAAGATATTGATAGCTTCGGATTTAATACTGCCATTTCCGCTCTTATGATTCTCATAAACACTCTTGAAGAGGAGCCGACTCTTTCCAAAGACACGTATCTCACATTTCTTTCGCTCGTATGTCCGTTTGCGCCGCATGTCGTTGAGGAGCTGAGGGAGCGACTCGGAGAAAAGAGAAGTAACACCGAGCAATCGTGGCCGATGTATGATGTGAAAAAACTTGCCGACGAAACGATTACCATTGCCGTTCAAGTAAATGGCAAGTTCAGAGGGACATTTGAAACTGCCTCTGATACGTCGCAGGACGCGCTTGAAACCGAGGCACAAAAACTCCCCGAAATCCGAAAATACATTGAAAATAAGGAGCTTGTCAAGATAATTACCGTGCCAAAAAAACTGGTCAATATCGTGGTGAATACATAGTATGTACACACCCTTGACAAAGCGCTTGACACTGTTTCGTGGGTATGCTATCTTAAAGAAATAGACATTCTGGATATTATTTATCAGGCGAGATTTATTTCCATTTGCATATGAAGACTATTTCATTCAATCCTAAAACAATATCGAAAAAGCTTCTTTCGGAGATTTCCGACCGCGCACGCGACGTTGTCGTGAAGCGTTTTGGTTTGGAGTCTGAAAAAGGACTCACTCTTGAGGCAATTGGTCAAGAATACGGCATCACTCGAGAACGTGTTCGCCAAATTGAAAATGCGGCACTTGCCGGCATTCGTAAGTCGGAACATTTCGAAAAAACGAATCCCGTATTTGAAGAGCTCCGCGAAGTTGTTACCAAGCTCGGTGCCATTGTTCATGAGGACGAACTCCTTTCCTCCATCTCGTCTGATCCTAATATCCAGAATCACATCACCTTTTTTCTCGTCTTGGGTGATCCGTTTACAAAGGAAAAAGAAAATACCGAATTTCGCCATCGTTGGATTACCGACTCGGAAATCGCTCGCCGCGTGGAAGGCGCGCTCCGCGATATTGCGTCATCGATTGACAGCGACGCACTCGTTCCGGAAGGGGAGCTTATTGAACAATTTCTCAACGCGCTTGAAGATGTTGCTGATGAATACAAAAATGAAGACAACGCTCTTCGCTGGCTCAAGCTCGCTAAGACAATTGATAAAAATCCTCTCGGCGAATGGGGTTCGTCTGGATCGGCAAGCGTCCGTGCCAAAAGCATCCGTGATCTTGCCTATTTGATTATTCGTCGTGAAGGCAATCCGATGCATTTTTCAGAGGTAGCAAAAGCTATTGAAGAAACATTTGGTCGCAAAGCACATAAGGCAACCTGTCACAACGAACTCATTAAAGATAACCGTTTTGTGCTCGTCGGTCGTGGGCTCTACGCACTCACCGATTGGGGATACATGCCGGGCGTCGTGCATGACGTGATTCATCAGCTTCTTGAAAAGCATGGTCCGCTTACACGCGATGAAATTGTAGACCTTGTGTTGAAAGAACGCTACGTGAAGCCAAATACGATTATCGTTAACCTCCAGAATCCGAAATATTTCAATCGTGATATCAAAGGACGTTACTCCGCTGTGTAAATTGCGAAGAGACAAAAGGTAAAGGGCGGCGGGCGGAAGCCCGCCGCCCTTTACCTTTTGTCCACCGCCACCATGGAATCACACTCCGCTTTGCCGTATAATGTACGCATTACGTATGCGTAATTCGCGTATGTGTATTTGTTTGTAATTCATCTACTCCATGCTTGAAAGCATTATCACATTCTTTGGCACAGGACTCATTTACACGCTGTATTTCATGAATGCAACGGCTCTTTTTTGGTTGCCACCTGTTCTTCTTGCAGTCTTTGGGCGTTTGTGGGTTTTATATATTCGAAGACAATTCATTCTTTCACGCAAGCGTGTTCTTCTCGAAATAAAACTCCCGAAAGATACCTACAAATCACCGCTCGCCATGGAAATTATTCTCGGAGCACTTCACCTCCCGATTCGCGAAGGAAACAAATTCATTAAATACATCAAGGGTGGTTCATACCCATGGTTTTCTTTGGAAATGATCTCCATTGAAGGAAATGTACGTTTTTTCATTTGGGCGGAAGAAGATTTCCGTACGCTCATAGAGAATCAAATCTATGGTCAATACCCGGCGGCGGAAGTTACCGAAGCAGTCGATTATACTCGTCATGTCCCTTACGGACAAGAGGGGTCAGAATGGAAGCTTTTTGGCTCAAACATGAAACTTACCAAAGCTGATCCATATCCGATTAAAACATATGTTGATTACGGGCTCGATAAAGACCCAAAGGAGGAGTATAAGATTGACCCTATAACATCGGTTATTGAATATTTGGGGAGCTTGGGGAAAGGGGAGCAGGCATGGATTCAAATACTCATTTGCGCGACACGAGAAACGGAAAAAAGTGTATTTGGTATTTTTGGCACTGAACGCAGCTGGCAAAAAGAAGGAGTGAAGCTCGTGGAAGAAATACAAGAAGAGCACAAAAAGAAAAACGGGCCCGAAAAAGAGGGAGTATTCCCTCCAATGACCGCTATGTCGAAAGGAGAGACGGAAAAAATTGCCGCTATCGAACGCAGTGTCGGCAAGCTCGGTTTTGATACCGGTATTCGTGTCATCTATCTTGGTAAGGGCGATGCTTTCAATGGAAGCTCCATCCCAGGTCTCATGGGAGCGTTCAAACAATACGGTTCAAACGGGCTCAATGGATTCAAACCGGTCAACGCGACGACCTTCGACTATCCCTGGCAAGATTACAAAAATACTCGCATGAATAAAAAGAAAGCTACTCTATTTAATGCGTATTGCGCTCGGGGCTATTTCCACCCACCGTATTCACGAAAACCATTTGTATTGAATACCGAAGAACTTGCCACGATCTTCCACTTCCCGGGCAGTGTTGCCGAAACACCAACATTCGAGCGCATTGAATCACGCAAAGGAGAACCACCGTCAAATTTGCCGTTTTAGCACGAAAGAAGTCCAACATGTATTCCACTCAAAAATTCAGCGCACGACTCGAACGCCTGCAATATCACCTTATCGAGTTTGCGCGCACGCATAGTCGTTTTCGTCGTCCGAAACGCCCACTCTATGCCGCGCTTGCCGGCGTCCTTACTGGCATGTGTTTTGTTGTCATTTTTCAAATGGCAATTCTGCCGCCAGGGAACTTTCCAGTCGGCGTGTTGGTATCAATCAAAGACGGCACTACCGTGGAAGAAGCTGCAGCGATACTTAAGGATCGGGACGTGATTCGTTCCACATTTATGTTTAAGGCACTTACCGTACTTACCGCGTCCGATACCGGAGTCTTATACGGCGACTACTTCTTTGACATCCCTGAATCAGTGTGGAGTGTTGTTTTGCGTGTTACCCACGGGAGTTTTGGCCTTTCACCGATTCGCGTTACCATTCCGGAAGGAGCGACCATATACGATACTGCCATTATTCTTTCACACCATATTCCCACCGTATCGGAAGAAGAATTCCTTGAGCATGCAGAAGGGAAAGAAGGATACCTTTTCCCCGACACCTATCTCTTCCTACCGAATGTTTCCGCCGAGCAGGTTGTCTCTGACATGGAAACGGTATTCAATAAAAAAGCGCGCCCTATGATTGAGAGTTTGACTGAAGACACAGAAAGAAGCGTGCACGACATCGTTACCATGGCAGCTATTTTAGAGAAAGAAGCAATTACTTTTAGCGACAAACGCATCGTCGCCGGCATTCTCTGGAAGCGCATTGATATTGATATGCCACTCCAAGTTGACGCTCCTTTTGCGTATGAGCGCAATAAAAACACGTTTCAATTAACTCACAGCGATCTTCTTGAAGATTCCGACTACAATACCTACACCCGCACAGGCCTGCCCATAGGTCCTATTGCAAACCCCGGCCTTGAATCCATCATGGCGGCACTTGAGCCGGAAGAAAGCCCGTATTATTTTTATCTTTCTGATTTACAAAGCAATATCCATTACGGACGCGACTACGCTGAACACCTCTACTACAAATCCCTCTACCTCGATTAACCGTCCCAAAGGACGGTCCTGTCTGCAGACTTACGAAAAGTGTGGTATAATATTATTATGCTTAGAAAGCTCACCCTACCCCCAAATACGAAGATCCGGGTAGGTTAAAAAACGGGTAACGGA
>JACNGX010000025.1 GCA_014383885.1 Parcubacteria group bacterium | reverse complement strand
ACGTAAGCGCAATGCCACGCTTATCTCCGCGTCCGGTGCGGCCGATACGGTGGACATAATCTTCGAAGGTGGTGGGGAGGTCGTAATTTATCACGTGCGACACGTCATCAACGTGGATACCACGTGCGGCGACATCCGTTGCCACAAGCACATGAGCAGTACCTGATTTGAAAGCATTAAGCGCGCGCTGGCGTTGTCCGTGGCTTTTGTTGCCATGAATAGATTCCGCTTTTACGCCGGAGCGCGTGAGCTCTTTGGCGAGTTTTTCCACACTATGTTTCATGGCACCAAAGACGATAACACGAGAACACTCTTGTGTGCCGAGGAGTGCTAAAAGTGTATCAAACTTTTCATGATGCGCGTATGGTATAACATCTTGTTTAATGCTGTCGGTTACATCTTTTTTCTTCACCGATACGCGTACCGGATCAATGAGAAAGTCGCCAACGAGTTTTTCAGCTTCTTTGGGCATGGTTGCCGAGAAGAAGAGTGTGCGCCTGTCTTTGGTAGTGTGAGAGAGAATGGTGCGAATGTCGTGAATAAATCCCATATCAAGCATGCGGTCGGCTTCATCGAGCACCACGGCGCGCACGGAAGCGGGGTTGAAGTCTTTGCGTTTGATAAGGTCAAGCACGCGCCCGGGAGTACCAATGATGAATTGCTGCGGGCGATGAAGCGCTTGAATCTGCGGACGAATATTCATACCACCCACACACAATGCGGATTTCATTGAAAGTCCACGGGAAAGCGTGTGGAGCTCTTCTTTGATTTGAAGTGCAAGCTCGCGTGTGGGAGCGAGAATGAGCGTGCGATGTGTTGAATCAGCAAGTGTGGCATGAATGAGCGGGAGAAGAAACGCGGCGGTTTTTCCGGTGCCTGTTTCAGCAAGACCGACAACATCACGTCCGGCAAGAATATGCGGAATTGCCATGTCTTGAATGGGGGAAGGTATGGATATGTCCGATGCCGAAAGAATACGGATGATGCGTGCATTGATTCCAAAATCGGTAAACGCATGTGTGGGCGTGTATTCTTCCACCACTGCTTCTCTTGGGTTTGTGTTGATAAAACGCGACGGGTCAAATGAGGCGCGTTTTTTGCCGCCACCCCTTGGTCGATTGCCATATGAAGACGAGCGCGATGCGCCACTTCTTTTGCCACCGCCAAAACGGGATCCGGATGACCGACTTTTTTTGTATGTCCCCGATGTATGCGCGGGGCGTGAGGAAGTACGTGTGGCTGTACCACGCGAAGAAGATGTCCGACCACGTCGGATGTGTGCTGTTTTCATAAAGATAAAATATGGGCGAATACTTCGCCGTAGTATACCGGAGAGGCATACGATAGAGTGCAGGTAATAATGTGAGAGAATATCTCGGGGGCTTCCGAACCCCGCACGAGAATCAAAAGCTCCCATATACTAATATATTTTCTTCCAGAAGTCAATACCTCATGGTAATGTGTACACACATTACCTCATGAGTATTCGTAGAGGTCGTCTCGTTTTTGCTGGCAAAAAGAGGAAATATGTTGTATATTTGCTTGTATGGTATCCGGGCACGGAAGTGCCTTTTTATATTGACTCCAATATGGACATTAGAAATATCGCTATCATCGCACACGTGGACCACGGCAAGACAACCTTGACCGACATGCTCTTGCGCCAAAACGGAGCTATTACCGAAGGATCGTCGATGGATTCCAACACGCTTGAGAAAGAACGTGGCATTACCATTTATTCAAAAAACGCGTCGCTCACGTATAAAGACACGAAAATCAACATCGTGGACACTCCCGGGCACGCAGATTTTGGTTCGGAGGTGGAGCGTGTCCTTCGTTCGGTGGATACCGTACTTCTTATTGTGGACGCGCAAGAAGGTCCGATGCCGCAGACGCGGTTTGTCTTGAAGAAGTCGCTTGAAATCGGGCATCGTCCGATTGTGATCATCAACAAAATTGACAAACCGGCGGCTGATCCGGCACGCGCGGAAAGCGCGGTCTTCGATCTTTTTGTGGAGCTTGGCGCCGATGATACACAGGCGGATTTCCCGATTGTGTACGCGGATGGTCGTTCAGGGATTGCAAAGCTTTCTCTCGATGACGAGTCTGACACGCTGAACCCGATTCTCGATACCATTCTTTCTCATGTGTCTCCGGCATCGTCGGAGGAGAAAGCGGCGCTTCCACTTCGTTTCCAGCCGTTTAATCTCGCATACGATAATTTTCTCGGTCGCATGGCAGTGTGCCGTATATATGAAGGGACAGTTTCGTCGGGGCAAGCGGTGTATGTGAAAGACGCGGAAGTAGCCGTGCGCCAAGGGAAAATTGTGAAGATGTTTGGTTTTGAGGGATTGGGAAAGACGGAGGTGGCACAGGCGAGCGCGGGTGATATTGTGATGATTGCCGGTTTGCCCGATATCGACATTGGCGAAACAGTGCTCGATAATTCAGAGGGTGAGATTTTGCCGACGATTTCCGTGGATGAACCGACGATTGCATTGGACTTTTTGGTAAACAATTCTCCTTTTGCGGGAAGAGAAGGAAAGTTTGTGACATCGCGCCAGATTCGTGAATATCTTGAGCGTGAGCTTGAGGTGAATGTAGGACTTCGCGTGGATTTCTCCGAGGCGGAATCGTATCGCGTGTATGGTCGCGGTGAGCTTCATGTGGCGATTTTGCTTGAGAATATGCGTCGTTCCGGCTATGAAGTGCAGGTGTCTAATCCGGAAGTGATTGTGAAAGAAGAGAACGGCAAAAAGGTGGAGCCGTTTGAAGAGGTGGTAGTGGACACACCTGAAGCGTATCAGGGGACGATTATTGAGCGTCTTGGTATGCGCGGCTTCATTATGAAAGAACTCTTGCCTGAGCGAGAGGGTGTGAGGATTGTCTTTGAAGGCCCGACGCGGGGCATGCTCGGCTACCGTAATCAATTTGTGGTGGATACGAAAGGAGAGGGGATTCTTTCCTCGCACTTCATCGGCTTTAAGCACTTCGACGGTAAGATTACGAAGCGCACGGTCGGTTCGATGATTTCCATGGCGGCGGGGAAGGCGCTTGGTTTTTCGCTCTGGAATCTGCAAGAACGCGGTGAGTTGTATATCGGTCCGGGAGTTGAGGTGTATGAGGGAATGGTTATCGGCAATACCAGCAAAGGCGAGGAAATGATGGTGAACCCGACGAAAGGAAAACAGCTCACCAATATCCGCGCCGCCGGATCGGATGAGGCAATCAATCTTGTTGCTCCGCTTGAGCTTTCCATTGAGCGCGGTTTGGAAATCATGGCGGACGATGAGCTTCTTGAAATTACGCCGACGAGCATTCGTCTGCGCAAGCGCTATCTGACGGAGAATGAACGCAATCGCGCGAAGAAGAATGGGTAATCGTATTATTGGTATATGCAAAAGCGTGACGCAAACGAATATGTGGATGTGATTGTGATTGGGGGCGGGGCTTCGGGGCTTTTTGCTGCCGGACGGGCTGCTGAGCGGGGGAAGAAAGTGCTTGTTTTGGAGAAGAATGCATCGTGCGGAGAGAAGCTTCTTCTCACGGGAGGCGGGCGATGCAATATCACCAACGATTGTGATACTCGTACATTTCTTGCGCATCTCGGAAGCGGGACGGAAGCGCTTTTTTCAGCGTTTGCGCAATTCGACGTGAAAGATACGTTTACCTTTTTTGAAAAGCGAGGATTGCCGCTTGTGGTGGAAGCGCGCAATCGTGTGTTCCCCAAGTCACAGCGCGCGCAGGATGTGCTCTCGGTGCTTGAGAAGTATGTGCGCGATAATGGAGGAACGATTCGTACAAAGGCGAAGGTGAAAAAGGTGGAGGCGGATGAGAGCGGTGTGGTGGTGGAAACACAGAGCGCGAGAATTGCTGCCGACTCGCTCATTATCGCCACAGGAGGCCTTTCGCATCCGGAGACCGGCTCCACGGGAGACGGTTTTCGCTTTGTTGAATCACTCGGGCACAGCGTGCTTGAACCAAGTGCGGATTTGGTGCCGATTGAAGTGGCTGATGAGTGGGTGAAGCGCTTGTCGGGTACGTCACTTTCCTTTATGAAGATGACGGTATTTCTCAATGGAAAGAGACAGTTCTTCAAGAAAGGAAAAGTGCTTTTTACACACTTTGGCCTTTCCGGCCCACTTATTTTAAACAGTGCGCGTGCTGTGGGTGAACTGTTGAAGCAGGGAAGTATCATGATTTCGATTGATGCATATCCCGATACCGATATCGCTGAGCTCGACGAGAAGATTCTTAAGGTGTTTGAGAAATCGAAGAATAAGATGATAAAGAACGTGGCAGATGATATTGTGCCGCATGGTATGGCGGACATTTTTTCACTTCTTTTCCCTGCGATTCCACCGGAGAAAAAAGTACACAGTATTTCAAAAGAAGAGCGCCAAACGATTGCGCGTACATTGAAAGCGCTTCCCGTGCAGGTGACGGGGCTTATGGGTATGGATAGAGCAATTGTCTCTGATGGTGGTATCCCGCTTGAAGAAATTGATACGAAATATATGCGGTCGCGTATCAATCCGCGCGTGTATGTGACCGGCGATATGCTTCATGTGAATCGCAAATCGGGTGGCTACTCACTCCAAATCGCGTGGACAAGCGGCTATGTGGCGGGGAGTGCGGTGTAGCCGAAACAAATAAAAAAGTATAAGTTGAGAAAATAATTGTTTGAAAACCAAAGTTAAGCTTTGGTATTCATACCAAAGCTTAACTTTGGTTTTCAAGATCCCGCATTCCAGCCCTACATGTATTTTTCTTAAAAGGCACAATACTCACTAGTTGTATTATTACTGAGTTGAATATATACATTCCTATGCTCACCAATGTGGGGCTGGACGGGATGACAATACCAGAGTTTAGCTGATATGATACACGCATGAATAGCATTGTTCGCATTCTTTTCTCAATAGTGTTTTTTGCCATTACGCCGTTCTCAGCCCACGCGTGTTCGTGTGTTGCCGGCATTACTCCTGAAGAAACATACGCACGTGCTGATACGGTGTTTATAGGAACCGTTCAATCGGTGGAAGAAAGACATCTGTGGGGTAGAGGTTCTCGGGAAATCGTGTTTGACGTGCAGACGATATGGAAAGGTGAGTCGAGCAGTACTTTGAAAATTATAACAGGAACAGGTGGCGGCGATTGCGGTTTTGATTTTATAGAGGGAGAAACATATTTTGTCTATGCCGGACAAGGCGGTTTTTATGGAAATGAAAGAACTCTTGAGACGAATATGTGTAATAGAACGGCACTCCTCTCTCTTGCCGAAGAGGATGTGATATATGCCAACACTGTCGCTATCCCTTTTGAGATTGTGGAAATTGTTCGTGCTGAGGTGGTGGAGGTGTTTGAGACGCGCAATGAAATCCTTTTTGGCACGAAAACGTCGCATACGATTCAGGATATTGAGGTGCGAATTCTTGATGGGAGCGAAGAGGGAGAGACAGTGCGTTTTGACAATGACTTCATTATCCTTGAAGAAGGCGATGCCCTGTATCTTCGTATCACCACTCGCACCGACGGTACTGCTACATACATGGTGAAAGAATATGATCGACGAGGAGTGTTGTGGGGACTTTTCGCACTGTTTGCACTATTGGTCGTACTTTTTGCCGGCAAACAAGGACTCCGCTCGCTTGGGGCACTCATGGCGAGTCTTTTGGTGATTGGCTATGTGCTTGTACCATCACTTGCCTCGGGTGTGCCACCTGTACCTGTTTCGGTGGGGATTGCCGCGATTATACTCCTCTTTGCTATCGGGATAACTCATGGGGTGAATAGAGGGTCAATCATTGCATATATCGGTACGATGATTGCCGTTGTGTGTGCCGGCGGGCTTTCGTCTCTCTCTATTTTTTGGGGACGTTTAAGCGGAAATGTGAGTGACGAAACACTCACACTTTTCATGGAAACAGGTGGGTCAATTGATCTTGGCGGACTTCTTTTGGCAGCGATGATTATTGGTATGCTTGGCGTGTTGGATGATGTGGCGATTACGCAGGTGTCGGTGGTGCGAGAGCTTTTTGATACCAATAAAAATATGAGTCGGAGAGAGGTGTATACACGAGCGATGCGGGTAGGGAAAGACCATATCGGTTCACTTATCAATACGCTTGTGTTGGCATATACTGGTACAGCATTACCGCTCCTCATACTCTTTTCATACAGTACACATGGATTTGTTCATATGATGAATAGTGAAATCGTGGCAACAGAAATTGTTCGTGCACTCGTGGGCAGTATTGGGCTTATTATTGCTGTGCCTGTGACGACGGCGCTCGCGGTGTGGAAGATGAAAGGAGGTCAAGAGAAAAGAGTTGAGAGTTGAGAGAAAAACCAGAGTTCATTCGTTTGGTTTGCTCAAGAAGATAACACAAAACGATTAACGATAAACGGAGAACGATAAAAAAGGCCGCGCTCCGCGCGGCTCCTGCTTTATATCGTGTCCCAGCGTGTCGCGGCAAAGAGCGCGACATTGACGAGACGTTGATATTCCTCCTCTTTGGATTTGGAGGCATCGTTCTCTGCTTGCGGAGGAACGTCTTTCGTCTCCTCCTTCCCCCCCTCTTTCTCCGGAAGAGAACTTTCTTCCGGAAGTCTTTCGTTGTCCATGGAGTATTGATTATTTTTTTTCCTCTGGCGTCTCAAGAGACGCCCGAATTTCCTCTACAAGATCAACCTCACTGACTTTTTTCGCTCGTTTGTTTCTCGGAGGATTAAATTCCCCCGAGAGCCGACACTCCTTCTTGTCTTTTTTTCCAGCATTCTCCGCATGCGGAAAAAAACATTTCCCAGCACCGTTTTTAAGCATAAAATATATTTTTTAGTTTTGTCAAAATGACAAAAGAACAGAAATACATTTTTAGTAAATCATATATTGCAACATAAATCAAATCACTTTCTTTGATTTTTACAATTTGGTATACTTATACTATGGGAAAAGATGTTCAAAAGAATCAAACACGCCCATCTGCCGGCACGGAGTTTATGTCGGTGTTCACCGACAGAGAGCGTTTTGTGAAAGTGGTGTACCCAATCTTGGCAGGTGTGCCGACAGCAATCCTCATCCTTTTCTTTCTCGACCTCGGTGATACCTACCGTGATGTTCTTAAGCATTTTCTTTCACCGATTATTACCGGTGTTACCTCGGGATTTATTTTGTATACGTTGGGGGTGAAGAAGTGAGAAAACGATGAACGGTACACTATAAACGGTAAACTAAAAGTGCCGCGAAGCGACACTTTTTTGCGGAGCAGAGCTCCGCTTTATCGTTAAGTGTTTATAGTTCATCGTTTTCTCACTTCGTATCCTTGAGCATGAGCGTTGCGGGTAGTCCGAAGAGAACGACGAGAACACCTGCGGCAATGAAAATGTATTGTAGCGGAAGTATAAGAAGGAGTCCAGATGCAATCATCGGCGCAATGATATAGGCGAGTGGACGAGAATTACGGAAGAAACCGATGATGTGCGTGTCGGTACTATCCACCTTTTTAAAGAAATAGCTTTCTGTCATGATTTCAATGATGCTTGCGCCGATACGTGTGGCAAAGAGCGCTGCCGTCCATACCCACATATCAGTGCTTGTGATAAACGATAGTACCGCCGTGGTAATTCCGGTGAGAATAAAGCCCCCAGCGAGAAGTTCTTTTTCACCCCATTTTGTATCGGCGAGTTTCCCGGCAGGGATTTCAAATAATACAAACGGAAGAAGCATGACAGTAAACATAATACCGATTTCATTCCACGCAAATCCGAGTGTTTCGTGCAAATAGAGTGGACTATAAATGACCATCCAAGCATAGAAGAATCGAAGTGCTATCGCGGTAACAAAGACGAGCGCGACATCGCGTTTTTTCATGACTTCCTTGAATGTGTCCCAGAAAGGCACACGGTCATATTTTGGGTCTTTGAAATCTCGGAAATTGGTGATGAGGATAAGGAGGAATGCTGCCATGGAAATCGTGGCAAGAATATAGATTTTCCAGTAATCGCCGTTGGTAAGAATGGAACCGGCAATAAAGGGAGATATAACAAACGCAACATTGGCAATAGTAAGGAAGAATCCACGAATGCTACCGGTGTGTTTGTCGGATGAATAGCGCTCAATAAAAACGTCCATGGTGAAGAGGATAACCGTGGTGAGTGCTACATATACAATGAAAAGAGCGTAAATAGAGAAGGGAAGTTCTAGAAATGCGAGTCCGAGCGTGAGAAGGACGCTGGTAACGGCGACGACAAATGCTGTTCGGTAATTGCCGAATCGATTGAGAATCCACGGCATGAGGAGCATGAAAAAGAAGGTAAGGATGGAACTTCCGGTGTAGAGGAGTCCAACCATGCTGTCGGTGGCGTATGTGGAGAGAAATGATGAGTTGATGTATGTCGGTAGTGCAATGGTAATCGCTACAATAAACTGCATCATATATAACACCTGAAACGCATCAGAGCCGTTTTTGAGCCGTCTTTTTGGTTGTGTAGGAAGAATGGAAAACATTTTGAGAGCTGGTAGCTTATGGCTTTTAGCTTATAGTCAATAGGCGCCGGCGCTTCGCGCCGGCTTTCGCCGCGCGTGGCTTATGGGAATCAGCGCTCATGCACCTCTTTTTGTATGGAGATATTATAGCATAGGAAGGAGAATAAAGAATAAAGAGTGAGGAATTAAGAACACAAAGCCGCGCGTATGCGCGGCTTTGTGTGGGCGCGCGGAGCGCGCCATTCGTATATTCGTACTGATTCGCTATTCGTAATTTTTCTATACCCCCAACAACACTGGAATCACCATTGGTCTTTTGGCGGTTTTCTGCAAAAGGAAGCGGGCGACATCGTCGGTGACCTTCCCTCTGACAAAATCAAAATTAATCGGATGCATACCGACGAGTGTTTTTTCAATCGTGTGTTTTACCACGCCGCGTGTTTCGCGAAGCAGATCTTGTGAATCGCGCAAGTATACGAAACCGCGAGAAATAATGTCGGGCGATTTTTTGAGCGCTCCGGTTTTAAGGTCAACCAACGCGACAATCATGAGAATACCGTCTTGGGCGAGTGCTTGGCGATCACGGAGTACTACTTCTTGAGATTCACCCACGGAGAAGCCATCGACCATAACAACGTTGGACGGCGCTTTTTCTTTTTGAATCATAAGTTTTCTATCCGGTCCGCCGATATCGATGATGGTGCCGTTGTCGGGAATGATGATGTTCTCTTTCGGGAAACCATTGTGTTCGTGAATTACCTGCGCGTGAACGCGAAGCATGGAGTGGTAGCCATAGCCCGGCATGAAGTATTTTGCATTCACTTGTTTATTGATCCAGGCAAGCTCACCTGCATTGCCGTGACCGGTGGAGTGCACGTCGGAGACACGGTAGTGAATAAGATGAATATCATGACGATAGAGATTGTCTTTCAAGCGTTGTACAGAGATTTCATTTCCGGGAATAACCGAAGAAGAGAGCACCACCGTGTCTTTCGGCGTAAAGCGTAGGTATTTGTGCGACTTATTGGAAATACGCATAAGAACGGCGAATTCCTCTCCTTGAGCGCCGGTAGCAAGAATGACCAGCTTGCGCGATGGATACTTCTCCACATCCTCAATCGGGATGATGGTGTCGGGTTTTACCTTGAGAAGGTTTGCTTTTTTGGCGATTTCAATATTGGTTTTGATGCTCCGTCCGTCAACCACCACTTTCTTGCCGTGTTTTTCCGAAAGTTCAATGAGCTTGATTAAGCGGGCGAATTGTGAGGCAAAAGTACCGATGATGAGTCTATCAGGCACGTCTCGGATGATTTTCTCAAGGTTGTGATGAATTTCACGTTCGGTAATGGAAAAACCGGGATTTTCCACATTGGTGGAATCAGCAATGAAGAGAAGGTTGTCTTGTGAGCGGATATGCCCCCATGTTTTTTTCTCGGCAGCTGTTGCTTCGCCACCCTCATGATCAAGTTTGAGGTCGCCGGAAATGACGATATTGCCATACTTCGTCTTCACCGATGCTCCCATAGAATCAGGGATTGAGTGAGTGACAGGGAAGAACTCCACGCGGGTTTCCCCGAGGGTAATCGTTTCACCCGGTTCCACAAGCTTGATATTGAGTGCCGGAAGATGAGGAAATTCTTCTTGACGTTTGCGAATCATAAGCTCGGTGAGCGCGCGAGTGTAAATCGCTGGGTTGCCAATACGGTTCATGAGATACGGAATACCACCAATATGATCGAGGTGGCCATGCGTAATCACGACACCGCGAATGCGGTCTTTGCGATCTTCGAGGTATTTGGTGTTGGGGAGAAGATAATCAATACCTGGTGTGGCTTCTTCGGTAAATTGAAAGCCGACATCAAAAATAATGATGTCTTCACCATATTCAACGACCGTCATGTTGAGCCCAACTTCCTCCACACCTCCCAAGGGAATAATACGTACATTATCGCCCACCGACGGGAGGTTGAGTGTACTTTTACCCGCGGGTTTTTGGGAAGAGCTGGCGCGTGGTGAACGCGGGGAAGTGGGGCGAGAAGACGAAGTGCGACTCGGGCGACTTCGCTGCGAATGTGATTGTGGCGCACGCGAAGGTTTTGTGCTCTTGTGTGTCGTGTGAGACGAAGAACGGCGACGTGTGTCGTGTGTGTTACTTGTCTCTCGGCGAGATGAGGAAGACATTTGGGACACTGATTTAGGTGAAGAGATTTTATGAGGTGTTGTCTTTTTTGTCGCAGTATGATTTGCGTGTGATGATGTTTTTGTTCTTCGCGGTGATGCATTGCTTCGAGATGAAGAGGAAGTTTTTTTCTGATAGGGTGTCATAGGTAGTAGGTTAGTAAGATAGTATGTTAGTAAATGAGGGGCTGGTATAGGATATGTACTGTCATTCCCGCCTCCGGGCGAGAATCTTCGATTTATTTTTAGGGATTATTGGGTGACAATAATAAAAAAATTCACAATGTATTCTTATCGTTCCGTTGTGGTAAATACTGACCAGATATATTCTGTCTCCATGTGCCAGTCGCCGATTCCGGAAAAACGTTCGGCAGGTGTGGTAACCGATCCGATTGTTACACCGCGCATATCTTCGGGAAGGATATACAGAAAATCGGGAGCGTAGAGAAATACAGCTGGTGTTTCCTCGGCGATTTCTTCTGCCGCTTCGGCAATGAGCTCTGCACGAAGCTCACGTTCATTTTCTTCACGAGCTCGTTCTAATACGTCGTCAACGGAAATATTGGCATACAGTGCGACATTAAGCCCGGGATCATTTCTTTGCGATGAGTGCCAGAATGCAAAAAGATCGCTATCACGGCCAACGATTTCTCCGAAGAGAAGTGTATCATACATGCGCGGTCGGATGACTTGCGAGGAGAGATCACCCGCTTCGTAGTATTGCACTGTCACAGGGATACCGAGTGCTTCCCAAGTACTTTTCACATATTCGGCAACTGTTTTCAGCTCCGGTGTATTTGATGTGGCAAGCGAGAAAGAGAGTGTGCGGATGGAATCGTCAATCTCCTTTTGCCATGTGCCGGTAACAGGATCGAGATTTTCTTCGGTCGGTTCGCTTGGTGTCCATTCCCAGTTGCCATCCTCAAGGATTGTGCGAGCTTCTGCGAGTGTGTCAATTGGGGTGTCTTCTTCCGGTGATGTGTATCCGAGGGCACCAGGAGGAACGGGGGAATGAATGGCAGTGCCGTATCCGAGAAGAATATCACGGACAATACGGTCTGTATTAATTGCCGTATCAAGTGCACGACGAACAGATGAATCAGTGAAGATGTTTGCTTGGTCTTGATTGAAGAAGACGCCAAAGACGCGCGGCAGCGGGATTCTCAGCACGCGGGCACCCTCCTCTTCCAGGGATGCAACAGTATCGGGGGATACGGCATTCATGGACTCAATGTCGTTTTTTTCGTATGCATCAATGAGTTCTTCTTCGTTGTCGTAAAAGTGTACGCGAATGCGGGAAAGATATGGCTCGCCTGGGGCGAAGTCGGTAAATGCTTTGAGATCGTAATACGATTGGATACCAGAAGCGTCGCGTTTCATTGCGTCGAGCTTGTATGGTCCTGAGCCGATGGGCTCGATATTAAACTGACTAAAACTAAATTCTTCGGCGGTGAGATTGTTCCAGATGTGTTTTGGAAGAATACCGAGTGTGGTATTGGAAAGAAATGGTGCATACGGCTCCGGCAAGGTGAAGGTGACGGTGCGTTCGTCGATTGCTTCGGCACTAACACCGTCCCAATTGGCGCGACGCGGACTTTTGAGCGCGCTGTCTTGAGCTTTGCCGACGGTGAAGACAACATCCTCAGCAGTGATTGCCTCGCCATCGTGGAAGAGTGCGTCATCGCGGAGAGTGAAGGTATAGAGTGTGCCGTTGTTTGAAACAGTGTAATTCTCCGCGAGATGAGGAACGATATCACCGTTTTCGCTTATACGGGTGAGACCAGCGTAGAGGAGCGTGGTCATGTCACGATCGGCGGATGAAACAGCCAAAACAGGATTGATGAATCGAGGTGTTCCGATGATGCCTTCGGAAAGCGAGCCGCCGTATGAGGGTACTTCCACAAGTGCGCGTATATTGGCAATCCACCCGAGAGTGGCACAGCCGATAATGGCAATCCAGAGTGCGATAAAAAATGCGATACGTTCTTTTCGTGAGAACGATTGCACTATTGTGGTAATACGAGTGAAAAAAGAAGACTGTATCTTCGAGAGGAGAGGTTTCATTGGAGTAAGTACATGCGTGCAGGGGACACAAAAAGTGCGCCATGACGCGAATGATTAGGAGAAAAAAATATGATTGAATGAGGTCTGTCGATGTGTGTCGATAGACGGGTTTAGATAAAGAGATGCACAAGCGCAGAGAGCGCGAAAAGAATTGCAAGTACGATAGTGATATGGAAAAGTGTTTTCTCAGCGCCGCGACGAGAATGAAACCCTGCTCCTTCGTCGTTGCCACCAAATATACCACCCAAGCCAGCGCCAGTTTGTTGGAGGAGGATTGTGATTATGAGGAGAACAGATAAAACAATCTGTGTCCACGGCAGTATCGAAGCGAGAAATTCCATTAGAAGATAGTATACCACGGCGCATTTTTTATGCAAGCGCATAAAAAATGCGCCGTGGTGTCGAAACGTAAAGCAATGGAAAATGGAATAAAATTGACTCCAGAAGAAAGGACGGTATAATGGAAATGCTTGGCAATTCGTTCTTATGCTGTCAGGCGGTGTTTTTTCTCAAGTGCTGCGCGTTTTGCGCAGAGCGCAAAACGCGCAGCACTGTTTATGTATTATCGTTATTCGTTAATAGTGGATTACTCATATATATGTCTGAAACAGAAAAAAATACAAAATCAATAATTCAGCCACTTGGTGATCGTGTACTTGTGGAGGTGCAGAATGATTCTTCCCAAGTGACCGATGCGGGTATTATTATTCCTGATACGGTTGACCGTGAGAAACCGCAGCAAGGGAAAGTTATTGCTGTGGGAGAAGGACGGATGACCGATTCGGGAGAGACGATTCCTTTGCAGGTGAAGAGGGGGGACACGATTATCTTTTCCAAATACGGTCCCGATGAGATTACCGTTGATGACAAAGAATATTACATTATTGGGGAGGGAAGTATTTTGGCGGTGATTAAATAGGAGTACAGGAAATTAAAAAGTTAATCGTTAATGGGTTACGAACTACGAACGTGTACGAACATATGAACGTGAGGTATTGCGAGTATATTCGGTTTGGGAAATGACTCCCTCTTCGTATTGATTTGTACTTAGTACCCGCCATCTTTAATTCTTTATTCTTAATTCTATTCTGTTATGTCAAAAATCATTCAATTTTCCAATGACGCGCGTGAACGTTTGCACAGCGGGGTTAATCAAGTCGCTGATGCGGTGAAAATCACACTTGGTCCGCGTGGTCGCAATGTGGTGTTGCAAAAAAGTTATGGCACGCCAACCATCACCAATGATGGCGTGTCTATCGCTAAAGATATTGACCTTGCTGACAATTTTGAAAACATGGGTGCGGAGATTGTGAAGGAAGTTGCGTCCAAAACCAATGACAAAGCCGGCGACGGAACGACGACAGCTGTTGTTTTGATGCAAGCGATTGTGAGCGAGGGCATGAAGCGCGCTGCTATGGGTGTGAACGCTATGGGTGTGCGCTTGGGTATTGAGGCAGCAGCCGCTTCCGCGGTGGAGGAGCTGAAAAAGGCGGCAAAACCCATCAAGACCAAAGACGAAATCAAGCAAGTGGCGACCATCTCAGCTGAGTCGGAAGAGATTGGTGGCATTATCGCGGAGACGATTGAAAAGGTGGGAAAAGATGGTGTGGTAACGGTGGAGGAATCGCAATCGTTTGGTGTGGAATCTGATGTGGTGGAAGGCATGCAATTTGATAAAGGATATGTGTCGCCGTATATGATTACCAATGCAGATCGCATGGAGGCGGAATACACCGATGCCGCGCTTTTGATTACCGACAAGAAAATTTCTTCTATTCAGGAAGTATTACCGCTTCTTGAAAAGCTTGCGCAATCGGGGAAGAAAGAGCTGGTGATTATCGCTGATGATTGTGACGGTGAGGCACTGGCAACGCTTGTGGTAAACAAACTGCGCGGCACGTTCTCAGTCCTCGCAGTGAAAGCTCCCGGTTTTGGTGATCGCAAGAAAGAGATATTGGAGGACATTGCGACTGTAACAGGCGGTCAGGTGATAAGCGAGGAAAAGGGTGTAAAGCTCGATACCGCAGAAATCACCATGCTCGGAAAAGCAAATAAGGTGATTGCAACGAAAGATGAAACAACCATTGTTGGCGGAAAAGGAGAGAAAGCAGATATTGATGCGCGCGTGGCGCAGCTGAAAAAGACGCTTGAGAATACCGATGCAAAGTACGACAAAGAAAAGCTCGCTGAGCGCGTGGCAAAGCTCTCAGGTGGCGTGGCGGTGATTCGCGTGGGTGCGGCAACCGAAACGGAAATGAAATACCTCAAACTCAAGATTGAAGATGCAGTGAATGCCACGAAGGCGGCGATTGAAGAGGGGGTTGTTTCAGGCGGGGGTTCGGCGCTTGTGCGTGTTGCTGAGGTGTTGCGCACGAGCGCTCCGAAGCCGAGCACTGCGAGTTTCGCTGATGAATTTGCCGTGGGTGTTGATATCCTCATTCGAGCACTTGAAGCACCGATAAAGCAATTAGTGGCTAACTCCGGTTCTGAGGATGCTGCTGTGATTATTGATAAAATCAAAAGCGGTGGTACGGCCGCCGGATACGATGCGCGTGCCGACGAAATGGCGGATGACATGCTTGAGGCGGGAATTGTGGATCCGGTGAAGGTAACGCGAAGCGGTGTCGAGCATGCGGCATCTGCCGCGGCAATCCTTCTCACCACGGAAGCAGCCGTGGCTGATGCGCCAAAGGAAGAGGGAAGCGACGGAGGTGCGGCAGCTGCTGCCGGTATGGGCATGGGAGGTGGTATGCCGGGGATGTACTAAAGATTGGAAATATGAAGTGCGAAAAATGAAATATGTATACGTGCTTGCGCGCGTCATACACAAATATAAAATCGCGGCGACCGAAGGTCGCCGCGATTTTATTCTTAAAGAGTTTACGAAAAAACAAACGACCCTTTTTGTGTCACGCCTCAAAAGCTAGGTCAAGGAGTCTGGGGATAAAGGGTTCTGTACTTAATGATTTTCATGTATAATACAAGAAATGAGCAGAGCTCATTTCTCATTTCTCATTTCTCATTGATTTTTTATTTTTTATTCTTTTCAATATGATTCTCTACATTATTCTTGCAGTTATTGTTGTCCTCGCCGTGTGGGTTGTTGGCATGTACAATAGATTCGTTCGTTTGGTAAAGCATGCAGAAGAAGCGTGGGCTGATATTGATGTGCAGCTCAAGCGTCGATATGATCTTATTCCAAATCTTGTGAATACGGTAAAAGGATATGCATCACACGAAAGTGCTACATTTGAAAAGGTAACCGAAGCACGCACCAAAGCAATGCAGGCTGGAAGCGTCGGCGAACACGCCGAGGCAGAAAACATGCTCGCAGGCACATTGAAATCACTTTTTGCTGTTGCGGAAAGCTATCCGGAGCTGAAAGCAAATGAAAACTTCCTTGAGCTTCAGCGTGAGCTTTCCGATACGGAAAACAAGATTCAGGCGGCGCGACGTTTCTATAACACCAATGTGCGCGATCTCAACATCAAGGTTGATATGTTCCCGTCAAATCTGATTGCACAAATGTTTCGTTTCATTCCGCGCGATTTTTTCGAGCTTGAAGAAGATTCCGAAGAGCGTGAACCGGTAGAGGTATCGTTTTAACACACAGCGCGAAGCGCAGTTTATCGTTTATCGTTTATTGTTAATAGTTAATCGTTTGCCATATGATTTTCATTGGAACACTTCTCATTATCACGGGTATTGTGTATCTTTTACAAAACCTCGGTATTATTTCTGAGTTTAACGCGAGTCTCTTTTGGCCAATTTTGATTATCGCTCTCGGTGTGCATTTGCTCCTCCGTAACAAGTGGTAGAAAACGAATATGGCAACGCTGTATACTGAAGCAATACACAATACTCGCAAGACGTGGTTTCTTATGACCGCGTTTTTGCTCGTGGTTATTGCGCTTGGTTGGGCAGTGTCGTGGTATATGGATAGTCCGGCAATTGTTTACGGCGTGGTAATTTTTGCAATTGTGATGAACATTGTGAGTTACTGGTTTTCCGATAGAATCGTCCTCAAAATGGCGGGTGCGCGTGAGGCCGATAAAGAGCGGGACTGGGAGCTTATCACCACCGTGGAGAACTTGGCAATTACCGCAGGGCTTCCAGAGCCGAAGGTGTATGTGATCAATGACCCCTCTCCAAATGCCTTTGCTACTGGTCGTGATCCAAAGCATGCAGCAGTGGCTGCAACAACTGGCCTCCTTGCGCTTCTTGAGAAAAGCGAGCTTGAGGGGGTGATGGCTCATGAGCTTGCCCATGTGAAAAATCGTGACACGCTCATCGGTACGGTTGTGGTGGTGCTGGTTGGCTTTGTCACAATTCTCGCTGATATATTCTTGCGATGGTCATTTTGGGGCGGTGATTCCGATCGAGGAGGTGATTCCCGTATTCGTGTGATTATGACGATTGTTGCAATTACACTCGCAATTCTTGCGCCGATTTTTGCCAAACTCCTTCAATTAGCAATTTCCCGCAAGCGTGAATTTCTTGCCGATGCCTCCGGCGCACTTCTCACACGCTATCCGGAAGGGCTCGCCTCTGCACTCCGCAAAATTGAAAGCACCCATATCCCACTCAAGCGCGCACAACACGCCACCGCGCATCTCTACATTTCCAATCCTTTCAAAGACAAAAAGCGCGACGTATTCGGGAAACTCTTTATGACTCATCCTCCCACGGAAGAGCGCATTACTGCACTGTTGGGAAATAAGTAAGGTAAAACGGATGACAAATAGGTGCGAATAATTACAAATACCATTTTGTGGTTAAGACTAATTGTCTGTCACCCAGCCCCACTTTCACTCATTAATTTGACATAACCATTTTAAGGTATGTGAGACTTCTAGCTTATTTTGAGAAATACCATTATGAGTGAAAGTGGGGCTGGGTCTCCCCGAATCATCTCTAGAAATAATGTATCAAAGATTCCCATTCGAGTCGTGAATGACAGAGATTAAATTGTGAAAAGAAATATTCGCGTGTTCGTTTTTGTTCGTAGTTCGTAAACTTTTATATGCAAAAACAAATTACACATAGAGGATGGGCGGCAGGTATGCCGGAAGAAAACACCCGCGAGGCATTTCGTCGTGCCGAAGAAGCGGACGATGTAAATGGCGTGGAGTTTGACGTGCGGTGGAGTGATGTGCGCGCCGAGCCAGTTGTGTGTCATTATGCATGGCAAGAAAAAGACGCAGAGTCCTTGGACGATGTTCTTTCATTTCTTGTCACCTCAACATCTATTGATGTATTACTCCTCGAACTCAAAGAATATTACCCCTTTCTCTGGACAGAAATAAAAAAGCTGTTGGTATATCATGGACTTCTTGAGAAGACGATTATCTTTGCTTTCCCTCGCGTGGCAAAGAGATTTCCATGGGAGGCCCGCGAACGCATGCAGCTTGGCATTATTTCGCTTTTCCCGTGGCGCGTGAATCATTATGCCAAGCTCAAGCCCGCGAGCATTCTTTTTGGATACGATAAACACAAATGGACACAAATCCTCTTTCGGCTTCTTTGGTGGGATGCATTTATTCGTAAACTCTTTCGTATGCATCCTGATATAAAATTCATTCTCGGTGTTGCGCAACATGAAAAACACCTGGTGCACATTCATTCTCTGGAAGGGTTGTATGGGTATACGGTGGATAAACGAGCATGAAGTACCACGAGAACTACTCACTAGTTAGAAAAGTCTATAAAAGATGGAATTTTTCAAATGTGGAGAGATGTTATCCTCTGCACTCCCCTTCGGTTGTGAACCAAAACCAAAAATTCCTTATTAATCTATTTTCGGTGGGAGGTGTGGGGGATGGGTCAACAAAAATGATTATTTAATTTAAAATAGAATTGAAAAGAAAAGATTTTTTCTTAATATACTGCTATAATAAATTTATATTGTAATTTAAACTTATGACTCATTCATCTAAACCAAAAAATAGTGAAGTTGATGCTTATACTTATATTAAGGAAGAACTTGAGAAGTTAGGTTGGATTGTTAAAAATCCAGCCAGGGTTTCTGATGGTGAAGTTTATAAACAAAATGAAGTTTTATATCACAAAGAATTAAAAAATCTTTTAGGTAGAGATATGCCAGAAGCTGTGATAAAACTTAATAATGAAGAATTTTGGGCAATTGAAAGTAAGAGAGATAGAGATATGATAGATCAAGCCCTTTATGAGGCAAAAAATCAATATGCAAAAAAAATCAATAAAAGTAAAAAAATTAAATGTGTTTTAATTTCTGGAGTAGCTGGAAATGATACAGATGGTTATATAGTTAAAAATCAGTATTTAAAAAATGGAAAATGGGAAAATGTACTTTTAGAAAAAGGAAAGATAAAAAATATTTTACTTTCCAAAAAACAATCTCAATATATCTTGGAGCATGATAATCCTGAATGGTCAGAATTTCCAGACTTGCCAGAAGAAAAATACATAGATTCTGCATTAGAAATAAATGAAATTTTACATAATGCAGGAATAAATAAAAATAAGAGAGCTAGGTTTATTGCAGGTCTTGTGCTTTCTTTAGCTGATAATTCTTTTATTAATCTAAAAGAAAATGACACCACAACCCTAGTTGAAAGTGTTAATTCGTTAATTAATAAAAAATTAAGAGAAGTAGAAAAAGAAAGTTTTTTTAATTTTTTGAAATTAGAATTACCACCAAGTAGAGAAAATCACATAAAATATAGAGATGCAATTAAGGAAACAATCAAAGAACTAGAGGCTTTGGATATTAAGAATGCAATGGCTTCTGGAAAAGATATTTTAGGAGAATTTTATGAAAAATTCTTGAAATATGGAAATGGAGCAAAAGAAATAGGGATTGTTTTAACTCCTAGGCATATAACTGAATTTGCAGTTGAAGTTTTGGATGTAAGTTGTAATGATTATGTTCTTGATCCAACATGTGGAACTGGAGGTTTTTTGGTTTCATCTTTTGATTACATTAAAAAGAATTCTAGCGATAAACAAATTGAAAAATTTAAAAATTATAATCTTTTTGGAATTGAACAAGATGATGAAGTTGTGGCACTTGCACTTGTGAATATGATTTTTAGAGGAGATGGAAGAAATAATATGAGTGAGGGAAATTGTTTTCAAAAAAATATAGAATTAACCAATAAAAAAGGAAACCAAACAGGTGAATTTGTTAAAAGAATAGGAAAAGAATTAGCTAAAAATCCAGTTATTACGAAAGTGCTTATGAATCCTCCTTTTGCTCTTAAAAAAGGAGATGAAAAAGAAAGACATTTTATTGATTATGCTCTTTCGCAAATGCAAGATGGTGGTATTCTTTTTGCCATTGTTCCAATTTCTGTAATGGTTGAAGGTGGTGGTGGAAAATCTTGGAGAAAAGATTTATTAGAAAATAATACTTTATTGTCTGCGGTTACTTTTCCTGAAGATTTATTTTACCCTGTCAGTGTCGGAACAGTAGGTGTATTTATAAAAAAAGGAATTTCTCATAATTTTGACAATCAGAATGTGTATTTTGCCAGAGGTATTACGGATGGTTTTAGAAAAAAGAAAGGAAAAAGAATTACTGATGAAAGAGAAAGAAATCAAATTGAAGAAATAAAAGAAGAATTAAAATCTTTTTTAGTAAATCAAAATTTAAAATTTGAAGATGTGCCAGAATTCAAAAAGATTTGTAAATTAGATACAGAAGATAAAAATTATGAGTTAGTGCCAGAAGCTTATATTGATAGCAGAATACCAAATCATGAAGAAATTGAAGAAGAAATTGAAGAAATGATAAGAGAATCAGTTGCTTTCAAAATTAAGTTTTATAACCAATTAAATCAACATGACAAATAAAGAAGTTACAACTATCGGCTCTCTTTTTGATGTTGAATATGGGCAAAAAGAGTATGAAAGCAAAAGTTTTCTTGAAGGAGAATACGGTAATATTCCATTAATATCTTCGAAAGGAGATGAAAATGGAGTATATGACTTTTATAATATCAAAAGTTATTATAAAGCGCCTTTTATAACAGTTCCAAGAGTTGGAACAATTGGTCAAGCTTTTGTCCAAGATAAGGATTGCTGTGTTGATAATAATTGCATGGTTCTTTTACCAAAAAAAGATATTAATATTGAAAAATTATACCAAATTGCATACCAAATTAGATTAAACAAGTGGAAATACAAATATGGTAGGCAAATTACACCTAAAAGAATTAAATTACAAGAAATTAGGTTAATCGATAGTAAAATAGATTATGAAAAATTTGTAAAAGAAATTACACCAAAGAAAAAAGCAAAAGCAAAAATTAAAGAAAATAAGAATATTAAATTAGTTCCAGTTATTTATTTAAAAGATAAACAAGAAAATGGTTTGTGTGAATTGCACAAAAAGACAGCTTTGCCACAAAATCAACTAGAGAATGGCAAAACTCCTTATGTTACAACCAGTTCAAAAAATAATGGAGTATCAGGTTATTACGATGAAGAGCCAAATTTTAAAGGTAGATGTTTAACAGTTGCACTAAACGGAAGTGTTGGGGAAACATTTTTTCAATTTGATGATTTTATAACCAGTGGAGATAATGTTGTTTTGAAGTTAAAAGATGAATATAATCCATACTTATTATTTTATATTTCAGTGATGATAAAAAATCACCAATGGAGATATAATTATTATAGAAAATTAAATTTAACAAAACTTAAAAAAATGACTATTCCAGTGCCTTTTAAAAGTGAAAAGGAGCTAGATTTGGAGTATATAAAAAATATTGTAGAAAATAGTTATGGCTTTGATGAATTGAGGAAGTATTTATAGTAAGGAATAAAAAATATTGAAAACACCACCCAAATGGGTGGGATTTTCAATTGCGGAGAGGGAGGGAACACTCACTGCTCCCAAGCACCATCTTTCGTAAACGAAAGATGGTGCTTGGTGCGCTCGCGGAACCCACGGTTCCGTGTTGCCTCCTCCACGGGGACGTTCTGCTGTCCCCGACCCCCTACGATTCGAATCCCTCCCTCTCTCGCAAAACACCGTTCGCCAGGCGACATGCACCCGGTTCATTGTTTATGCGGAGAGGGAGGGATTCGAACCCTCGGTACGGTTTCCCGCACACAGTCTTTCCAGGACTGCCTATTCGACCGCTCTAGCACCTCTCCTTTTTATTGTATTGTTCGAATCCTACGGGATTCGGTCACACGTACATTTCCTGACAGAAATATCGCGCGACCCCGGCTCGGAATACTCGCCTTGTATGACGACTTGTCGTCATACAAACTCGCATATACCTGCGCCTCTTCAAGCCGTCGCAAAGCAAGCAGTTGCTTTGCTTTAGCTGATGATATGACAACAAAGTTGTCATATCATCAGCTAATCGGTTTTCAGCCCCCGGACGATTTTCGCACCGGTCTTTCAGGGGACTCTATTCGACCGCTCTAGCACCTCTCCCTAAATCATAATATTGCAAAGCAATATTATGATCGGGCGTCCAGACCCACTTTCACTCATTACTTTGTTCTCACAAAATAAACTAGAAATACTCATTGAGTAATATATGCAACACAACTTAATAAGTGAAAGTGGAGCTGGATTAGCTCTAAAATATTTTGCTCCGCAAAATTAATTAATTTATTACATAATAAATTATATAATTTATTATGTAATTTTCTCTCCCAACTTTCTTTCGCCCGTATATCATACCTTTTTTGAACAATATGTCTATACAGATGTTTTTTCTGCTATAATATACTCGTTACATATGGCAAACTATACGCCAACAACACAAGAAGGAACATGTCTCTTCTGCGGTATTGTGGAGGGGAGTGTGCCTGCGCGTATTTTTTGGGAGAACGATGCATTTATGGCATTTCTGACACCGTTCCCCAATTGCAAAGGTAATACCGTGCTCATTCCAAAGAAGCATGTCGGCAGTGATGTGCTTGCTTTGCCTAGAGAAGAGTTGGCGGATTTCGTCGCTGCGGCGCAAGAAGTGTCGGAGATTCTCAAAACATATTTTGACGATGTGGGGCGTGTCGGTCTCATTATGGAAGGTACAGGTATTAACCATGCGCATATCAAGCTCTATCCAATGCATGGCACGGGGTATATGGAAAAAGGGGAATGGAAGCAAATCCATAGTGGTGTGGATACATATTTTGATACGTATGCGGGATATCTTTCCTCCAACGACGGACACAAAGCAGATGAGAAGGAGTTGGATGAGCTGGTGAAAGGGTTGCAGGGTGTTTATTCATAATATTTTTTTCTATGAACACGATCACAATCATTCTCAGTACTGCCCGAGATAATAATTTTACTTCTCGTATTGCCGATATTGTGCGCGCACATGTTGCGGGTAAGGGCTTTGACGTTCAATTCGTGGACATAAAAGATTTTCTTTTTGGGAAGACGATGACCCTTGCGGATAATCCTAAAGAGGTTGCCCTATGGGCTGAGATCGTAGCGAAGTCTGACGGAGTGATTTTTGTCGCCCCAGAATATAATCATACCTATCCTGGTGAGCTGAAGATTCTTCTCGATTCACTGACACAAGAATATGCCGGCAAGCCCGCGGGCATTGTGAGTGTGTCAGCGGGGGATTACGCAGGTGTGCGTATGGTGGATGCGCTTAAGATACTTCTCCACACGCTCGGTTTTCGGCTCGCAAATAGAAGTGTGAATGTCGGTAATGTTCAAACCGATATCAACGAAGGCCGTATCACAAAACATCTTAATACAGTGTTGGAGGAGATGAAGGATCTGCAGAAATAAAAAAACGCCGCGCCCAAGGGCGCGGCTTTTGTTAGTTTTGTTTCTCGGGCTTGTCCATGCCCAAGAAAAGATTGTGAGGAGCTTTTTTCCTCAGGAGCAAAGAGGAAAGCTCGCTGAGAAAAATTTTGTACATCATCTCGTACGCTCCTCCTTTCTCGAACAAAAACATAAATTGTTGTTCCATGGTTGAATTTTTTGATTAAAAGGAGTAGTGCTAACACTTTTCTACCAAAAAACTTGCAAAAAGTCAATAGGTGTGGTATGGTGTGTGGGTATTGTTTGTGCTCACCCTACCCCCAAATACGAAGATCCGGGTAGGTTAAAAAACGGGTAACGGA
>JACNGX010000006.1 GCA_014383885.1 Parcubacteria group bacterium | reverse complement strand
TCCGTTACCCGTTTTTTAACCTACCCGGATCTTCGTATTTGGGGGTAGGGTGAGCCAGCTCCCCCCACCTTTATATTTACATAATACACAAGAGTATGCAAGCACACTATTCTAAGCTCATCACAAGTGACTCTCGGCAAGCGCTTCGTCAATCGCGCTTCTAACCACATCGGTGTGTTGCGCTACATATGCGACATGCGCGCGCGAAAATACACCCTCCTTTCTTACAGCAAGTGCCGTATGCGCACTTGCATACCCGAGCGTGTCTAAGACCGCCATGCATCCGGCTAAATACCATCGCTCTTTTTCTTCTTTTCCTTGGAGTGTTGGAAGCTCTTTGAGAAATGTTTGTACAATATGAAAAAGCTCCGCGTTTTGTTCTTCCCCCTGTACGAGCCTGCGTATAAACCGCGCGAAGCCGGCAGTGTATAGTACGTCATTCATATCACCCACTTTTTCTCCCAAGGGTTGAACACCGGTCAGCGTCCATGCATTCTTCCCGCGCACAATATCAATTGCCACGTGCCGATATTCCGAGAGATGATATTTCATTTTTGAACGCGTGAGTCGCGAGCCACGCGCCACCACACCAATCAAACCAAAATCGGGCGTGAGAATACGGAGAAAACGATCCGCCTCTCCCGTGCCGACACTTGCGAGAATAATGCCTTCGGTGTGATAGATATGGTACATGGTTACGAACTACGAAAAAATACGAACATACGAAACTCCCTTTTGCTGATGAAACTCTCCTCTATTGTCATTCCCAACTTGATTGGGAATCTTTGTCTTTAATCTGGATTCCGGGTCAAGCCCGGAATGACAACAAGTGGCTTACTGCGAGCCGTCTTCGCATGTTCGTATTTTTTCGTACTTCGTACCCTATCTCAAAACAAACACCACCGTCTCACTTTCGCCGAGCTTTACCTCCATGCCGTTTTCGATATTTTGCTCAAACGTGATAGTGTCAAGTGATGCCGTGTTCCGAATCATGTCTTTATATTCGTCGATAAGTGATTCGGCGATCGGGTCGGACGAAACCACAAGTGTCGCGACATCACTCGGCAATAACCCTTTTTTCTTTCGTTCATCTTGGATGGCACGCAATAGTTCACGCACCTGCCCCTCACGACGAAGCTCGTCGGTAAGATTCAAATCAAGCGCAACACCATTCTCTGTCTTTGCCTCGTCTACCACAATCTCTTTCACATTCACCTCATCTTTCATAAGCGTAGCATAACGCTCATCCGGTATATACTCACCATTCTCAGCGACAAAAAGCGTTCCGAGCGGCTGACGTACCTTCACACCTTCGCGTTTACGCACTTCCAGTGCGAGAGATACAACATCTCGCACTTTTCTCATGGTAGCAATCACCTCTCTTTCTCCCTCATCTTCTTTCATATCTACCCAACTCTCCAAATGCACACTCTCTTTCTCACCACCCACCTTCGCATACACTCGCTCAGCAACAAACGGCATAAACGGAGCAAGAATAATAGATGTGATACGGAGTACATCACGGAGAACCGCGCGCGCGCGACGTGCCTCCTCCCCCTCCCCTTTCATACGCTCTCTGCTCCGACGCACATACCATGTGGAAAAATCATCTATAAACTCAACAAATGGTCGCGTAGCACGATCGAGCTCATATCGATCAAGTGCACGCGTTACATCACGCGACACTTCACCAAGCCGTGCGAGAATCCACTGGTCAAGAATGTTCTCCGATGCGCCTTTTTCTCTCGGCTGATTTTGCTCCTCTTCAGAAGAAACAAGCTCATAAAACGCCACCACATTCTCCAATCGCGCAATCACCTTCTTGTATATTTCATCCACACCCTTCTCAGAGAAACGCAAATCTTCCCCGCGCACCGCAGGCGAATTCAAAAGATAGAAACGAATAGTATCAGCACCATAGCGGTCTGCCAACTCCGTCGGATCAGGATAATTCTTGAGCTTCTTGCTCATTTTCTTTCCGTCTTCCGCCAAAATGAGACCATTCACAATCACATGCTTGTAGGGTGAACGATCAAAAAGTCCTACGCCAAGCATAAGGAGCGTGTAAAACCATCCGCGTGTTTGATCCAAGCCCTCGGCGATAAAGTCGGCGGGAAAATTCTTTTTGAACATTTCGGCATTCTTCGCCGGATACCCAAATTGCGCAAACGGCATGGAGCCCGATTCAAACCAACAGTCAAACACGTCACTGATACGCGTATACGATACGCCCTCCTTTTCAATCACCACATCATCAATATATGGACGATGAAGATCAAGCTCATACTCGGCATTGTACGGCAATGGAATAAAATCAAGCGTCCGATATGTACCTGTTTGGAGAAACACCCCTCTTTGTTTTTCATACGTACCAACAATCTCATCAATCGTCTTCCCCTGCGCACCCTCAAAAAGCATGCGTGCCGGTCCATCGTGTGTCACAAAAAGAATTGTCTTCCCCGTATACTCTTTTTCATACGCATAGAGCGCCTCACTCATGCGTCTTTTCACATCCACCTTGCTCTCACCGTTTGGTCGCGATTTTGTCATCCATTCGTATGTATTTGCAAAATACCCATCACCAATCGATTCCGACTTCCCCTCAAAATCACCGAAACCATCCTCACGAATCCGCTCATCAATCACGACTACCTCTTTCGGCAATCCCATTCCTTCGGCAACAAGCGCGGCTGTCTCACGCGTACGTACCAAAGGCGATGCGATAATCACATCCGGCATAAAACCGTCTTTCTTCATTTGTTCAACCGTCGCGGCAATTTCTTCTTTTCCTTTTTCTGTCACATGATGCGGATTTTCCGGAAGCCCTGAAAGCACACTCGCCACATTATGCTCTCCCTCACCATGACGCATCACTGCATACGTATTCCCTGATGTTTTTGTGTATTTCCTCAGTGTTGCAATCGAATCAATCACCAGTCGCTCCCCGGCATCACTCTCCCACACAGGCAAAGGCGCGCCCCAAAAACGCTGTCGTGAAATATTCCAATCGGGTGCCCCTTCAATCAGATTGGCAAAACGCGCCGAGCCGATCGCTTCCGGTACCCATCCGATGTTCTTATTTTCTTCCAATGCCCGTGCTTTCAACTGCTGCACATCCACAAACCATGCATCGGTGGCGTAATTGAGAAGCGGTGTATCACATCGCCAGCAGTGCGGGTATGAGTGTTCGTATTTCTCTTTCGCAAAAAAGGTGTCGTGCTCTTGGAGATATTTAATGACCTCAATATCGGTAGCAATACGCTCTTTCTCGTCGTCACTCTTCGGCTTCACGTGCATGCCTGCCAACGCTTCTGCCTCCGGCTTTACAACACCCGCACCATCCACATGCTGAATAAACGGCAGAGCATACGCCTTTCCGAGAGCAAGATCGTCTTCTCCAAATGCCGGCGCGATATGGACAATGCCGGTTCCTTCTTCGGTTGTCACAAAATCCCCTGCATATATTTTCCAACCGTTTTCACGGTGTTCAATTTTTTCGTCATTCGCGTAGTATGGAAAGAGTGGCATATATGCTTTGCCGACAAGTTCGCTTCCTTTTATTTCTTCTTCCACATCATATTCTTCAATTCCTGCTTTCTTGAAAATCTTTTCCACCTTCTCTTTTGCAATGATATACCGCGCGTCATCGGCAATCACTTTCACATACTCAATATCCTCGCCCACAGCAAGTGCTACATTGCCCGGTAATGTCCACGGAGTTGTCGTCCAGGCAAGGACGTACGTCCCTGGTTCGTCAACAAGCTCAAACTTCGCAATCACCGACAAATCTTTCACATCCTTATATCCTTGCGACACTTCGTTATTGGAGAGCGTCGTCTGACATCGCGGACAGATATGCATTGAGCGATACCCTTTATTGATCAGCCCTTTTTTATCAAGCTCGGCAAACGCCCACCACACCGACTGCGTGTATGAGGTGTCCATCGTCTTGTACGCCTGCTCCATATCAATGAAACGCCCCATGCGTGGCACAATACCCTTCCATTCTTCGTTATAGCGCATCACACTTCCACGAGCACGCTCATTAAATGCGCCGATACCGTATTCCTCCACGTCTTTTTTGCTTTCAAGCCCGAGCTCTTTTTCAATCAATACCTCCACCGGCAATCCATGACAATCCCATCCCCATTGCCTGCGGACATGGCGACCCTTCATCGTCTGATATCGCGGAATCGCATCTTTCATCGTGCCGGCGAGGAGATGTCCATAATGTGGGAGCCCTGTCGCACAGGGAGGTCCATCATAAAAGACAAATTCTTCACCCTCTCGCGTCTCTTCCACCGTGCGCTCAAAGATACGCTTCTCTCTCCAGAGCGCAAGCGTTTCTTCTTCTTTGAGCGCGACGTCGGAGACGTCGCGCGCCATATCCTCCTTTCCATCGGAAGCAGGTACATTCTCTTTTTTAGCCCCGTCATTCGCGGAGCATGACTTCGGTACAGAATCACTCATATACGCTGTACTATACCATAGTTAGCTGTTAGCTGTTAGCTTATAGCTATTAGGGAAAACAATTTGTCATTCCTGGCTTGACAAGGTGCGGAAAAGAGAAGAGAAAGCGACCTAAATGAGTCCGCTCACCCTACCCCCAAATACGAAGATCCGGGTAGGTTAAAAAACGGGTAACGGA
>JACNGX010000007.1 GCA_014383885.1 Parcubacteria group bacterium | reverse complement strand
TCCGTTACCCGTTTTTTAACCTACCCGGATCTTCGTATTTGGGGGTAGGGTGAGCACGATGATGTAGATACCTTTATGCGTCGCATGACGGAGGCGGTCTATGCTGTTGAAGCGGACGCAAAAAAGAATCTTGCTCTTGAATGGTTTGGGTATGATCCCACGCCAAATCTTGAGTATGCATATTCAGCATTTGTTCATCCTGACATTCCTTTCCGATCTGATGCTTCGGCGAAAGAATTATTGTTTGCGTATCGTGATATGGTGACACGCGTCCATCCTGATTTGTATGGAGCGACGGGAGATAATACGGATGAAGTACTTAAAAAAGTGTTTGGGTTATTTAATAATCACGGCGCGTTCTCTTCGTATTTCAATAAGGTTATCCGTGATTTACGAACAGGAGGAGATGCATGGGAAGAAGCGATTGTGAGTGTTTCTCCGTATTGGGAAAAACATCGCAATGAACTGCATACGCGCATTGCTTTTCTCGCGGAAAAGGTGAGTATTCTTCCTGAGTCACGTTTTGTGACAGGGTGGCATAATTACCGCTCAAGTGTTGGTGGAAAAATAGAGTCGTGGGTATCGAATGTGGTACGTCAAGAGAAGGATATACGTGATCAGTTGTTTGGAAAGGTAGAGGTGATACAAAAAGGAAAGGAGAAAGGAAAAGAGCGAAAGATTCTCGGGCATATACAGGTGCTGACGCGGGTTATTGGTGATCCTGTTTTTTCTCAAGATGTTCATCTTCTTGCGGAGGATTGCGGGCGTCTCTTAGAGAGGATGAAATCAGGTGTGAATGATAGTGATTTGTCTTTGTATCGTTCAATGTTGGGTGATTTACGAATATCAATGAACGTCGCGTATCAAGGGAAGTATCCTTTTCTTGACTATAATACTGAGAAAGAAAGGAAGAAAGAAGAAAAAGAAAAGCGAGCGCATATGGTGTATGCGCCGTTGTATGCGGATGTAAAACTCGTCCCTAATTTTTTAGGAGATAGTAAGCGTGAGGTGTACGCAAAGTTTATTCGTTCGGCAGAAATACTAAAAACAGGGGTGAATTATATTAATGAAGTAGACATGATATGTGCGACAGCAACCCTTTCTCCTCGTTTTGAGGATAGTAGTGACGCAATTGAATTCGTGTTGAAACAGTATGAGATGTTGCGAAAAAAATATCACACACTTACCAGTACTCGTTTTTTGCATGTGATAGAAGGGCTTTTTCGTCATGTGGAGGGTGAAATGGATGGCGAGGTGTGTAATGTATTGGAGAAGGTGCAGACAAAAGATGAACAGGGGAGGAACCCTTATGTCTTTTTTCGATCATCATTTGCTCGTACGGGCGGAAGGGTAAAGAAAATTGAATTACCTGGGGTAACAGCAGATACTGTACCGAATATTCTTGATGAAATGATAACGGCGCTTAAACCTCGCTGGGAAGATATTCTTGCTCAAGGGAATGTGCATGACATGGTTGATGCTGTTGAGATGGAAAAAGTTCGCATTGGTATATTGTCGGCGCTCTATTATGATGTGAGTGTAACGCTGAGATGTGAGACATTACCAGAGGAGTTGTTTTCAAGTGCGCATGCCCTGAGTGCCTTAAAAGGTCATCCCGACACGTTGTCGGGAAATGATTTTGGAAGATTTATTCAAACAGGTATTCTGACGGAAATGAAAGGCGCTGTGACAAAAATGAGTCGCACTGAGTTTGTTGAACGATATGTTGCGCAGATAGTTGGCTCGGAGAAAGAGTTTCCTTTGTGCGCGCGCGATGGACAGTGGTATATTGCACAAGAAAAGCCAACAAAAAAAGAAGAAGGAAGTATGGTGGAAGTAAAAGATGGGAAAGTTTTTGACGGAACGCATGACACATACACGAGTCGGTATATTGATTCGGAAGAACTTCTCCCCATTCTCTCCTCACGGTATCACATGCAATTCTTGAAAAAGACACGATTGGTGAATGGAGTTTCATGGTGGGAGAAAAAAGGGATGCGGTGTTCTCTCGGGGAATATTCTTTTATTGCCGAGCGAACAGTGAATCTTTTGTGGAATATGCAAAAAAATACCCTACAGGCAAAAGAGAAAGATGACTCAAAGAGGGTGTTTGTTTCTGTTCCGTTTTCTCTTTCAAGTATAAAAAAAGAGGATAACGGTGTTCGTCTTTCCGATACTGTCCGATATATGGGAATTGATGTTGGCGAGTATGGTCTTGCTTGGACGATTATTGATGCCGATACAAAGACAAAGAAAGTGACACGTATTGTGAAGCACGGGTTTATTCATGAGCCCCTTACGCATCATGTGCGTGAATATGTAAGTGTTTTGAAACAGAACCAGATAAAGGGGACATTTGGAATGCCAAACACCAAACTTGAGCGTTTGCGAGAAAATGCGATTGGTTCGCTAAGAAATAAGGTACACAGTATTGTGATACGGTATGATGCTGTTCCTGTATATGAGTTTGAAATCTCAAATTTTGAAACTGGATCCAAGCGAGTGACAGTCTTGTATAATTCTGTAAAACGTGCTGATGTTGGACGTGGAGGAAGTGAAGCAGATAAAGCAGAGGTTGATTTGGTGTGGGGGAAGAAAGGAAAAAATATCGGGAAACAAATTGGCGCATATGGGACGAGTTATATATGTTCTCGGTGTGGATACTCTCCGTATGACGCCTCACTCTCAAGGGAGGATTTGCATACACAAAAGGAGAAGAGTCGCCCGTCTTTGAAAGATTTTTTGGAGACCCGTTCTGAGTTCAAACATTTTTCTTTACAAAAGGATGGTAAATATTCTGGAGAATGGAAGGAGCGAAGAGGAAATAGTGCCATATATGTGTGTCAGAAGTGTGGACACGTATCAGATGCTGATATGCAAGCATCGTATCGGATTGCTGCGAAACGTTTCGCGAAGGATATGTATGAACATAAAAAAGAAGAGGATAGCACCGCACTCTCTTTTGAGGACATACGATCAGTCCATACTTTTGAGGATAATCATTTTATGACACGTCTTGATATAAAGAAAATGTAAGTATTATTATAAACACGCGGGCGCGGAGCGCCCGCGTGTTTTTTGGAATGAGTCATTGTTCTTGCATCATGTGAGATTGTGTGAAAATCAAGTTAAGGTTTGGTATGTATACCAAAGCTCAACCTTGATTTTTAGGCCCTGTATCACCAAGCACCATTTTCACTAAAGTGAAAAAAGTGCTCGACACGGAGCATGGGACGACCGTATATGGCTCAAAGACTCTGCGTAATTTTGTTATACTGGGTGTATGACCAGGCGATACATAGGGGGAGTGTTGGGGATACTCGTTGTTTTTTCGGGTGGTTTTTGGGTGTGGGGAAGCGGTGGCGCGGGTGGTGGGGTGGGAGACACTCGCGCGATAGCTTCGAAGGAGCAGAAGAGTGTATTAGAGGAGCCGGAGCCAATACGTATGCTCTTTGTCGGTGATATGATGTTTGACCGGCATGTGAGGAAAATGGTGGATGTGTATGGATGGGAGCATATTTTTTCGTGTGTGGATGATTTTCTGAACGATTTTGATATGGTTGTCGGCAATCTTGAAGGACCGATTACCGCGTATGAGTCGGTAAGCGTGGGAACGGAGCCGGGGAGTCGGGATAATTATGTGTTTACCTTTCCGCCAGAAACCGCACGTCTCCTTGCGCAACATAATATCGGCATCGTGAGTATTGCAAATAATCATATTCGTAATTTTGGATATGAAGGTGAGGAAGAGACGAAAAAGCGTTTGAATGAGGTGGGTGTGGGATATATGAGTAATGACAAACCAGTATATCGCGAAGGTAATGTGTCGCTCGTGGCTTTTAATATATTTAGTGGCATGTCGGCGAATGAGATTGCTCTCAAGATACAAGAAGAGAAGAAAGCGGGGCAGACAGTGATTGTGTATGCACATTGGGGAGAAGAATATAGTAAATCTGTTGCATCAATGCAGTCTCTTGCTCAGACTTTTGTCGAGAGTGGCGCAGACATCATTATTGGCTCCCATCCGCATATTGTGATACCGAAAGAGGAAATCGGCAGTGTGCCCGTGTATTATTCACTCGGCAATTTCATTTTTGACCAATATTTTAGTGATGACGTGCGACACGGACTTGCACTCGGCGTGGAAATCGTGGAAGACGATATATCTCTCACCGAATATCCGGTAGAAATGTTCCCTGATGGGCGGACGTGCATGTTTGAGTGAGGTAGGTGTATAAGTATCCTTTTTGATATACTTGTAATGTATGAAGAAATATACGATATATAGTATTGTTGGATGGGCGTGTGTGATTATTGGCACCGGTGTCGTTGTGTTTGGTACGCGAGCGCATGACAATATCATAGACACGCTCTCCGAAGGGGAAATTGAGACCATTACTCCTATTCCCACTCTCTGGGAAGAGCCCGACACGCTTGTGCTTCCTCATATGGATATTGAGAACGCGTGGAAAGGGACGATTGAAACACTCTTTGGCAAGGAATACATAATTGTGTCAGGAGAAGGTATGGCATCTTTTCCGTTTGTGTTTGGAAGTCCCGAAACACTCGTTTCCCACGAGCATCTGTATCTTCATGAGTGGATTTCGGATGATGCTTTTACGTTTACCATATATAATCCTGATGCATGTGATTTCTTTTCATGTGAAGGAGATAGGTATGTGTATAGTCTTTCCCGCAAGGCATATACCCCTCTTTCGGAGGAGAGCGGTATTGTGTCGCCTTCGGGGCGATATGA
>JACNGX010000028.1 GCA_014383885.1 Parcubacteria group bacterium | reverse complement strand
CTCTCATCGAAGATATCCCAGAAGAGCGCATCTCCGCGTATCGCCGAATGATTCGCGAGTCATTTGCAAAGAAACACTCTGTCTTTATTCTTATTCCCGAAATCGCATACGCCGAGAAACTCGCTTCAGGAATTGAGAAAGGCATTGAAGAATATCTGCATATCATCCATTCTGGTCTTACACCCAAAAAACAAAAAGAGGGATGGGATGCACTTCTCAAAGAAACACACCCCGTGGTTATTATCGGCACCGGTGCATTCCTTTCACTTCCTCGTACCGACATTGGTCTCCTTATCGTCGACTACGAATCATCGCGCGCATACAAAATGCCATCGCGCCCGTTTATTGATATCCGCATATTCGCCACATTCTTCGCCGCCGTATCAGGCGCCAAACTCATCTTCGGCTCTTTCCCTCTTCGCACCGAGACAAAACATCTTGTCACCGAAGGTGTAGCGCGTGAAGTCTCCCCTTTCAAACATCGCATTTCCGCCGAACACCCTTCGTGTACCGTCATCGACATGCGTAACCACCAAGAAAAAGCAGGCGGCAAAAACACTCCCTCGACAATTTCAAAAGAGTTCCTCGTGGCGATAGAAAAAAGTGTCAAAGCGGACAAGCGTTCACTCGTCTTTGCCACGCGCCGCGGTATGCATGGATCCACCGTCTGCGCCGATTGTGGCACCGTAGTACTGTGTCCGCGTTGCAACGCCCCCCTCACCCTTCACAAAGCAAGCGGCACCAAAACAGACAACATATATCAGTGTCATACCTGTGGTCATACCGAAACAGCGCGCGACACCTGCGAGCATTGTGGAAGTTGGCGTGTTACCACGCTTGGCGTGGGTATTGAACATGTTGAAGAAATATTAAAAGAGCACTTTCCCGGGAGTGTGATTATCCGCATTGATGCTGACACCACCAACACTCCAAAGAAAATCCGTACCGCACTTGAGACATGGCAGTCTGAAAAAGGAAGTATTCTCCTCACCACAGAAATGGGACTCCCCTATATCACCCACCCTGCCGACACTGTTGTTGTGGCCTCGCTCGATACCATTCTTTCCCTCCCCGACTACCGTGGCAATGAGCGCATCGTGAGTATTCTTGCCACGCTCGCTCTTACAACAAAGCACACATTCATCGTACAAACCCGTCACCCCGAGCACCCCGCATTTTCCATGTGTGCAAAGGGATCAATCGCCGAGTTGTATAAAGGAAGCATCAAAGAACGAAAAACACTCGGCTATCCTCCGTTTGCTGTATTAGTAAAAATAACGACCGAAGGCACGCGGAGCGAAGAAGAAATTAAAGAATATAGAGAGCAACTCGCCGAACACCACCCGCTCGTCTACACCGGCGCGCCAAACATAAAAGGCGCGCCGCGCACGCATATGCTTCTCAAAATACCGAGCGACACATGGCCACATCCAGAAATCATTGGCGTACTCAAAACACTTCCTCCGTCGGTAACAATCAATGTGGATCCGGAAAGTGTATTGTAGAAACGAAAGACTATAAACGATGAACGATAAAAGAAATGACATAACTGTCATTCCTGACCTGAACGAGAATCTTACAAAACCAAAGACTACCTTTGGTATATATACCAAAGGTAGTCTTTGGTTTTGTCCACAGCCCGCTTTCCAAAACAACTCTCTCGAGATTCCGCATCAAGCACGGGATGACAAAAGAATATGAGAACGAAAGAAAAGCGGCGGCGCCGAAGGCGCCGCCGCTTTTCTAAAAACTAAAAACTACCGACTAAAAATTTCTCTGTATCATCCCCCGACAACCATCCTCTCGAAACTCGAAACTCAACTCACACCTCATACACCACATCCTTCCGCTCCACGACCACCTCCCAATCATTGAGTCGTGCGTGGCGATACAAAAGCATGTTGGGATTAAAACAGATTGGACGATCGACGATTTCCAAAAAAGAAATATCACTCTCGGTATCGCCCACACCTACGGAGCCGGGGAGCGTTAATCCCTCCTTCTCAATTGCTCGGCGTGCTGTCGCACCTTTATTCATGATAAGATGTGTTTGCTCCCGCTCACCGGTAAAACGATCTTCGGCACCGATACTATACAGAGTGCCATAATTCTTATCAAAACCCCATGCGTCGCAAAAAAGATCCGTGATGAGTTTGGGTGAATGAGAAATCGCCAAGAGATAATAGCCGTCTTTTTTGAGCTGCTGTATCAAGTCGCGAGTATAGCGATACACGCGATTTCGATGCCGTGCAAAGACAGCACTCGCCGCGTCTTTTACATCACCGTAATACACACCGCGAATATTCCGCGCAAACACATCCACCACCGAATTGATATATTCTTCATACCGCCCTTTTCGATCAAGCCAGAGCGCATATTCCGAGTGATATTCATCACGCACCGATTCGGGAAATAACCCGCGCGAAATCAACTCCTCAACAAGTTCAATGAGAAGACTTGAACGAAAAATAGTCCCGTCAATATCAAAAATAGCGACTCTACGTTTTGTCATACTCCAATCATAACACGGAAAAAACCGCGACCAAACCTTGGTTTTTTAAGATTCCCGTCTTGTGCCCGACTGCTTGCGGTATAGGGTCAAGTCGGGAATGACAAAATACAGCGGCGCGGTCCTTTAGGACCGCGCCGCTTCATGCATACATATTTTATTCTCGTACCTCTATTTAATCTCAATACTCTCCACCACCACATCCTCTATCGGTCGGTCACGCTCATCGGTTGGTGCACCCTCGATTTCCATCACCGTTTCCATGCCAGAAATCACGCGCCCAAATACGGTATGATGCCCGTCAAGCCACGGCGTTTCCTCAGCTGTCACGATAAAAAATTGGCTTCCGTTCGTATTTGCTCCGGCATTTGCCATCGCTAAAACCCCCTGCACCAATTTTTCATCATTAATCTCATCGGCAAATGTATATCCCGGACCACCTGTTCCCCACATATTCTTTTGTGTCGTATTCTTAGAAAGCGGATCGCCTCCTTGAATCATAAATCCGGAAATCACCCTGTGAAATCGTGTTCCACTATAGAATCCTTCTATTACTAATTTCTTAAAGTTTGTCACCGTCTCTGGTGCTTTATCGGAAAAAAGCTCAATTTCAATCACGCCGCGCGATGTCGAGAAAACGGCAACGTCCGTTTCTTGCGCCTGTGTATCTGCTGGCGCGTTTACTGTTGTGTCCATAGAAAGAGTCGAGTGTCCTGCACTTCCGGGAAGAAGCTCAGAGCGCTCCAAAATGTTATTACTAATTTCCGCTCCACTTGTTTCCGCCGCACGCATGACAACAAATGAAAGACCTGTGGCAACAAGTACAAAAATACCGATAAAGAACATGTCTCGCGGTGTCATGCCGGTAAGTGATGCATCTTTGGTAATCATATACTGCAGGAGAATCATTAAAGAACCGATAATAAAAAACCAACAAGCCGAGAAAAAACTGGCTATTCCTTGCCCTTCAACATATTCTTAATCTGCGCTGCACCTTTTAAGAACATCGTCTTTTTCTTGTTTTTATGCTCCGACATCATACGCGATGCTTCACTCTGCACCTCATCGATAGCCGCGTACAAATCCTCATTAGTAGACGTTGTACGAATCGTCTTTCCCTTAAATTGAATGGTAAACTCCGCACGGAAAATCTCGCCCGACTGATGATGTCCGGTCGTCTTCCCTACTTCAATATCCATGTTGGTTGATGTATCTTTTTCATCAACATATTTTTCAAGAGACGCGGCACGCGAACGTGCATATTCTTCAATGGCAGACGTAAGCTCCATGCCCGTCGCCTTAATGGTGTTTATGTGAATGCTCATATGAGGTAAGTATAGCAGAATCATTAGCTTTGTTTCAAGTATTGTACGAGATGAGCATATTTGCTTGCGCGCTTTTTTCCTCTGTGGTAGCATGTCATGCATGGCTACAAATGTTGATATTGAGAAGAATAGCAATGAAAATGCGACCAACCTCATTCGTCGCTTCTCTCGCGCTGTTCAAAATTCCGGCACAGTCAAGCATCTGAAAGCGACGCGCTACTTGGCACGTCCGCAATCAAAATACGTACGTAAGAGTCAAGCTCTCAAACGTATCGCAAAACGCGAAGAAGTGGAACGCTTGAAAAAACTCGGCAAAATGTAATTCTCAACAAAAAGGGCTCTCGCCCTTTTTGTTTTGTCTTATACTTCAAAGACATATATAATACTACGAATGAACACCGACTCAGACACATTCGCTATCGGAAACACCACGCGCACCAAAACCCCTCCCCAAGCGCGTTCTCTTTTTCCTGATATCAAGCGTGATATCCTGGGAGCGTCATATCGACTCAGTCTTGTATTCATCGGCAGCACCCGCTCACGCAATCTCAATCGCACCTATTGTGGCAAAGATAAGCCGGGCAATGTACTCTCTTTCCCCCTTGAAAAAAACGTCGGGGAAATTTTCATTGATCTTGGAAAAGCCCGAAAAGATGCACACCGCTTTCAAAAAGGATATAATGAATTTGTTACTTATGTATTTATCCACGGCTGTTTGCATCTGAAAGGGATGGATCATGGCGACGCAATGGAACGTGCGGAAGATAGATATATGGATAAGTGGTGGAAAAGGAGATAATGACAGCATACCACACTGTCATCCCGCACTTTATGACTTACGAAACTACTGTGAAGTAGGTGATGCGAGATCTCCCCGAACGCTTGCGGTATAGGGTCATGCATGAAATGACAAATCTTTTCTTCTTATCGTTTACAGTTTATCGTTTTTAATCCCATGGCGCGACGACACATCTCAACCGGCATTGATATCGGTACCTCATCGGTGCGTGTTCTCGTGGCTGAACACAGCAAAGACGGAGGTCAGCCCACCATTCTCGGTACCGGTCTTGCCGAGTCGCGTGGTCTTCGTCATGGCTATATTGTGTCGGTCGCTGAGGCGGCAGAAAGTATTCGTGAAGCTGTTCTCAAAGCGCAAGAAGCCGCAAATGTAGAAATTAAGCACGCGTACCTTGCAATAGGTGGTCTTTCCGTGGAGTCAACTCAATCATCCGTCTCCGTATTTGTGTCTCGCGCCGACGGCGAAATTATCTCCACCGACATCACCCAAGCAATTGAAGCGGCACAAGAAGCGGCGCACCTCTCTCCCAACGATCAGGTCATTCAAGATATTCCCGTCTCGTTCACTCTTGACGGCAAAGATGTTCTCGGACATCCGGAGGGCATGAAAGGATCACGTCTTGAAGCAAAAGTGCTCTTCATCACTTGTCTTTCACAACATCTCCATGATTTCATTTCCGCGGCAGAAGAAGCGGGTATACAAATTGATGATGTTATGGCATCTCCCATTGCCGCGAGTTTTGTAACCCTCACCAAGCGCCAGAAAACCGCCGGCTGTATGCTCGCCAATATCGGTGCCGAAACACTTTCCGTTGCCGTTTTTGAAAATAATATGCCCGTCTCGCTGAAAATCTATCCTATCGGCGGAATGGAAATCACCAACGACATTGCCCTCGGATTTAAGATTCCGCTTGACGAGGCAGAGAAAGTGAAGCGCGGTATGAACATCGCCATGTATCCGAAGAAAAAAGTAACCGACATTATTGAAGCGCGCCTTTCCGATATTTTTGATATTATCGCTGCTCATCTCAAGCAACACGGGAAAAACAATCTTCTTCCTGCTGGCATCATCATCACCGGAGGATCCGCGGCACTCACCGGTATTGAAGAATTTGCCAAAAATTCACTCAAACTCCCTTCCAAGGTTGCCTTTATGGACTCAATGCAACACACTAAATACAAAACGACCGACACCGGCTGGTCAGTTGCTTACGGCTTGTGTATCATGGGAATCGACGGCACCGAACAAATCGGCATGACACATCTCAAGAAGGGAGTCAAAGGAGTGAAGCATGTGGGAGAATGGTTTAAGCAATTTTTGCCGTAGGCAAAAATTGCTTAAAATATGAAAGACGAAATAGGTATAAAAGCGCGGACATGTCGGTCCGCGTGTTTATTTTTAATCTTTAATTTACTGTCTTGTCAACTACTTCCCCATATTCCTCTTCTTTGCTATGATATGCAGGTATAGATACATCTGTCGTGTCCGGCGCAGTAGGCGTATACATATTCCTATTTTCTAATTCCTAACTTCTAATCTTCTATGCCAAAAATAACTCCCGACGTTGAAACATTCGCACGCATCAAGGTTATTGGTGTGGGTGGTTCTGGTTGCAATGCTGTCAATCATATGATTTCTTCCGACGTCAAAGACGTTGATTTCATCGTGATGAATACCGACTCTCAACATCTCCATCACGCGTCCGCAAAGAAGAAGGTACACTTGGGTAAAAATCTAACGCGCGGACTTGGCTCCGGCATGAATCCAGACGTAGGCAAGCGAGCAGCTGAGGAAACCAAAGAAGAAATTCTTGAAGCGGTCCAAGGTGCGGATATGGTATTTGTTACCTGCGGTTTGGGAGGTGGCACAGGAAGTGCGGCATCGGAAGTGGTGGCTCGTGCGGCAAAAGAAAGTGGCGCACTCACAGTAGCGGTTGTTACCAAGCCATTCACCTTTGAAGGTCTCCAACGCATGCGTATTGCGGAAGACGCATTGTCTAATTTGAGCGATGCTGTTGACGCACTCATTGTAATCCCGAATGACCGCCTTCTTGAAACAGTCGATAAAAATACCAGTGCCAAAGACGCATTCGCCATGTGCGACGACATCCTCCGTCAAGCAGTGGAAGGTATTTCAGACCTTATCACCACCCCGGGTATTATCAACGTAGACTTTGCCGATATTCGCGCCGTCATGGAAGATGCCGGCTCCGCTCTCATGGGAGTGGGTGTTGCCACTGGTGAAAAGCGCGCGGAAAAAGCGGCGCTTGCGGCGATCAATTCTCCGCTTCTGGAACTTTCCGTGGATGGCGCGCGTGGCGTGCTCTTCTCTATCTCCGGCAGCGACGATCTCACCATGCACGAAATCCAGGATGCAGCACGTATCATCACCGAATCTGCTGACCCTGAAGCGCGTGTCATCTTCGGTACCGTTCGTGATACATCACTCAAGAAAGGAGAAATTAAGATTACTGTTATTGCATCGGGCTTCCCGGGAGGTGCCGGCATGTTGAATCGTACCACTAATCCTTCTCTCTTCACGGAAGAAGAAAATCCCGAAGAATTGAAAGAAGAGAGAGAACAAACAAAGCGTATGGACGTGCAGCCCGACAGAAATCGCCCGGCACGTGAAGAAAACGATTCCGACGATGACGACTGGTCATCCGTCCCGGCGTTCTTGCGTCGTTCAAAATTGAAGTAAAGGGTAAATAAAAAAGAAAAAATACTAAAGACCAATAACAGTTGCGCGCCCTTCGGGCGCGCAACTTTCATTTTATGGTACACTATGAGTAATGGCAAAACCAAATGCATTTATTAAAATATCTGGTGATCTTATTGACCACATTGATGTCCTCAAGTGGATAAAAGACGTCTGCACAACACATTCTGTTGTGGTATGTGTTGGCGGTGGCACACAAATCAACGCCACTTTTGAAGAACGTGGCATTGCTCTCTCCAAGCACGGTGTGCTCGGACGCGAGCTCTCTACGTTTAATGACCGTCAAATGGCACGAGACATTCTCGAAGAAAATCAGGCGCGTATTCAGGATCTTCTCGATGAACATGCTATTTCCGCGCGCGTTATTATTCCCGTCCTCGATATTGGCGGAGTCCTCTGTCATGTCAACGGCGATACTATGGCACAAACAGCATACATCGGGTACGACATTCTCTATATCGCAACCTACATTGACCGTGTAGGAAAGAAGGAAAAAGAATTCGCTCACCTCCCAAAAGTACACATCATAGGATTTGAGAAATAATAAAGATAGGCGCGAGCTAACGCTCGCGCCGATTTTCTTTTTTTATTTTTTGTTTGGTATTTTTTATTTGTGTTTTTTAACATACTCAAACGCCGATGTTGCCGCCACCGATCCTGTTGCAGCTGCCGTCACCACCTGCTTGAAATGTCCGAAGATATTCACCATGTCCCCTGCCACAAACACACCCGGCACATTCGTCACCATCATGGTGTCGGCTGCCGTATAGCCATACTCATCAAGCGATACGCCAAGCTGATTAGCCACCTCCCCATCAGGCACCGCACCAATTTCAATAAAGAGTCCATCGATATCCAAATTCGTACTGCCATTATACTCCTTTGAAAGCACAACATGATCAAGTATATTCTCACCCACAATCTCTTTCACCTCCGTTTCAAAAAGCACCTCCATCTGTTCTCCTAATTTTTCCATGCGCTCACGATTGATTGGTTCTGCCTTAATTTCGGATCCACGAACGATAAGGTAAATCTTCTTCGCATACTGCGCTGCCAAGTTAATACCCTTCACCGATGCATCACCACCACCCACCACGGCAATCGTCTTGTCTGTATACACCGGCCCGTCGCACGTCACACAATAGTGCACGCCCTTGCCGGTAAGCTCTTCCTCATTCGGCAAGCCGAGACGACGACGATTTGACCCTTGTGCAAGAATAAGCGCCGTGCCCGTATGTGTATCACCATTTGTGAGAGTTATAACAAAATTATCCCGCGACTTCTCCGCACTCTTCACTTCACCGGCAACAATCTCTGCACCATTTTTCTCAGCGTGATCACGCATGCGCATAATGAGTTTGAATCCCTCCACCTCAATATCCCCCGGCCAGTTTTCAATCACACCGGCGCGCGCCGTCTCACCGCCAAGTTCAGCGCCAATAATAAGCGCTTTCAAGCCATACCGCCCGGCATAGAGCCCTGCAGAAAGCCCCGCAGCACCAGAACCGATAATAATAATGTCGTAGTGATTCATACAAAAGAATAAATAAATATGCTCCATTATACCACGTCGTGACGTATATTTATAATGGCATATCTATATTGGTGGCCGCTTGTTTGGGTTCTCTCATCTTCCAAAAGATGATAAAGGCAATCAAGAAAAAGGGTATCAGGGCTGCCATGGCAATGCGCTGGTTTCCCGTCATGACGGAAATGGTACCAAAAAGCAAAGGGCCAAGTGTTGCGGCAATTTTGCTTGCAAATCCGTTGAAACCAAAAAATTCAAATCTTTTGTCGTTGGGAACAAGTCTACTAAACCATGAGCGTGCAACGGACTGACTGGAACCAATCACAAGTGCAGTGAGGCCGGCTATGACATAAAACATGGCCTTTGTAGTCGCAAGAGAAAGGAGTATGGTAATCATAATCCAAATCGCTATCGTAAAAAGTAAAATCTTTTTCGGTCCTTTTTTATCACTCAGAAATCCAAATATCGTCGCTGTTGGAAAAGCAATGACTTGTATGATAAGAAGTAGCATAAGGATCTCCTCAAATCCCATAAAAAGTGTTTCCCTTGCATACAGAGCAATGAACGAGAAAATAGTTACCAATGCATCATTCATAAAGTAGAAACCAAGGAGAAACCATGCTATTTGCTTGTGCTTTCGTATGTCCCTCAAGGTTCTTCCCACACTTTTGAATCCATTCTGTATAAGCACAATGCGCGATATATGCACTCTTTTGTGAACTTCTTCCTTTACAAAAAGGAAAAGAGGCAAAGAAAAAACAAAAAAGAATAAAGCAGTGAGTGGAAACACAAGTTTATATCCAAAAATAAAATCTCCTGCATATCCATTTTCATACAGAGGTTTCAGCAAAAGAAGAGCGACGACACCGCCAATATACCCTAATCCCCACGCAAATCCGGAAATCCTTCCAACCGTTTCCGGCGTGGAAACACGTGCGAGAAAAGAATCATAGAGAGTTTGCGCCACTTCAAATGTGACATTGCTCACCATGAAAACAAGAACAACAAAGAGCACGGTATCGGAACCGGTAAAGAAAAGGAGTGCTCCGCCAATCATTGAAATACAAGCAAATATAATGAGCTTTATTTTTCTTCGTGTATCGTGATCAGCTATTGCACCAACGACGGGAGCAAGAAGACCTCCAATGAGAATAGACCCGCTTACTATAAGGCCCCAATAAAAATCGCCCTTTTCAACACCAACAATAACTTCTTTGAAATAGACTGGAAAGATAAAAGTAAGTATGAGAAGTACATAAGCAGAATTTGCGAAATCATAAAACGCCCAAGAAATCGCTTCTTTTTTGTTGGCATTCCCAAAAAACTTTTCAAGTATATACATAAAGACTTTGCACTAAAAGGGTGGGCGACACAGGAATTGAACCTGTGACCTTCACAATGTCAATGTGACGCTCTAACCTGACTGAGCTAGCCGCCCGTAAAAATATCATACACGGTCTTTCATGTGTTTTCAATATCTCGTGCTATACTATACTCATCATTTCTTTTTTATTGTTTATTGTTAATGTTTATCGTTTTCCCATGATTCCTCGCGACCTTCGTATGATTCTTGCCGGCTACACCTTATATAAAGCCGGTATCAATAAAAAGGGACAAACTGACCGCGCGTGTCCGCCTCTGCCCGGTTACCCGCAGAATTTCACACGCGACGGCATCATCACGGGCATACTCACGAGCAATGCCTCACTCCTCCATGATCAACTTCTTTTTTCCGGCGATCGCCAAGGGGAACACAAAGACCCGTTCACCGGTGAAGAACCGGGAAAGATTTTTCACCAATACCCACCAGTCATTTATCGTGGACGCTCCACCGAATTCAATGCTTGCGACACCACCGCACTGTATCTCATCGGTCATGATATTTATAAAAAAGTGAGCGGTGATGGATCACTTGCCGAGCGTGAAAAAGAACGCATTGAGCGCGCGTCTTTGTATATTCTCAACCATATTCGCGACGGCTGGTTTAGTGTAGACCCATTATTTTCCGATGCTGATGAATACGCACTCAAAGTAACCTACTGGAAAGACTCTGAAGTGGCAAAACGCACGGGAGGGATGCCGGTATACCCAATTATCTACACCTTCGCGCATATTCAAAATCTTCGCGCGCTTCGTGCTGCCGACACCCTTCTTGAAAAACATACCTACAAACACACGACCGAAGTTATGCTGAGTGAGCTCATCCAACTCTGGCAAAGCAATCGTGGATTGTATCGTATTGCCCGTGATGCTCGTGGCCCTATTGAAGGCATTTCCTCTGGTCTTCTCCATGGTCTTGCCTATCTTGAACCCGAGGATGTCCCCGAGAACATTACGCAACGGATTTCGCTTTTTTCAGAACCGCTTGAAACGCCCGTTGGTTATCGCACCATCGATGCTGAAACGGAAAAAGACATGCACGACAAATATCATGCTCGTACCGTGTGGACGTATGAACAAGCTATGATTCACATGGCGGCTCGCAAACATAATCTCCCACAGGCACAAGAAGTGAGTGAGCGTATTATTCCGCACATTACAAACGCCACACCCGAACTCTTCCTTATCGATGAGAGTGGCAACTCAAAACCCGACGGCAATGACACCCAGCTTTGGAGTATTGCGGCACAAGACTATTTCGCACATCAAGAGCGGGCAATACTGCTCTAGAAATATGGAATACGAAAAATGAAACATGTATAAAAACGGCGCTCACGCGCCGTTTTTTGCTTTCTTGTTTTGCCCGAGCATGACTTGTCATGTTATAGGGTCATTCTCGACTTGACCCCAAACCGCAAACAGTCGGACACAGGGCGGAAATCGTATCATATACTACTTCTCGCTCTTCACATCCTCCATAAAATCCTCAATCGACATCATCTCACTTTTTTCTTCATTGCGTTTTTTCACTTCTACACCCCTCTGCCCCAAGCTCTTTTTGCTCACGACCACACGAAGCGGAATACCAATCAAATCAGCGTCGGCAAATTTCTCACCCGCTCGCGCGTCGCGATCATCGAAAAGCACTTCCACCCCTTCATCAACAAGCATCTGATATAGCTCATCCGCCTTTCCTCCACTTTCGAGATCAAGGAGATGCACGGCAAACGGCGCTACTTCTTCGGGCCATACAATACCATGTGCATCGTTGAATACCTCGACAATCGTCCCCATAAGACGCGGCACCCCAATACCATACGAACCCATATACACTGCTCTGTCATTCCCTTCCGCATCTTTATATACCAACCCGAGCGCGGAAGAATACTTCTCACCGAGCGTATAAATATCTCCCACCTCAACAGACTTCGCCTCTTCAAGATTGAGTTCTTCTTTCTTCAAGTCAAAATCCTCCAAAAGCTCATCAGAGAAATCGCTCTTATTGATAGCAATCTTCTTCTCCGCGTCATAGAGAATCACATCCTCACCGGCATCAGTAATCGTCTGGAATTCAAACGAATACTTCGAGAAAGATCCCCCCGACGACATCGTAAGATATGTCTGTTCTCCCAAGCCAACACGCTTAAAAATCTTCATATACACGCCCTTCATTTTTTCATAAAACGCATCATGCTCTTCTTTGTCTTTTGAAAAGTCGTAGAGATCTTTCATGAGAAATTCCTTCCCACGCATGATGCCCGACTTCGCCCGGAGTTCATTACGAAATTTCGTCTGAAACTGATACGCATACACTGGCAGGTCCTTGTACGAAGAAATAAAGTTCTTCATCGTATGAGTGAGTGGCTCTTCGTGGGTAAACGCCAAGCCGAGTTCCGTGTCGTTTTTGAGTGATGTCTTAAACCAATCATCTACCACTTCGTCGTCCCAACGCCCAGTTTTTTCCCACACGTCTTTCTGTTGCAAAGCTGTCATGACAATTTCCTGCCCACCAACAACATTCAATTCCTCGCGGATGATATTTTTAATTTTTTCCAACACAATCAAACCAAGAGGCAAAAACGTATACACGCCCGCCATTTCTTTATGTACAAAACCTCCCTGAATGAGGAGCTTGGCATTGGTGCTTTGTTCATCGGAAGGCGCTTCCTTCCGTGTTTTAGTGAAAAGTTGTGATTGTCGCATATTCTCAATGATACCTGTTTTACACATTTGAGACAAGGAAAATCCATGACTCATGCCATGTTAACACATATTATTCTCTGGAACGCTATTCCCCGTCGCAAGGCAAACAGTTGCCTTTCTTAGGGTCACAAATATAAAACGCCCGTTTTGGGCGTTTTATATTTGTGACCCTACGGGGAATCGAACCCCGATTTCCAGGATGAAAACCTGACGTCCTAACCGTTAGACGATAGGGCCGTGACGAATGGCAAATATTGTAGCATATTTTGAAAAAATGGCAAAAAATGCTAGTATGTTTCGTACGCATCAATATGTTAGACACGATTTGTGCATATTTTAATTAATTAATTATATAATTTATTACATAATAAATTAATTAATTTTTAGGACTGGACTAAATATTTTGCGAAGCAAAATATTTTAGGGAGAGGTGGCTGAGTGGTCGAAGGCGCCGCACTCGAAATGCGGTGTACGAGCAATCGTACCGAGGGTTCGAATCCCTCCCTCTCCGCATTTGAAAATCCTACCCATTTGGGTAGTGATTTTCTTATGCGGAGAGGAGGAAGCCAACTGCTTGGCTTCCGTGAGGGATTCGAACGGCTCGGCGATGTCGGAGCGACTTGTTGCGACGACCGCGAGCCGCGTCCAGTGGTACTTATCAGAATACAAGCTTTGGCGAAGTATTATGATTAGTAACCACGGGACGAATCCCTCCCTCTCCGCAAAATGAAACCTCACGCTCAAATTGCGTGGTATTGCCAACTCCACCGCGCCTCGGGCGCGCTCCCTGCGGTCGCGCACGCAAAACCAAAAATTTCCTTATCCTTAAAAAAACGGGGGGGGTGCAGGGGGGAGCCGCAAAAAATTGAAAGGAAATTTTATGGTTTTGTTTCCGCCGCTTATTTTTTATTGAAACGCTTAAAGTAGTCATCGATTTCACCACAAAGCTCAATTCCGACTCGTTCAAAACAATCTAGTAAATCTTTGTATGTGCCTTTACCACCAAGAAAGTCCCAAAATTCATCAGCTACTTTAAGTTCATTGTCTAAATCAAGCATTCCACGCATTGTCCATCGTGTGTAAGGTTCTGGTTCGTAAGGATTATATGGAATTGCGATAAATGTGTTTATGTCGGCTTTTGGATTGTTTGCTAAGATTACAGCAACCCATTCAAGTAATGTTCGCTTAAATTCCTTAAATCCTCCAGCGTTAGGCTTTGCTGTTTTAATATCAAACAAACAATAACCGCCATCTTTCGATTCAAACATTAAATCTACTTTGGTAGGTTTTGCTTTTATCATCTCACCAGACTGACAAACTTTTCTTATCCGTTCGATTTCTTCTTTTTTGTTTGGTGAGGATGTTGCTGTTATTAGACCGTCAATAATTCTCTGTATTTCTGCCTGTGCACCCGTGCTTATACGATCTCCAGCAGTAGCTTGGCATGTGGCCATTTTGAAATTCTTTCGTGCTAAAGCTAAACCAACCGGTTCAAAAATACTTGTTCCAAAATTAGTATTGAGTGAATGGATAAAAGAATAAAGAGCCAATCTGTCTTTACCCAAAAGACGAGTATGGAAAGGCATAGAGGCCGGTTCTGGTTTGTAATTTTGGAATTTATTTCGGAGACTTGCTTTTAATACATCCTCAACATTCTTAACTTGTTCTTTCGATAATGCCATAAAATTATATTGATTTAAAATGGAAAATTATTTCGGAATATGGATTCCTGTCCCGTTCTGTTCGGTTCAAAACAGGTCTTTTAAATTGATTCACAATCTTCATTCCAGATTTTTCAGCGATTTCTGGATAAAGATTATATTTATCGTTTGCCACAAGGAAAATATCATAATCATCTTTTAGATATTTCTTACAGTTATTTAGCACATCAACTATTCCTTGTGCGTATGATCTGCGTGCTTCTTGTCCTTGTCCTTTGTAAAGAGGACCAATTTCCAGATCGTCCTTCCTCTTAAATCCTAGCAAATCATAAGCGTAGGCATGTTGTTCGTGATAATCTATCTGTCCAACATATGGAGGCGAGCAAAATATACCTGAAATTTTTTGTTTTTTAAGAATCTTTGCGAACTCTGGATTTTGCTTTTCAACTTTTTCAAAAATATCTACAGCTCTTGAATCGCCAGCAATAGCCGAATAATGGACTGGTTTTCGCAACATTTCAAATTCCTTGATTCTCGAAACAGTATCGTAGGTATAACGATTAAGCATTGTTTTTATAGAAAACAACGGTTTGCAAATCTTCTTATGCTTATAGCAATAATATGTTGTCAGTTGAGGTTCTTTTAGAGTAGCAAGGTCACTGTGTGTTGTAGCTCGGCACGATCTAATTGTTCGGCTCAAAATTAAAGCGAGAATCTTTTTTGTTTTTAAATCTTTCTCTTGTTTTATGGTGTTAAAAACATGATCAATTTCTTTTCTCACATTATCCATAAACCAAGTGTCTAAAAATGACTCAGTTTTGTCTTGCTTCAGTTTTATTGAATATTTTTTTAGTAATTTTTGATATGTAGATAAAAATTCTTTCTCTTTTTCGGAAGAAAACTTTTTTTCATCAAAATTTCCCTGATTTATTTTGTATTTGAAATCCGAGCCAGGAAAATGTTTGTTATTAAACTTTGCCAATTCTGCCAAAAGTTCTGTTTCAAATTCCTGAATTCTATTATCATGCTCAAAAGTATCTATTGCGGAAAGCATTTTTTTTATCGCTTCCTGCAAATAGTCGTGATCATAATTTGTTGCTTTGCAACTCGAGATCATGCAATTAAACTCAGATACATCAATACCCACAGAGTGAATACCCATTTCTAGTGATTGAATAATTGTTGTGCCTGAACCCAGAAAAGGGTCAAGAACTACATCACCGGTTTTAAAATAAACTTCCTTTTTAAAATCATCTGTGTGGGAATCAATAAAATATTCAACAAGTTGCGGAATGTATTTTCCTTTGTATGGATGTAATCTATGAACATGCTTTGTCGTATCTTTTTCCCTGAGATTATCAAAAGACAACGCCCAATTTAAATCATCACCAAGTTGTTTTTTCCAATCAATCTCTCGTTTGCCTTTCCATGATTCGTAATACTTTTTCAAATCATTCAAATCAACAAGAGTTGATCCATTTTCTCCAAGTTTCTTAACCTTACCGTATTGAACAAGGTAAGAAACATTTGTTGGCGACACTTCTTTTTCAAGATAGTCCGTCGCCCACTTTGATGCTTCGTGTATTGTTACTAATGACATAAATTTATTTTAAAATTCTTTTCTTAATACTCCCACGACCTTTCCTTGAATGACAACATTTGATTCGTAAAACGGCTTCATGGTTTTATTCGCTGGAACAAGTCTTATCCGATCCTTCTCTTTGTATACTTTTTTTAGTGTTACTTCGTTTCTATCCGGCATATACGCGACTGCTTTTTCTCCATCTTCGATAGTTTGTTGATCGTGGACAATAACAATATCACCATCCATAATTCCTTCCTCAATCATACTTAACCCAGAAACTTTGAGTGCATAGTATTGTGAAGGACTACGAAGCATTGATCGTGGCACTTCTATCATTTCTTCGGTACGTACTGCTTCAATTGGACCACCAGCAGAAATAATTCCGAGAAGTGGTATATCGACAAGTGGTGATTTGTAATCCTGTGGAGCAATAATCGATCGTTTTTTGCCTCTTTCCATTTTTAATAAACCTTTTTTCCACAGAGCGTGAACATGTTGATGTATTGTCGGCACTGACACATCAAAATGCTTCGCGGTTTCTACTTGCGAAGGGGCATAGCCATTCTCTCGTCGATAGGTACGAATAAAGTCCAAAATCTCGGCCTCTCGCTTGGTTGGTTTATCTATTGTAACACTTGACTCTTCTTTCATAAGTCTAGTATACTACCTAAAGATAACCTAAACAAGTACTGGTTATCCACAGGGTTAAAGATCGAAATTATAAGCTAAACAATTAACAGTTATGGCAAGAAATCGAAGTACAAAACACGATGGAACCTCTTTTGACGAAGCAACAATTGAAGCTGTGTGGAAAAAAGGAACTCCGGAATCATATGAAAGTTTTCGGAAAGATGTCTGCGGTGCTAGTATGCAACGTTCAAAATATGGAGAGACTGTCCAGTGGGGTTGGGAGATTGATCATATCAAACCAGTCGCTTTGGGTGGCTCAGACGATTTGAGCAACTTGCAACCACTTCAGTGGGAAAATAATCGTGCGAAAAGTGATGAATACCCGCACAAAACATGTGCTGTTAGAAGCTAGGTGCCTAGAAAACGTGCTGATGTAAATAGAGCCTGCGTACTTGATACGACACTCGAAACTTCAGCTGCGATGGAACGGCACACACAAAGGTGATTGGAAAGCACGCCCTCCAACAAAATCCCCTCACGGGGATTTTGTTATTTGTGAATCTTATAGGGAGTCGCCCGCGTTAGCGGGCGTTTGTGCGCGCACTGGGCGGGCATGGCAAGCACATATAGATTTGATTGTGCTTCAGCGCAATCCGCTTTGTAGAGCTACTACAGGCTCAAACGAAACCACAGAGCGAACACGAAGCAAACACCGAGCAGGCAACGTGAGCGAATGCGAACGGCTAATGCGAGGTGGTTGCGAAGTGTGAGCGGACTTCCAAGCTACCACCAAACGCGGAGAGGAAGCGCCTCGCCCGACGCGAATGATGCAGATATGGACGGACGAAATATCACCGCCATGCTAAAATATAAATACGAGTCCTTTCTGGAGTAGTGAAGCGAGTGAAGTGGCGGGAACAAAACCATAAAATTTCCTTTCAATTTTTTACGACTCCCCCCCTGCACCCTCCGCCGTTTTTTTAAGGATAAGGAAATTTTTGGTTTTGGTTTGCGACCGAAGGGAGCGCGTCCGAGGCGCGGTGGAGTTGTTGTTTTAATCAAATATTCTGTATTCACAAAAACCGCCGACACAAGTCGGCGGTTTTACCTTTCTTTTTTCTTTTATGTTTTTTGTTTGTTATTTATTTCCTAAAACAACCCGAAGAGCCGTCCGACAAAGAAGATAGAAATTACCACATACATCGCTCCTTCATACACATGGATGCGACGAGAGATACCGGAGATAATGAAGAGCACTGTCGCAATAAGCATGATAGGCAAACCCAAAGCAAACGTTTGCTCATCGACAGGCAAAGTACTGAAAAGCCCGGGCAAGCCGGCAACGAGGAGGATATTGAATACATTTGATCCAAAGATGTTTCCGAGTGCTACTTCCGGCTTTTTCTGCCACGCCGCACGAATGGAAACTAAAAGCTCGGGAAGCGACGTACCAAGCGCCACAGCAGCAAGCGAGATAGCGCCTGGTGCAATGTTCAAGATCTTAGAAAGTGTGATGACCGACTCAATCAAATAGTTCGCCCCAATCACAAGCCCGGCGAGCCCGACAAGGAACAAACCAATATCCTTGACACCAATCTTCGGACGCTCCGTCACCTCTCCTTCTGCTGTTTTCAGCTTGCGACGCTCGGCACGCGTGGGTGTGTGCTCCGTTGGCTCGTCTCCATTACCATTTGCTTCCGTGCCGACCGTCTCGCGATGGATGATGGTGTAGGCAAGGTAGATGACAAACATGATAAGGAGCAACACTGCTTCGGCAAAGACAATTTGCTTATCCCATACAATTTCGAGAAACAGTGCCGAAGCAATTGCCAAAAGTGGCAAATCAAGATCAATGAGATTTTTCGTAACTGCAAGCCGTCCACCAACCACAGCAGAAAGCCCGACCACAAGCAAAATGTTGGCAATATTTGAACCAATCACATTGGCAGCAACAATTTCAGGTGCTCCTTGGAGAAGTGCTGCAAATGAAGCAATAACCTCCGGAAACGATGTTCCCAACCCCACAATCACCACACCAACGATAAACGATGAGAGGCCGAGTGCGAGTCCGATTTTTTCTGCTGCCACAAGCATCCAATCAGCACCCTTCACCATTGCCACAAGCGATACAAGAAAAATAATAATCCAAAAAATGAGTTCCATACGAAAAACGATAAACGGATTAACGATAAACGATTAACTCTAGTATTATACCAAAGAACGCTGATGTGATACCATAGATGAATGAAAAAGTACACACCGAAAGAGAATATACGCCGTTTAAGCACTGCCGGAATTGTTATTCTCGTTGGCCTTTTTCTTTTGAAGTATATTCCCATGCAACTATGGGGCGACGCCATCCTCTTTGATGCTTCCGCGCATATCTCCATTGCCATGTTTGTACTCTATATCCTTTGGTTCTTTATTGATCAGAATAAATCATGGCGTATTCCCTTTTTCATCTTTTCACTCGTTATCTTGGCAATTATCTCCCTTCAGCGCATCATTACACTCGCGCATAATGACACTGGACTTCTCTTGGGTCTTATTCTCAGCACTGTTGCTATTGGTACATCACAGTGGGATGTGATACAGAAGAAGATAGAGTTTTAAACGAACGGTAAACTGTAAACAATGAACGATAAACAGGGCGGATTGTGCTTTGCACAATCCGCCCCTTTATAAAGATGCTCAAATACTGTCATTCGGTCCAGAAAACTAACGTTGAGCTTTGGTATGAATACCAAGGATCAACGTTAGTTTTCTCATAACCTCTAAAGACAATATGTTGAAGATTCCCGTTCAAGCCGGGAATGACAAAACATCCCTTTCTTTTTTATCGTTTATCGTTTATCGTTACTTCTATGATTATCCTCGCGATAGAAACAAGCTGCGACGAAACGGCCGTGGCAGTCGTGGAAGGCACAGGCGACATATACGAATCGGAAATGAACATCCGAAGCAATGTCGTTCATTCGCAGATTGATGTCCATGCACCCTATGGCGGTGTGTACCCCTCGCTTGCCAAACGAGAACATGCCAAAAATCTTGTGCCGGTGTGTTTGCGAGCACTGGATGAGGCAGGATATGAAATGAGTGAATCCACGCTTGCTGATGCGCCCGAGGATGTGCAGGAAAATATCGAGCATATCCTGGAACGTGAACCTGAGCTTTACGCCGCCATGTTGGATGCTCTGCCACTCGCTCGCCCCGATATTGATGCGATTGCCGTTACACATGGCCCCGGACTTGAACCGGCGCTTTGGGTTGGTATCAACTTTGCTCGTGCGCTTACCACGCTTTGGGGATTGCCGATTGTACCCGTCAATCATATGGAAGGACACATTCTCTCAGGTTTTTCTAAAGGGAATACATTTCCTCTCGGATCACACGTTGTTCCCTTTCCGTCACTCGCGCTTCTTGTCTCCGGCGGACATACTGAGCTTGTGCTCATGCATGATCTTTTTTCATGCACATTCATTGGTGGCACGCGCGATGATGCCGTAGGTGAAGCGTTTGATAAAGTGGCGCGCGTGTTGGATTTGCCGTATCCGGGAGGACCGGCTATTTCCAAACTCGCTAATGATGCCCCTCCTCGAACCGATGAAGACATCTCATTTCCGCGCCCCATGCTCCACTCTGGCGATTATGATTTTTCGTTTTCGGGCATTAAAACATCAGTGCTATATGCAGCAAAAAAGTTTGAAGCACTCTCTGAGACAACGAAACGTGTTTTCGCCCGAGAGTTTCAGGATGCTGTTATCGAGGTTCTAGTGAAGAAAACTATTGCGGCAGCAAAAGAATACAACGTGCATGCCCTCATCTTAGGTGGCGGTGTGTCGGCAAACACCGCACTTCGTGATGTATTTACCCAAGCGGTTGCCGAGGAACTTCCCGATATCTCACTTCATCTTCCCGATAAGAGAGCCACGACCGACAATGCTGCCATGATTGGTCTCTCGGGATATTTTCGCTTCCTTCGCGGCGATACCGTGGATCCGGAACACGTCTCAGCACACGGAAATCTCTCGCTTGAGGAATGAGTTTTCTCGAGGTTAAACCTTTGGATTCATCCAAAGGTTTAACCTCGAGAAAATAATAACAAACTTGGTTTTCACATACCCTCTAGAGACAACACAACGAAGATTCCGAGTCACCTACTTCGCCAAGGCTTCACAGGTCATAAAGCCCGGGATGACAAAGAATTGAGTACGTGCTTTTTCAGCCCTGTGGATAAGGTATTGACATACATCAGAAACTAGTTTACAATAAATACAGGCGAGAACAAAAAAATAATAACCATGGAAAAAGTGAACACTAGACCGTACTTCGTCCCAGCGCTGTTCGTCCTCATGGCGATAGCGCTGGGATTCATCCTCTCCCAACCGGGAATGGACTGGGAGAGGATGCAGTACCTCGTTACCAACTTCGGTAATGAGGTACGGGCGATACAGGCCGATCTTGGCTTGTAAATCGCAAAACGCTTCGAGAGCCGCGCGCAAAAGCGGCTCTTTTCTTTTACCATAAACCCTATCGCCTTTATATCCTTATTTTGATATACTCACTTCCATGAGCACAGACAACACCAAACCTTCCCCTACTCGGAATATCCCCGAGGAATTACTTTCACCATATGACCCCACGGCGACCGAAGAGGCAATCTACACCACATGGAAAGAGAGTGGCTTTTTTAATCCTGATATCTGCATTGAAAAAGGTATCGCCGAGCCCGATGCGCCCACATTCTCCATGGTGCTTCCGCCACCGAATGTAACCGGAGTCCTTCATATGGGGCACGCCGCTATGCTTGCCGTGGAAGATATTCTCACACGTTTTGAACGTATGCGTGGCAAACGCACACTCTGGCTTCCAGGGTCTGATCATGCCGCCATCGCCACTCAAAGCAAGGTAGAAAAAGAGCTCCAAAAGAAAGAAAAGAAAAACAGACACGACCTCGGGCGTGAAGCATTTTTGGAGCGTGTCCATGCATTTGCACAAGACAGTCACGACAATATAGTAGACCAAATCGCCAAGATGGGAGCGTCGGTAGATTGGAGTCGTGAAGCATTTACCCTCGACGAAGCACGGGGAAAAGCAGTAAACGAAGCATTCATTCGCATGTACAACGATGGTCTCATTTATCGCGGTTATCGAGTGGTGAATTGGGACCCGAAAGGACAGACCACTATTTCCGATGATGAAATTGTACATGAAGAACGGCAAGCGAGCGTATACACCTTCCGCTACGGAAAAGACTTCCCTATCCCCATTGCCACTACGCGTCCGGAAACAAAAGTTGGCGACACGGCAGTAGCAGTACATCCTGATGATGCGCGGTATAGCGCGTTTGTAGGAAAAGAATATGATGTGACATTCTGTGGCGTACCGCTTCATATTCGTATCATTGCTGATAAAGATGTTGATCCAGAATATGGTACTGGCGCCGTCGGTGTTACCCCCGCGCACTCTATGGTGGATTTCGCAATGAAAGAACGGCACGACTTACCGATGATTCAGGTTATCAATGAGTACGGAAAAATGGATGTGGGCGAACCACGTCTCAAAGGAAAGAAAACGACCGACGCTCGCGAAGAAATCGTATCGTGGCTCAAGGAGGAAAACCTTCTTGAAAAAGAAGAGGAAATCACCCAAAATATCTCAACGGCAGAACGCACTGGTGGCATTATCGAGCCACTTCCGAAATTGCAGTGGTTTGTGAATGTAAACAAAGAATTTCCTTTCCAAGGGCATAACATTAAGGGAATCGCGCATGGCGAGATAGTTACCCTTAAAAAACTCATGCACGAAGTTGTGGAAAATGGACAAACCACCATCATGCCCGAGCGATTTGCAAAAACCTACAATCATTGGATTGATAATCTCAACGATTGGTGTATCAGCCGACAAATTTGGTATGGGCACCGTATTCCAGTGTGGTACAAAAAAACAGAAGATGGTGGAGATATTCACGTAGGCACCGAAGCACCTGAGGGTGAAAATTGGCAACAAGACCCCGACACACTTGATACCTGGTTTTCATCAGGGTTGTGGACATTCTCAACACTCGGCTGGCCTGAAGAAACCGATGATTTCAACATCTATCACCCCACAACCATCCTTGAAACGGGATACGATATTATCTTCTTCTGGGTGGCACGCATGATTCTTATGACCACGTATCTCATTGGTGATATACCATTCAAGTATGTATATCTCCATGGTATTGTACGCGACAGCCAAGGACGAAAGATGAGCAAATCACTTGGCAATACCATGGATCCCCGCGACGCTATTACCTTGTATGGTGCCGATGCAACACGTATGTCGCTTATTATCGGTGCCGCTGTCGGCAACGACATCAACCTCGGAGAAGACAAAATCAGAGCACAAAAGAAATTTGCCAATAAGATATGGAATGCATCACGTTTTGTGATGACACAATGCGCAGATTTTGACGCTTCACAAGAAACAATACTTACCAAAAGTGACACGGAAAACCTAAAAGAGCTTGATGGGCTGGTAGCCGAGATAACAAACGATATTGAGCATTTCCGATTGTATCTGGCGGCTGAAAAGCTGTATCATTACTTCTGGCACCGTTTTGCCGATGTGATTATTGAAGAGAGCAAAGCACGCATTACAGACGGAACTCCGGAAGACAAACATGCCGCGCAGTATATACTCTCTACAATTCTCACAACGACACTGAAGCTCCTCCACCCATTCATGCCATTCATCACGGAAAAAATATGGTCGCTTATGCCCGGGCACACGACACTCCTTATAGTTGAAAAGTGGCCGAAAGGTACGTAAAGAAGTTGGGAGAAAAAAGCGCGGCAACCGTTGGTTGCCGCGTTTTTATACATATTCCATATTTCGTTTTTCATATTTCTTTCCCTCTATTTTCCCACACACGGATACAAAGCAGTGTATAATGAATAAAACATATTCCCGTTTATTGTTCATCGTTTACTATTTATCGTTTCCAAATGCTTGAATCACTCACACCGCAAGCTCTCTTCTATGCCCTCTTAGGAGGTGTGCTCCCCGCACTCCTCTGGCTCTGGTTTTGGCTCAAAGAAGACAAAAAACGTCCCGAGCCACGCGGTCTCATCATGCTTGCATTTTTCGCGGGCATGGCATCTGTTATTCTTGTGTACCCGCTTGAAATGGTGGTTGCTAATTTTGTTGCCGAAGGTCCTGTTCGTCTCGCTCTTTGGGCTGCTATCGAAGAAACGGTAAAATTCGGCACCATCATTCTCGTCATCACCGGATCACGACATTTCGACGAACCGATTGACGCCATGATATACATGATTACCGTCGCTCTTGGTTTTGCCGCTCTTGAAAACACGCTCTTTCTTATTCAGCCAATTACAGACGGCCAAACGCTCGTCTCCTTTCTCACCGGCAATCTTCGCTTCCTGGGTGCCACACTTCTCCACGTGATTGCGTCGGCAAGTGTAGGTGCCATGATTGCTTTTGCATTTTTCCATCCGTTTGGTAAGAAAATCATGGGTATTATCGGCCTGTGTATAGCAACCGCTTTGCATACTGCGTTCAATTTCTTTATAATAAAAGAAAACGGTCCCGATCCTTTTTCCATTTTTCTGTGGCTCTGGATTGGTGCCATATTTATCATCTTCCTTTTCGAAGGTATTAAGCAACGATCGCAACAACCCATTGAGAGTTAATGCGACACCCATTCACCTATGCCAAAGAACAAACCATCATTTTTTGAGCGACTCACCGGCACCGTCGACATGAGCGATGAGCAGGTGGAGGACGTGTACGAGGACACGCACGACGAACGCGAGATTGTGAAATCATCAGAAAACGACGAATGGCTTTCTGATGAGATGACCGAAGAAGGCGAGCTCGCTGTTGATGTGTGTCAAACAGCCGACGATATCATCATTAAAGCAATGATTGCTGGCGTAGACCCTTCCGATATTGAGGTGGATATCACACGCGAAATGGTTACTATCCGTGGCGAACGCATGGAATCTTCAGAGTCCGAGAGCGACGACTATTTCTTCCGTGAGCTCTATTGGGGTTCATTCTCACGCAGTGTTGTTCTTCCCGAAGAAATTGAACCGGAAGAAGCCGTGGCAAAAGAGAAGAATGGCCTTCTCACTATCCGTCTCCCGAAAGTAGACCGCGAAAAGATTTCTCGCGTAAAGGTAAAAGCTTCGTGATGAACATACCATGATATGTTCATTTACAAAAAATCTCCGCAAGGGGATTTTTCATATGTAGAAGGGCTCGTCCTGAAGTCACTAAGTATATTACTCCAAGTATTCACAATTTACTAAGTACTCCTGGACGTGGCTCGCGGTCTTCGTGATAAGTTGCTCAGACATACCGCGCCGTTCGAGCCCGCACGGGATGCGAGCAGTCGCATCCCCCCCTCGGCACTGCAAAAAATCCCCTTACGGGGATTTTTCTGGTGCCGAGGGGCGGGCTCGAACCCCCGACACCTGGTTCTTCAGACCAGTGCTCTAGCCAACGGAGCTACCTCGGCATTTATTCTGCTGCGTCTCTTCCACCACCCAAGAAACAGGGAAGGTCTGGAATGGAATCTGCGACTCCTTTGATTTCTGCGACGCTTTCGGGAACAGACACGT
>JACNGX010000009.1 GCA_014383885.1 Parcubacteria group bacterium | reverse complement strand
TTGATGATTTCGCCATATGTGACAAGTGTACCACATGTCTTCGTATTTAAAGGTGAGGAGTGGACTTTTAACATGCAAAAAAGACAACAAACAAAGAAAAAATAAAAACAGGAAAAGAAACGATGAAAAACTTGATGAAAAATACCGCACTTGTTGTGGCGAGCGTCTTCCTCGCACTCGCCTTTGCGTCTCACGATGCGAAGAGTGAGTATAAGCCGGTGCCACAGAAAACTGTGGCAAAAAAAGACAGAAACGGCCGGTGGATTTCTGCTGGTCATGTAGAGAGAGGTATTGCCTCTTACTACAACAAGGCTTCTGTGCGGCCGTATCCCGGTAAGGGATATCTGACCGCCAACGGCAAGAGGTTTGACGATAAAGCCGATACTGCGGCTCACCGTTCTCTACCCTTTGGGACGGTTGTGAAAGTGACCGACATAAAAACAGGGAGGTGGGTCATCGTGAGAATCAATGATCGCGGACCGTATGTAGAAGGGCGCATTATTGACCTTACTGAAGGTGCCGCAGAAAAAATCGGCATTGCCGGGAAAAAGGGACTTGCCAAGGTGAAAATGGAGGTCATCCGTTTCTCCGACAAGACCTCATAGCTTGGAGCCCACAGGCGTCCCATCGGGACGCCTATTTTTTATACAATCACACATCAAAATCCCTTGCTTTTTTTGTTTGCTCATATATAATATTCCTCACTTGGGCACGTAGCTCAGTTGGCTAGAGTACCTGTTTTGTCCCGAAAATAGTGAGCGAAGCGAATATATTTTTCGAGATCCCGCTGCAAGTTCTTTTTCCAATTTATAATTTTGTTAGTGGCCAGCGTGGGCCTGTAGCTCAGTTGGCTAGAGCACCTGTTTTGCAATCAGGAGGTCGCTGGTTCGAACCCAGTCAGGTCCACACTGGCCATTAGCATTTTTACGGGATACAAAAAGCATAGTCGTTCCACTTCTTGCTTTTCGGGACAATCTACGAGTCACTATTCGAACCCAGTCATGTCCACCAAAGCAACATAAAACACCCTCAAAGGGGTGTTTTATGTTGCATGTGGATAAAAAAATTAATTAATTTATTATATAATAAGTTATATAATTTATTAATTAATTTTTTTTCAACATTATGCCACGCAAAACTCTCGAGGAGCGCAATACGCGCAAATTATTAAAAATAGGGAATGGAAGCATCGCACTCACGCTCCCTATTGAAATGATTCGTAATCTCAAATGGCGCGAGAAGCAAAAAGTTACCGTCCGCCAAGAGGGAAGTAAGCTCATCATTGAAGATTGGAAAAAATAACACTTTCGAACACAGTTTGGAAATGATAACGATTGGTGGACAAAATCTCAAGGAATTGGAGCGATATCTCCACGGGGAAACATTTGAAAGAAGTAGAATAGTAAACGAACCATAAGCGATAAAAATAATAGGGAATAAAGGGTAGAAGTGGGAAGCGCGGCATACGCCGCGCTTTCTTTTGACACAATCTCCCCGTCTTGCGGGACGCAAAAAAAAACGGCCCATCATATAGACGGGGCCGCCTCGCAACACCTTGGGTGCACCAGACATACACCCTCGGTAATTCGCATGACATATCCGAGATTACAAATCAACCGGCTCGGACACTGACTCCTTGCCACGCATGTTTCTAATCATGCGCTCGAGTATGGGAGTGTACATGAGTCCAACACTCACCTGATACCCGTACCCTTCACGCGGATTTTTCTCAAATCGAGCGCATATAGATACGTCGGGGTACTTCTCTTGGTGGAGATGCACCCACAAGAGAGCGATTGGGTCTGCGTCGTCACTAAATAGAACGCGATGCTCTCGATGGGGGCCAAGACGAGATTTTATAATCCCCTCCTTATGTAAACCCTTGAGGTATCGCTCAAGAGTTCGGAAAATAAGTTCCCGACAAGGCCTTTGCGTGTCTATGGGATAGGGGTGAAAAAACACCCCATCACGGATGCTCCTCCTTTGAGAAGGGTCTTTCACCGCACTCGGGCAGTTTTCGTACTTCTCTCCTTGATCCCGAAGAGTATCCACTGCCCTCCAGAATTCGCGTGTTGTCAGTCTCATGGGCACACCTCCGACGATTCTGCCGGCATGAGCGCAAGTGTTCTCCTCGCCTCAAGGTCTCCCCACGGCGCAATGCCACAGCGGAGATATATCGCACCTCCATTAGAAGCACTCGAGAAGAAATCCGCGAAGATGCACACGAAGTGTGTATCTTCAGGGAGTCGGACAAATGCCGTCTCGAAACCCCCGATCGGAGCAACCGAGCCCCTATTCAGGTGTTCCTCAAAGTGTTCTACGGAACACTCCTCGACATAACCGAGCATGTCCCATGTCGTCTTGATGAGTTCCTCCAGCGTTTTACGCTGAAGTCTTTTGTCTAATGTGTGCTCACTTGCAAGCGGGTGAGGCGACACATTTTTCATGCCAGCAACTTTTTCTTGCATGTCCGCAATTATCTGTAACAGATTTTGCGATTTTACAATCATGCTTAAATTTTCCATACTCTCCACTCCGTTTTAATTTTGAAAAAAATAAGAACAATATATCGCTGCGATTTATACCATACAAGTCTGTTACGCGCAACTAAAAACGGCCTGTGTTTCAAGGCCGTTAATTCACGTTTCTTCCGCGATGCCGATGATTTTTATCTCAACAACCGAAAGATATTTCGGTGGCGGACTCCATGTACCCAGGTTTCCAAAGAGAAACGAGGCGCCATGCTGTGGAATCTCGCCCATGTTGAGCAAATTTGACTGTTCCACAAACACTTCTGCCAAATCTTTTCTATCACCCTCTTTGAAAGAAAAGAGATGTTCCGTTTCTCCACCCATTGCACTCGTCGTTTGAATAACGAGACGAGAGGGGATGTGTTCAGGAGAGAATACGCGTGCGACAAGCTTATTCGGCACGTCTTCCTCCTCCCACCCGAGAAACGTCGCAAGGCCTTCTTCAACCATGGCGCGCGGTGAAAGGTGTCGAAACATACCGCGGGCATTTTCTTCAGACATGTTTTTAGAAAGAACAAAAACAAAGTTAAAGCAGATCTCCATATCTGACGGCTCGTGCAAGAGCATGACATGTCCGGTACCTGATCGTACGATATGTTCCATAATATTTCCCTGTTTAATTTTTTGTGAAATATACCTCGATTGATATTGCACAATATATGTTTGTTTGTCAAATAAAAAACCTCCCGATTATCGGGAGGGGAGGTTAAGGAACGGAATGGCGGGGGTGAATATGCCCCCATCAAATTCTCTTTTCGGAACGAGTGTTTTGAGACACATCTTTCCGCTGTTGCACCCCCATACCATAACCAGTTGGTTTAGGTATGCAACGGTTTGCGGCATCGGCTCTTCCGCTGTATAGAGAACCATCCATCCGCGTTTGTTGTCGGGTGCGCCGATGAGAATATATCTTTTATACGACGCAACTTCACCGACAACGTGCATGCGGTGACTGGCGTACGCGCTTACATCGTTGCAGAACATGCCGAGCCCGTGGTCACCTGCGAGGCATGTCTGTATTTCCCATACCGACGCGCCTTCAAGCGTTTTGCCTGCATGTTCGGACGCAGGGAGAAATACTGCCGACGCAGAGGGAAATTGTTCGAATTCCGCGATGGTTTCGTCGCCCTGCACCTTCTTAGGTGCATGCAAGTGAAGAAGGAGAAGTTTTTTGTCCATTGTTGTGGGTTTTTGTGTTTACGAAAAAAAGAATATGCTGATTCAAGAGTATATTGACACGGTCATTTTGTCAAATAAAAAACCGCTCTGGTGAGGGAGCGAGAGAAGGTATCATGCTGGTTCACATGGTGAGAGTTATTCCGCTTGCGTTTTATACACATGTGTTTTATGATATGATTTCTTTATTCATGATATACTTTGCATATCATACATACTCTTATGAATACATCTTCAACACTACAGAAGAAAAAAGATGTACGGACATCTCTTTTTCTTAAAACACAACTTCATATGGACGCCCTTATGGTTGTATACCAACATCCTGAAACGAAAATCTGGCGTAGTTTTGCACACCCGTATGGCGAAACAACAGAAGCGACAACAAAAAAAGAGGCAATAAAACAGATCAAAGAACTAACAGAGGCGTATGGAGACACCACATACAGCTACGGCAATCCAGCACATCTTCGCCATGGACATCTCACAGATGCTTTTGACAATGAAGTGTTTAATCATGTATATCAAGATGAGCATATTATGAAAATAGTGCACGAAAAGGGGTCTCAAAATACAGCAACATTGTATGTCAAAGCCTACAAACATTGAACTAAAAGATTACTGTAAAGCCGTTGAGCTATGTGCTGAGAATCGGGGTTATGGATATGTTAAACATGGACCGAAGAAAGGGTCGGTATATTCGTTTGAGATTTTTGAAGACAAAGATGCTGTTGCTCCGGCGATTATATGGCATATCCACACCGCTCATTCAAAGAAAAGAGAAATATATGTGGATGATTTGAAAAAAGCTTGGGAGAGAACGGCAATACCTCGTGAAGATTTTATCAGCACACTTCGGTCAATAAAGAAGAAATATCAAAACTTGAAATAATCAAAAAGGCGCGCCTTACGGCGCGCCTTTTTGACAGAAGCAGCGTCTCACGAAATGACACTCCCTGGTTTTATGGAAAAAGTCCATGTCCCGGACACTCCAGAGGAACACTAGGGCATTCCACAAGCTATGATTGCATACTTCTACTATGAGAATAGTCTGTGTCGCAACAAAAGTCAAACACGCGGTTTTCCACAGGAAAGCAAAAAAGCGGCTCCGAAGGAGCCGCTTTTTTGCTTTACAAATTGATAAGTTTATGGTGTACCGAAGTTAAACTTTGGTAGCTCACCCTACCCCCAAATACGAAGATCCGGGTAGGTTAAAAAACGGGTAACGGA
>JACNGX010000010.1 GCA_014383885.1 Parcubacteria group bacterium | reverse complement strand
AGCGTGGGTAGCGAATGGGATTAGATACCCCAGTAGTCCACGCCCTAAACGATGATGACTGGCTTTTCGGAGTATCGACCCTCTGAGAGGCGAAGCTAACGCGTTAAGTCATCCGCCTGGGAAGTACGACCGCAAGGTTAAAACTCAAAGGAATAGACGGGGGCTCGCACAAGCGGTGGATTATGTGGTTTAATTCGATGATAAACGAAGAACCTCACCAAGACTAGAAACCAAGCTGCACGCTCTGTGAAAGCAGAGTTCCTTCGAGGGTGCTTGGCAGGTGATGCATGGCCGTCGTCAGTTCGTGGTTTGAACTGTTCCCTTCAGTGGGGTAACGAACGCAACCCTCATCGTCTGTTATAAGTGTCAGACGAGACCGCCCAGCCCTAAGCCGGTGATTGGAGTGATGTATATACGCGCTCAGTAGTAATACTGCTGAGCAGGATATGCACATTCCGAGAATCATAAGCTTAGGGCTGGGAGGAAGGCGGGGATGACGCCAGGTCAGCATGTCCCTTGATGTCTTGGGCTACACACGTAATACAATGGCCGGTACAACGGGTCGCGACGGGGTAACCCTGAGCCAATCCTAAGAAAGCCGGCCCCAGTTCGGATTGAGGTCTGCAACTCGACCTCATGAAGTTGGAATCGCTAGTAATCGCAGGTCAGCTAAACTGCGGTGAATATGTTCCCGAGCCTTGTACTCGGGTCGCCATGCGATCCGTGTATCTAGTTGGTGAAATTCCAACCAATTCTGTACGGCAGAATTGAAGCGAAATCACAGGTGCGTCTCGTGAGAGACGTAACCGAAGGGTGAAAGTAGCAGTATGTAGCTTGAATGCCAGTCAGTGGCTTGTTGTGTGGGAGATTCCGCGAGTACAGGAAGAATCCCGCCGTACATCACATAACATAACAAGTGTAGTGGCATCGAGATAGATATACACAGATACACGGGTTACCGTGGGAGATCTCGTGTAGTCCTCGTGGTATACTAACCTCGAGGTATGATATGAGTAATTATGTCAAATGTTACACGAGAAGTCAGCAGAGTTCGTAGTACCAAACGAGAGTCATCTGAAAAGGATGGCCGTCGTAACTCACAGTTACAGGCGCCGTTTGGGAAGGAACGAATCCATAAGGAACCATTGCACCCGCAATACGTTGCCGGTTTTATCGACGGTGAAGGTAGTTTCTCGGTCAGTGTTGGTAAACACAAGACTATGAAAAGAGGCAGTGAAGTACGACTCGAATTCGAGATTGAACTTCGTGCCGATGATAGAGACATACTGGAACGGATATGCGCCACTATCGGCTGTGGGCGAATCTATGATTTGTCATATGACCGATACGGTTGGTATCCGCACGTTAAATATAAAATTGGCGGGGTAAAGGATATGCAGAAGTATCTGGTACCGTTCTTAGATAAGCATCCATTGCAGGCTAAGAAAGGGGAAGTGTATGTGTTTTTCAGACAAATCGTTATGATGTTTGCTCGCAAAGAGCATCTAACCGACGAGGGATTTGAAAAGATACTGAAACTTCGAGATGAGATACGAGCACGGGGTAAGAAAGCAAAAACACATGCGAAAACTTTGACGCGTTGACGCATGTCCGTATGGAAACCGCTAGGGTACGGGAAAACCGTTTGCCCAGTGGTGTTTGGGGGTGTTGTAGTAATATAACACAATACAAAATACCGCCCGTCAAGTCAGGGGAGTCGGGAGTGCCCGAAGTTCCTGCGTTTGCGCAGGACCTAAGGTAAACTCGATAACAAGGACTAAGTCGTAACAAGGCACGGCTAGCGGAAGCTGGTCGTGGAGTATGTCAATTGACGCCCGTTTCGCGGATGCGAAACTGATGTCGATCCTATCTTAGAATCCATCTTAAAATAAATGGCGTAATGAGAGCGCGTATGCGCGAGCGAGAGGGCTCGGCGGAGGCGCAATCGTACTATCGTACGATTGCGCCGAGCCGTGAGCCATCGCAGCCGCGCATACGCGCTCGCAATAGCAAAGCACTTTTTGTGTTTCGCGGTTTATTTTAAGATGGATTCTATATAGTGAAGTGTTCGTCTCGGAGCTTGAAATTGAGACGGCAGTTGCGTGCGCAACACAAAATCGAACGAGACAAAAGAAAGTGCATGGAGAATCTATCTCAGGACAAAACGAGAGCAAGCCGTTTTTACTGAGACAGATTCACAAAATACACCCGAAAGGGTGTATTTTTCGTCCAGAACAAAGTTGCTCATAGGTTCTATTTTTGTTATAGTGTTGCCTACGTGCGTTTGAGAGGATGGTTAGAGCCGCAGTCCTGATATCAAGGGTATAGACGGTTCACTCGGATGTTAAAAGTATAAGCACAACATAATATAGTATTCTTCGTGCGCGTTTATCAGGATGGTTAGAGCCACAGTCCTGATATCTTAAGGATATAAATGGTTCGTTCAAACAAAATAAGAATGAGAGCATCTGTATGGTGCATCGTGTGCGCGTTTAGCTCAGGTGGTTAGAGCGCAGTCCTGATAAGACTGAGGTCCCAGGTTCGAGTCCTGGAACGCGCACACGCTGCAGCATGCTCTCATTCTTATTTTGCTTTTCACTGCCATTTATAAGACTGATGTCCCAGGTTCGTCTGTTCTTCTATCATATCGGGGTGTAGCTCAACATGGTAGAGCATCCGCCTTGGTGGCGGGAGTACGGGGGTTCGAGTCCTTCCATCCCGACGAAACCGCTCCCAGAGGGCGGTCTTCTTTTTGCTCTCATGCTATAATGCCACCACTATGAAAAGGGAAATAAAGGACATCTTCGCTGGAAAAACGATCCTCATCCTCGGACTTGGTTTGCTTGGGCGGGGCGTTGGTGTGGCGCGTTTTCTTGCGCGCGCTGGTGCACATCTGATCGTTACTGATCTTAAAAGTGAAAAAAAGCTCGCGGCATCGCTCAAGGGTTTGAAAAGATACTCAAACATCACGTATGTTTTAGGAAAGCATCGTGTGAAAGATGTGGATGCAGCGGATATGATTATTCGGAGTACAGCAGTGCGGTATAACTCGCCGTTTGTGCTTCGCGCGAAAGAGAAGCACATTCCGGTGGAAATGGACGCGTCACTTTTCGCGAAGCTCATGCCCGAAGGCGTGCAAATCGTTGGCATAACGGGAACTCGAGGGAAGTCAACGGTGTCATATGCCACGGCGCATATTCTTGAGCAGTCAAAGAGTGGTACAGGGAATGTGTATCTAGCGGGAAATGTACGGGGTGTCGCAACGCTCCCTCTTTTGGAGAAGGTGAAGAAAGGAGATGTGGTTGTGCTGGAGCTTGACTCGTGGCAATTGCAGGGATTTGGTGAAGCGCGTATTTCGCCCTCTATTGCGGTGTTTACCACATTTATGCGCGACCACATGGATTATTATCGCGGTAATATGCGTGTGTATATGAGGGATAAAACGCATGTGTATCGCCATCAGAAGAAAGGAGATGTTTTCATTGCCTCAAAAGATGCGCTTAGTGCCATGAAAGCATATGGTGCTCCGAAACCAAAAGGGACAGTGGTGACGCCAACCGCGTTGTCGCGAGACATGAAGACGAAACTCATTGGTGAACACAATAGACACAATCTCGCCCTTGCTGTGGAAGCGTGTCGTGCTCTTGGTATTGCCGAAAGAGACATTGCAAAAGGTGTCGCAACATTCTCTGGAGTTGAAGGACGTCTGGAATATATGGGCTCCATTAAGGGTGTGGAGTGGTATAACGACAACAATGCTTCATCTCCCGATGCGACGATTGCCGCGCTGACAGCTTTCAAAAAGAAAAAGAAACCAGTTGTCCTTATTGCAGGCGGGACAGATAAAAATCTTGATTTGAGAGAACTTGCTCTCCGTATTGCACGTGTTCCAAAGGCGGTAATACTTTTCCCAGGGACTGCAACAGACGCACTTCTTGATATGGTAAGAGAAATGAAACAGACGCTCCCGATCATGTACGTAGAAAGCATGAAAGAGGCGGTATCTGCGGCACATGATATTGCTGAGAAAGGGGATACTGTTCTCTTGTCTCCCGGTGCTTCAAGCAAAGGGCTTTTTAAGAATGAATATGACCGTAATGATCAATTTATAAAAGAGGTAAAGAAGCTGAGGAAGAAATAGTATGTCGGGAGATAGTGCTCAAATCAGTATCGATACTTTTCGCCGTGTGCATTGCATTGGCATTGGGGGGATTGGGGTCTCGGCGCTCGCGCGGATGTTTCTCTCGCGCGGGGTTTCGGTGTCGGGTTCGGATCAGTCGCTTTCTGAGATTACCGCCATGCTTGAGGAGAAAGGGGTGAGGTTGCACGAAGGGCATGATGTAAAGAATGTTCCGGGAGATGTTGATATGGTCGTGTATTCGCCGGCTGTTGGAGAGGAAAATCTCGAATACGATGAAGCGAAGCGTCGAGGTGTGCCGCTTCTTTCCTATCCAGAGGTCTTGGGGCTTTTGTCGCGAAATATGAAAACAGTTGCGGTCGCTGGTACGCACGGAAAGACGACGACTACCGCTATGATTGCACACATTGCACTGAAAGCAGGGCTGTCGCCGACGGTGATTGCAGGGAGCCTGATGCATCCACTTCCTGAATATGGAGTGTCGGAACGCACGAATTTCATTGCGGGGAAAAGCGATATATTGATTGTGGAAGCGTGCGAATATAAACGTTCGTTTTTGGCACTTCATCCTGATGTGCTCGTGATTACAAATATCGAAGAAGATCATTTGGATTATTATGCCGATTTGGCTGATATTCAATCGGCTTTCTCCGCGCTCGTCTCACAAATAAAAGAAGGAGGATCTGTTGTGTGCCACCCCAAGGACACGGTAATTGTGCCGGTTGTGGAGGGCGCGGAGATTATTGATTATGGCGCAATGACAAAAACATTGTCTCTTAAAGTATTCGGGAAACACAATGAGGAGAATGCGCGCGCGGCGGTAAGCGCCGCGCGCGCCCTCGGCGTCTCAGAAGAAGTCGCCACGAAAGCATTGAACGATTTTCCTGGTACATGGCGACGAGGAGAGTAT
>JACNGX010000011.1 GCA_014383885.1 Parcubacteria group bacterium | reverse complement strand
TTGATGATTTCGCCATATGTGACAAGTGTACCACATGTCTTCGTATTTAAAGGTGGGGGGAGCAGTAGTAAATAAGGTAAGAAAAACAAAAACTGGAGGATACTATGTCTTTTGGACACATGCGTAGGAAGAACTGGAAGAAGATCTGTGAAATCGAAGATCCTCATTTCAGAACAGCACTTGCCTTGCTGGATATGAATTCTGAATTTGCTCTTGGGGTTATAAACAGTCGACTTTTTGGCGACTATTTTGAACCAGAGATGGTAAGGGATGAGAAAAACGGCTACCCTGTACCCTTATCTATTCTCTTTACCCTTGCAAGAGCTGACGCGATTATACGCGATGGAGGGGATGCAGGAGACACTGATAAACTGATCTGCTACGATCATCTCTGGGAAAAGGCAGATATTCACCTGCCCCTTATCTGGTTTGCAAGGACTGCTGATTCAGATTGGGGAGACGGAGAAATTCCCCTCCTTCCCAAAGAGATAAAAAAGCAGGTTGAGATAAAGTATGGTGAAGAGATATGGCAGAGGACAGAAGAAGTAAGTCCTGGAACAGTCTTCACCTGGGAGAAGAAAGAAGTGGTACTTCTCGAAGACCATAGAGGTTGTGGATACATGGTATTCGTACCTGGAGACTGTATCGCCGTCGACAAGTAAAAAGCTCTTCCGTGTATTATAAAACCGCGAACACGTATCTTTATATGTTCGCGGTTTTTTATTTTCTACACAAAAACACGAGCGTGAGCTCGTGTTTTTCTGGTTTATCGTTAATCGTTTAAAGTTTATCGTTCGCTTAATAATTTTTAAGCTTCGCCGCCTTCTCGTGCTGACGGATTTTTTCATGTGCTTTTGCTTCAATTTGACGAATACGCTCACGCGTCACGCCAAACTCACGTCCCACTTCCTCTAAGGTATGCATCACCCCATCTTCCAAACCATGGCGCATTTCCAAAATCTTACGTTCTTTGGGTGAGAGGTCGTTCAATATTTCAATCACCTGCTCACGCAAAATATTGCGCGCGGTTTCCGCGTCGGGAGACAAAATCTTGTCATCGGCAATGAAATCTGAAAGTACCGAGTCTTCCTCGTCACCAATCGGCTTTTCAAGCGACACCGTGTCTTGATTAATGGTACGGATCTGATGCACTTTATCAACATCAATATTCATTTCAGTGGCAATCTCTTCCGGCATCGGTTCACGTCCAAGGTCCTGGGTCAAACGCTTGACCACCTGCTTATACTTGGCAATCGTCTCCACCATGTGCACCGGGATACGAATCGTACGTGATTGATCTGCAAGAGCACGGGTTACCGCCTGACGAATCCACCATGTCGCATAGGTCGAGAACTTAAACCCTTTCGACCAATCGAATTTCTCCACCGCCTTGAAAAGACCGATATTCCCCTCTTGAATGAGATCGAGGAGTGTGAGATCCGGACTCCGACCAACATATTTCTTCGCAATGGAAACTACGAGTCGGAGATTGGCGCGCACGAGAAGTCCTTTTGCTTCTTCATCACCTTTTTCAATACGCTGTGCCAATTCGCGTTCTTTCGCGGCATTAATAAGCGGGTACTGACCAATTTCGCGCAAATACATCTGCACGGAATCGTATGAGGCATCATGCGGGATATTCTTCTCGTCGAGTGAGTCATCCAAATCATCAAGTAGATTTCCTCCTTCGAGCACATCCACGCCCGCCTCTCCAAACATATCATACAGCTCCTCAAGGAAGATGATATTGCGCTCAATATCAGGATACTCTTTGAGAATTTCACTGTATGTCACAAAACCGCGCTCTTTTCCTTTGACAAGAAGAGCACCTGCGCGTTCATACAACACCTTATCTTTGGAAGTGAGTTTTCTAGGAGTGGTTGCAGATTTCCGCGACTTGGGCTTCGGTGCTACTTTTTTTGTTGTTTTCTTCGCGCTCAACTTTTTCGTCGGTTTCTTAACCACTTTTTTCGCAGGAGCTTTTTTTGCAGTCTTCCCTTGACCGGTCGTTTTTCTCGACTTAAGATTAGCCGATACTTTCTTTTTCGGAACAGCTTTTTTTGTTGCCGTTTTCTTCACCGGTGCTTTTTTTGCCGTCTTCCCTTTGCCAACAGAAGATTTCTTCTGCTTAGGTTTTTTTGATGTGGATGTGAACATATGAGAAACGATAAACTATTAGCTATGAACGATAAATAAAAAGTAGGGGGAATAAACATTAGGAGGTTAATAATAAAACGATGAACGATAAAATAAAAATTTTGTCATCCTGAACTTGATTCAGGATCCAGGCAGAAGCAGGTTGGTTGTATAACCCTGTAGATTCCGGATCAAATCTGGAATGACAGCAGACAAAGTATTCGTAATTCGTATATTCGTATCATATTCGTCATTCGCGTATTTATGTTTCTTCATCTGCGCGAATAATATTCTGAAATGTTTTCATAAGTTCTGTCGTATCAGCCCCGCTAAAACGCGCCTCTTCAAGTGCCTTGGTCACCAATTCTTTTCTCTCGGAGAGCACTGCTTTTTTCCAAAGAATAAACTGCTCTTCCCATTCGTCTTTGGCAGAAGTATCTCCCTGTACACATCGCTCCTCCGCCTCAAAAGCAAGTCGGGTGCGTGTCGTCTCATCATACGAATCAAATGACACACTCTCCCCTTCCAGTACCTCATTCATGCGTTTGAAAGCTTCTTCGGGAATAATCTCTCGCACTTCGGCACTCTTTTGCCATTCGAGAATACCTACCATATACTCCTCGTGCAATGTGCGCTTTGTTGTATGATTTTCACCAGAGTGTATTTTGTGTTCCTCTAACGGCGTATACCCATAATCTCTGGGAGCAGATTCATACTTTTCAATCTCAGCACGCACAGCGTCAGGTGAAGCAGACAGTGCACTGGCAATTGTTTGTATGAAGTGATCTTGTTCAATTTCATTTTCAACGAGTGCCACAAGCGACACCACATGTTCAGAAACAAGAAGCGCTGATTGCCGCATATCACTTCCCTCTTTTTTCCAGCGCACGGTGAAAAAGTCGATAATGTGTTGTGCCTGTGAGAGAATCTTTTCCCACGTTTCCGTGCTCTCACCAACTACATCCGCCGGGTCCTTCCCTTCCGGAAGCTCAACCATACGCACATCCATCCCTGCCGAGAGTGCGATACGCGCGGAGCGTTCGGCTGCCGCAATGCCGGCACTGTCGCCATCAAATGCGAAAATCATTTCTTTTGTGAGCCGATGCATCATCTCCACCTGCTCGAGAGTGAGTGCTGTTCCGGAAAGCGCAACTGTCTCTGTATACCCTGCCTGATGACACAGCAACAAATCCATCTGCCCTTCAACAATCACGACGCGTTTTTTTTCTCGAATACCACTACGAGCTTTATCAAATCCAAAAAGAACATGGGACTTTTTGTAAATATCGGTTTCCGGAGAATTGATATATTTTGCCGCCTCAGCATCGTTGTTACCAAAAATGCGTCCGGAAAATCCGATCACTCTACCGGCCGTGTCGGTAATCGGAAACATAATCCGACTCCGAAAACGATCGTAGTGCGAGGAGCGACTCTCCGGCTTCTCAGATTTTTTAATCAAACCAATCGCTTCAATTTCTTCTCTTGTGTACCCGAGAGAAGAAAGGTGGGTTAGAATAGCGTCCCATGAGTCAGGAGCAAAACCGATGCGAAATGATTTCAGCGTCTCCGGCTTTACGCCACGCTTGTAGAGATACGTCCGTGCTTCTTCATGCTCCACGAGAGCACGCTGGAAAAACACCGTCGCTTCTTCCATTGCTTCGTACATTCGATCACGCAATTCTCGTTTCTCCGGCGCTTCGGGCACAAGTTCCACACCGGCACGATGTGCCAAGAATGTAAGCGCACCTTTGAAGTCCAAACCCTCCTGCTCTTCTACAAACGTGAAGATATCCCCGCCGCGTCCGCAGCCAAAGCAGTGAAAAGTGCCGCGCTCCGGTGAGACAAAGAAGCTCGGTGTCTTTTCCTTGTGAAAAGGACAGCGTCCCTTGTAGCTTACGCCCGCTTGTTTCAAATCAACATACCCGCCGATGACATCCACGATGTTCAAGCGCTCTTTAATTGTGCGGACGGTGTCAGACATAAGAATACAGTGAGAGTATCCTCGATACCGTAATACGCTTATATCGCTCTCTTCTTTTCCCATTCCTCTTCGGAATATCCGGTTCCTGCCGGAATAATACGCCCGAGAATGACGTTCTCTTTGATACCGGTCAAACGATCCACACTTCCCTTCACTGCATTTTCAATCAAGATACGCGGAGTGTGCTGGAAGGAAGCGGCCGAGAGGAAGCTCTTGGTTGTAAGCGATACTTCCGTAATACCCAAGACAAGTTGCTCACCCTTTGCGTCTTCTTTTCCTTCTTCATGCAAAATACGATTCGCCGCCATGAGCTCGCTGCGTTCAATCACTTGTCCTTGTACGAATGTGCTGTCGCCCGCATCTTTAATGCGATAGCGTGAGAACATCTGACTCACAATCACTTCAATATGCTTGCGCGACACACTCGCACCTTGGAGGTCATAAATCTTGCTAATTTCACTGATGATATATTCTTGCGTACGCTCCGCGCCGGCATACTTGAAGAGCTCGGGAATATGGGCGGACCCGTCGGAAAGGAAATCTCCCTTCTCAATTCTCTGCCCCGCTTTTACTATCGGACTACGGCGATACGGAATCACATACTCCGCCTCTCCTTTCTTTCCTTTTACTTTGTCGAGAATAACTGAAACGATATACTCGGCACCTTCTTTCTTTACAGCGCTCACCTCACCTGCGGCGGTAGCAATCACCGCCTTTGATTTCGGTGTACGTCGTTCAAACACTTCTTCCACGCGCGGGAGTCCGGCGGTAATATCTCTACCTTCTGTTGCCACACCTCCTGCATGGAAGGTGCGCTTTGTAAGCTTTGTACCCGGCTCACCCATAGCTTGCGCGGCAACAACTCCCACCGGCTCCCCCAGAGCCACCTTCCGTCCCCGGCCAAGACCTGTCCCACAACACTTCTGTCACACCCCCT
>JACNGX010000012.1 GCA_014383885.1 Parcubacteria group bacterium | reverse complement strand
TTGATGATTTCGCCATATGTGACAAGTGTACCACATGTCTTCGTATTTAAAGGTGGGGGGAGCTCAAACATCCTGTCATCCCGCACTTGATGCAGGATCTTACAAAACCAAAGACTACCTTTGGTATATATACCAAAGGTAGTCTTTGGTTTTTTTCGTAATCCCCTTTTTTAAGACAACTCTCTCGAGATTCCGAATTACCATGGCAGAAGCTCAAAATGAAAATCCCTGGGGACAACGTTGTCCCAACGTTACCCCTTATTCAACTTTCTCCTGTGTCTTCCATACTTTTATCGCGATGATAATGTAGGAGAGGATGAGATACGCAGTAGCACCAACCATCGCCGCACTTTCACGATCAAAAAGACTTGTTGTTCCAAAGAGACCCCCACTTGATTCCGGAGATGTAAAAATAAAAACAATGGAAATAATACTTACGAACGAAATGATTATTTTGTAACTAGACATAATGAAAAAATACTAACGATTAAACCAATCCTTTCTTTTATTTCTCCATTTTTTCGTTTTGTCTTTTATCTCCTCTTTCTTTTCCTCAACAGGATTTTCCAGTTGTTCAAGGAGAACGTTCACAATGGCAGCCATACGTACCACATCCTCCGATGGAATACATCGTTTTCTCTGCCACTCCCTTTTCGCTTTTGCGCAGTCTATCCGTGTGATTTCTTTTTCGATGAGTTTTAGGGTAGCTTTTGCCGCAATAACATTGCCGCGGTTGTGGAGTTTTTCAGCGTCACCAAAACACCACGCTAGCGGGGTGTTTTCTAGTTTTACTCTGCTTTTTCACGATACTTCCGAAACTTAAGCGGAAGCATGATAAATGTGATGAGGAAAAAGAGTCCGGATGTAAACCAAATCATTCCTTCACGATCATAACCACCGCCAGCGCCGAATCCCCCAAACATACCGCCACCACCGGAAATGGCAATGAGTACGAGTGCAATGGGAATATAGATACGAGCAAATTTCCACCATGCCATAAACACTTTTTGTGATTTATTCTTCACCCAACCCATGAGACCAATGAGAAATGTGAGTGGAGCAAAAAGAACAGACCATGCAAGAAAACCAAAATTGTTTTTGTAAAAGAGATGACAAGCACCATCATGCCACTTCTCGCAGAGACCAAACCAATAAGGTTTCATAACGACAAAAGCACTCACAAACAATAACGATGATAATATCGTCAATAATATAAACCATTTATTTTCCATACATAACAAAAACCAAACGAATAATTTACTGCTTTAATCTCTCCTTCAATTGTCCCAACCACGACTTCACTTTTTCTTTATCGCTTGAATTGCTTTTTTATGATGAGAATAATTGAGACGATAAAGAATAGTCCTGCGGTAAACCAGATCATGCCCTCGCGGTCGTAGCCACCCCCCCCATACCGATAAAGAGTCCTCCTCCCCCCGTTCCCGGAGTGATTACGATAAGTGCGGCGGCGATACCAAGATACCGTTTCGCAAATTTCCACCATGACTGAAAGACTTCTTCTTTCATGAATGCGAGGATGATGAGAGAAATAAATACTACCATAGAATAAAATCCTAAAGATTGCCCGAACATCTCCATCAATATCTCCCCACAAAAATCATTGTGCAAATCACAAATACCTAAATCGTGGACACTCGCAAAAAAAAGTCCTACTAAAAAGACGCCTACTGTAATAGTAAATCTTTTGAGTTTATTTTTCATACATTAAGACACACAACATAAACGAATAAATAATTACCGTTTCAACCTCTCTTTCAGTTTTTCCATCCATGATTTTACCTTTTCTTTCACTTTGTCTCTTTTTTCCTGTACGGGTTGCTCAAGTTTTTTTACCAAAGCATCGATCATCGTGGATACACGATTCACATCTTTTTCCGGCACACACACCCTTTTCCCCCATTTCTGTTTCATCGTTGTGCAACTTACATTCTCAATCTGTTTTTGAAGCGCAAGGAGGGTTGCTTTCGCCGCAATCACATTGCCTTTATCGTGAAGTTTTTCTATCACGTCGATTTGTTTCAGGAAGAGCTTTGTTTGAAGATTTGACATCTCACTTTCTTTAATCATTGCTCGCAAGGTATCATATGATATTTCATCATCCGTGAATACATATTCATCGGAATTACCGTCGCCGTCGGTATCGAGGGCAAGTTCGGTTACGTCGTCGATATCATGAAAGACAATATCTCCAACATCTCCCTTCATAATCGGCACGTCACTGAATATTGTATACGCGAGCACTTCATCTCCTTCTCTTTCTTCAATTTCGAGGGTAAACGTCCCCTCATCATATCCTTCCAAAGAAAGTATGATTTCTTCACCATAGGGAACAGTGATTTCTTTTGATTCACTCCATTCACTGTAGGAAGAATTAGGTATTTCTTCTTCGTAATAGCGGATGTCTGACCCTTCCACGCCTACAAGACCGGTGTGGAGACCTCCAACGTACGCATGAATATCCACCGGGGAGTGCATGGTGATGTGGACATTTTTTGTTTTCGCACTAAAAGGCAAAGTTCCATATATATATTCTTCAAGATATCTTGACCCTATAAATAAATTTGCAAGAAAATCTTTGAGCTTATTTACTTCCAAAATACTTGCATGTTTTCTGTTTCTATTGCCCTCCCCAAAACTATTATGCTCATCCAAATTCACATAATACGTCTCCACCCCATCCGTATCCCCCATTGCAATCGCGCTCGGAAGCACGACCGTGCCGTCGCCGTACGCAGTTTTCAAGAGTTTCCGGTCGAGTGTTTCAAGCGAATCTTCACAGAATGGAATGTCGCAATCGTCATATTGAATGGCATACGTGGTATCAAGTCCGAAGCCAGCAATTTGAATCACATCAATATGCTCGGGCGGTATCCAATTGTCGATAACAGCATGCATGCGCTGTGCATACGCAAGCTGATCGTCCTTGAGTACATTCGGCGCGTCCACATCAGTTGGTTCATCCCATGTGCCACCATGTCCGGTGAGAAAATCAATAAATGCCGTGTACGCACCGGAGCCGCCGATTATTTCACCCACAAAGTCAATGAGTTCGGGGATTTCATCTACCTCATCGGAGAATTCAAACACGGGATCGGAAACGGTTTCGAAGTATGTATACGAGGGCAAAAGATGGTACGCGCTTTCCATATTCTCCGCAGTGTCTCGCTCTTTTCCTTTACCGAACTTGGTTGTGCCGTGCAGAAGTGTCGCGGCCGCTTCCGGTGTACCAAGCTGAGGTGATGCAACCAAAATCACATCGTCTATGGAATCAAGAAGAGAATTGTTTTCTTTTTCCAATTGCGCAAGAAGGTATTTCGCTAGAAGCCCACCGTTGCTATGGGTGAGGATTGTTATCTTGCCAGAATCGGACAACCTTGCCATACGCTCAAGCTCGTAGATGAGATACGGAGTGTCGGCTGTTTCGGAAAACAATACAACATCCACACCGTTGTCTGTGCCGATAAGATTCCCGTGCGAGAGAAGCTCATCAAAACCAAGTCGCCAATCATATGCGAGAGGTTTCCATTCGGCGATCAACCCTCTTCCTTCCACTTCATCATCCATATACTGCATGAATGATTTATACACATTGGTCGTCGGCCACGCGTCAAGGCGAAGCAGGATTTCGTCTGTTAAACCTTTAACGGCGATATTAGGGTCAATGCTTTTCCCTGTGATTGGATCAACGGCAACTTGATCAATATCCGCCAAGTCGTTTGGCTCCCATACCATCTCTCCATTTCCTCGCTCAGTATACAACCGACTCCCACCTATCCCTGGCAAAAACGCCACGGATGAGTAGCCAGTTTTAAAAGTGAGTTCAGAGTCTTCGGGTGTTGGCGCGGGAAACGACTGCTCCTCGGCGTCGTCGGTATTTTCTTTGGTTAAAAATGTGTAAACATATTCTCCTTTCGGGAATGTAGATGTGGCGGTGAAGAGCTCGCCGTTTTGGTAGTTACCGTCGGTGAGATCGGGGTTGGGGGTGGCGGGCGCGTCAGCGCCCGCTGTTGTTTGGTTCGCAGCGGTCATATCGAGAAAAGAATCTGTTCCCTCGTTATCTTTTACCCACGTACGCACATACTCTGGCGCGTCGTTGTCCATATCGGTATAGACAACAGCAAAAGTGAGTTCATCCTCGTCGGCAACAGCTTTGTTGGGATACATACCATTGCTTTCGTAAGGCGTGCTTGTGGCGTATGAAAGTGTGGGGACTGTATATTCCGTTTCTGTGACAAAAAATGAAAGACTTGCCCAAAGCGTAGTAATAGGAATCGTTGATGTTTTATCACTTTCTATCCCACACCAGAGCACTTCTCCTGTTTCAAAATACCGTCGATTCCAAATATGTCCATATTCCTTAATCTCATGCGGTGTCGGTCCATCACCAAAAAGAGGAGAATTATTTAGATCTACGTCTGGGTCATGGATAATGATATCTCCCCCGGTCGGAACAGGGTCTGGAGCAGGTTCAACACTTACCGGCAACTTTTTTTGAAACACGACAAGGAAATGTTCTCCTGCACCCCACGGCACATCCGACATATCAACACTTTCTGGAGAGTCATACCCGATAGACATTTGCGCAATCATGTTTGCATTTCCCTGAACACCACTATACACCTGAAGTATATATGCATACCCGTTCTCGTTCCAAGAAATCATGTGCGCATGTTCGCTCGAAAAAAGATCTTTCGGTACACCATCCCCTTCTCCTATACTGTTTCCATCTATTTGGTACACAAGACCTTCCAACCACGGATCGAAAAACTCATCAGGAAGTACGGACCACCACCCTTCACCTCTTTCGAAACATTCTTCACCTCCTTGTGCGTGCACAGGAAAAGGAGAAGAAAGGAACCCTATAAAAATGAATCCTAATAAGAATACGAAAAAAGTGAGTGAGGCTTTGCGCATAAAAAATAGAGAATACTGAACAATATTTTTATTATACCAAAAACTCCCCTGTGATTTGAGGAGTTCTCCACAGTCTGCGCCAAAGATTAACTTTGGCGCAGACTATAATTACGCGAACCGTGTCTTCCTTGAATCAAGCGGAACATTCTCGTGCCGTTCTGCGATAAGTCCGTCAACATCTCTTGCTGGTGTGAAATATTCTGGCAATTGTTCCATACTCACAATATTCCCTTCAGGCTCACCCTACCCCCAAATACGAAGATCCGGGTAGGTTAAAAAACGGGTAACGGA
>JACNGX010000054.1 GCA_014383885.1 Parcubacteria group bacterium | reverse complement strand
TGTTTACCTCTGGAAATACATTTCTTCGCTACTGAAAAGTGATCTCTTGTTGGGTACTCACGAAATTGTGATCGCTTTCGTTTTAGGAAATTGAGGGCGTGCTGTTCTTCCGATTCAGGGAGCACGGAAAGGAGAATTGTCATGTCGCGCATATTGTCAGCAATTCGACAATCAGTAACGGTAATGAGTGATGCTTTGCTTGCCTCAGCGAGAATAAACTCCGCCGCAAGGCGGATGATGTACATACGAATTTTTTCTTTTTGTGTGCCTGCATGCTCCATATCATTACTGCACAATTTTTTTCTCAATCGGAATAATCAAATCACCTTCGGCAATTTCCGTTTTCGCTTCCACCAACATACCGCATTCCGACCCTTCATTAGAACGACCCACCTTGGTGCGTTGTTCTTGGAGCTCGGTAACGAGTCCGCGTCCGATAACCGTCTCGCGACGCTCAATCAATACTTCGTGTTTTGGCATGATGTAGCCCGCTTTGACTCGTCCCCCAATAACCTGCTTATCCTTCACTCGGCTGAATGTCTTCAATATCTTCACTGCACCCACATGTTCTTCCACCTCTTTCTTCGGCGCACGTTTTTTCACAATATCAATAAGGTAATCGGTGATGTTGTAGATAATTGCGAATGTTTCAATGCTGATACCAAGAGACTCAACCGCATGAAGCACTTTTCCGTCTGCTTTTACACGGAAACCAATAATAATAGAATCGCTTGAACCGGAAGCGATTGTCACATCATTCTCGCCGATATCACCCACTTCTGCATGAATAATCTGCAAGCAGACATTATCATGGGTCACTTTCTCTAATTCTTTTTGCACGGCCTCAAGCGTGCCAAGTGCGTCTGCCTTAATGACAAGAGGAATAACCACCTCTGCGTCGGTATTGCCGTTTGTCATACACTTTGCAAGCATCTCTGAATTGCGCTTTGCTGCCGCTTCTGCGTCTTTCTTTTTATCAAAAACCTCAATCGTGCTACCGGTTGGTGGGACAGCAGAAAAGCCTGTTACCTTTACCGGTGTGGAAGGAGCAGCTTCATCAACCGTCTTTCCTGCAAAGTTTTCAATTAAACGTACAGGGGAGAGTGAAGGTCCTGCCACCACAAATTGTCCTTTCTTTAAGGTGCCGTTTGTGACAACGATAGTGCCGGAGATACCTTTACGCGGGTCAATGTTGGATTCAATAATCACACCCTCAGCAGGCACGGACGAATCACCCGAAAGCTCTTCAAGCTCGGCGGTAAGAAGCATCATTTCGAGGAGTTCAGAAACACCCGTGCCTTCTTTTGCAGAAATGGGAACAAAAGAAATATCACCACCATACCCTTCCACATACATACCATGCTCGGCAAGAGACCCTTTTGTCTTTTCCACATCAGCTTCAGGGCGGTCAATTTTGTTGATAGCAATGATATAGGGGATACCCGCTTCTTCGATTGCCTTATGTGCTTCCATGGTTTGTTCTTTCACGCCATCTTCAGCCGACACTACTAAAATGGCAATATCTGCCACCTTTGCACCGCGTCCACGCATGGACGAAAACGCAGCATGCCCGGGGGTGTCGAGAAATACGATACGCTTCTTTTCTCCTGCTTCATTTTTATGCATCGCTTCATAGGCGGAGATGTGTTGAGTGATACCGCCGGATTCTGTTGCCACCACATTGGTTTTGCGGATATAGTCGAGGAGTGTTGATTTTCCATGGTCAATATGCCCCATAATCACAATGATAGGGTCGCGGTGTGCCTTTTTTTGTGTAGCAGTATCTGACATAAAAATATGGACGTTGTTGTACACTATCGCAAAACATGGATTTTGTCCATGCTGCGTTATGGTATACACATATATACATGCGCGGTTTACAGGATCGCCCCTGTAAACCGCGTACTCCTTTCACTCCTACTTCTTTTCCGTATACTGCTTTGTCGCTTCTCTGATTGCCTGTTTTTCCTCAGATGAAAGCTCGTATTCAGATTCTTTCTTCACAATCGGCTTGGCAAAAATGCTCACACGGTCGCGCGAATAGATGCTGGAGAACACAACGCCGTCGCCGTGTTCATTCAAAAGTGCGGTGGCAAACGATTGATTACTTCCGGCACCTTGTCCCTGAAACGGATTAAAGCGGATTGTCGCTACGCCATGCACGCTTCCTTGGATACGCTTTTCCGCTTCGGAAAGATAGGCGTTGATTTTTTCTTGTGTTGTTGCGAGCTGCCCCGTTTTTTCGTGAAGCTCGAGCACTGCTTTTTCAAGTGAACAGGCCTCGGTGTCTCCTAAGAGTTTGTGTATACGGATTTCTAGCCGTAATGCCCAGAAGAATGCAATGAGAGCGAAGATCATGGTACCGCCAAGGAGAATAAGGAGAGTGGTAGGATCAAGAGTAATCATATGCGCACCATTATACACATGTTTGTACGAAGCGTTAAGGGCTTTTCTTTTGATATATGTGGTACACTATGAATACGTCTATTTACTCTTAATATCTTAATAAATATATGTATACCGTCAAAAAATTTGAACACCTTATCGGCACACCCGGGTTTTCGGAAGATTTACTCCAAGATCACTTCACGCTCTATGAAGGGTATGTGAAAAATACCAATGTGCTTTTGGAAAAAATGGCAAAAATGGATATGAGTACACCCGAGGGTGCGGAAGTACGTCGGCGGTTTGGATGGGAGTACAATGGTATGAAACTTCACGAGCTCTACTTTGGCAATATCACCAAAGATGCCGAGTCGATTGATTCTGAAAGTAATATCGGTCAGCGTTTGGTAAAAGAATACGGAAGCCTGGAGACATGGGAAAAAGATTTTCGTGCTGCTGGTGTGATGCGCGGTATCGGCTGGGTTGTTCTTTCCGAAGATCCAGATACGGGTGGGCTTTTGAATACCTGGGTGAATGAGCATAATGTGGGGCACCTGGCGGGAGCGACACCACTTCTTGTGATGGATGTTTTTGAACATGCATATCTCAAAGAGTATGGACTCAAGCGTGCGGAATACGTAGATGCCTTCATGGAAGCAATCGATTGGCGTGTGGTAGAGCGACGGATGAGAAGTAAGTAAAAGAACGGTACACTATAAACGATAAAGATAAAAGCGGCGCTCACGCGCCGCTTTCTTTTACACAATTCATTCTTTGTCATTCCCGCCTCCGAGCGGGAATGACAGCGAGAGCCTTTAATCCGCAAGAAACGACCACACAGTTGCCATGATGTGAACGGTGTCTGTGGGAGCAAACCAGCTAATAGCTGTATTGCGCTGAAACCATGTCTTCTGACGCTTTGCATAGTGCCATGTTTTGGTATTCATACGTTCAAACATGGTGTCTCTATCAATTTCTTTTTTAATATACGCAAGAGCAAAACGATATTCAAAACCGAGTTCGCAAATACGAACATCGGATATACGCGACCCTTTGAGTCGCTTTACTTCGGCAACAAGCCCTTTTGCAATCATATCGGCATTGCGATTGTGAATCCGATCACGCAAGACTTCATCGGGCAAGCGGATGCCAATCCAAAGAATCTCATACTGAGAAGAGCGACGTGTTGCACGCTTTGGCACACCACCGAGTGTTTCGGTGATTTCAAGTGCACGGATGAGACGGCGTTTGTTGTGCTTATCGATTGAGGCGGCGCGCTCAGGGTCACTATCGGAGAGGCGCGCAAAAAGCTCGGTGGCGGTTTTCTTCTCTAGAAGTGCGCGGAGTCCCGTGTCGGGGGAAACGGGAGGGAGGTCGTCATCAAAGAGGAGTGTGTCGATATAAAATCCTGTACCACCGGCAATGATAGGGACATGATTTCGCTTCGCAATCGTTTCAATCGCTTCACGTCCTTTTTCTTTGAATTGCGCAGCGCTAAACGCTTTGCGCGGATTTGCGATATCAAGAAGGTGGTGGGGGATACCGCGCATATCACGGCGTGTGATTTTCCCTGTGCCGATATCAAGATCGCGATAGACTTGGCGTGAGTCGGCGGAGATAATTTCGCCCTCAATCGCGCGGGCAATATCCACCGCCAAAGCGCTCTTGCCAGAAGCGGTTTGTCCTACAATCACAATAACTTTTTGTTTTTTTTGGCGAGGAGAGGAAAATGACATAATGTGGTATACTTTCAACGTTAATCGTTATTATACACAATACTATTATGGAAAACCAAACATATATGGATGATTTTTTGTTTGAAGAGAATATGCCAATGGTTGGGCGTATGATGCCCGATATAGTGCTTGAAGCATATCATGAAGAGAAGATTACCACGGTGCAAACCGGTGACTTGAAGGGGAAGTGGGCGGTGTTTATCTTTTATCCGGCAGACTTTACCTTTGTATGTCCGACAGAGCTTGAGGAATTGGCGGAGCTCTATCCTGAGTTTCAGAAAGAGGGTGTGGAGGTGATGTCGGTAAGCACCGATACGGTATACACACACAAAGCGTGGCATGATACCTCCGAGGCAATCAAAAAAGTGACATATCCGATGCTTGCTGATCCGGCAGGAATTCTTTCTCGTGCACTTGGTGTGTACTTGCCTGATGAAGGTGTGGCACTTCGTGGTACATTTATCGTGAATCCCGAAGGGAAAATAGTGGGCACCGAAATCAACGATAACAGTATCGGTCGCAGTGCAAAAGAACTCTTGCGCAAAGTGCGTGCGGCAAAGTTTGTTGCTGAACACGACGGTAAAGTATGTCCGGCAAGCTGGAATCCGGGTGATGACACCCTTGAACCGGGATTGGATCTGGTGGGGAAGATTTAAAAAACGATAAACGTTAAAAAATAAAAAAGAAAATAAAAAGTAAAAGATTGTCATTCCCGCCCTCGAGCGAGAATCTAGAAGATTAAAGAAAGAAACACACGGGCGCTTACGCGCCCGTGTGTGTTATCCATATTGTAAATGGTATATAATAAAGAAAATAAAAGAGTATCTAAGGAACGTCTTTAACATATTGACATATTCTTATATATATATTAGTATTTCATGAGAACATTTTCTTCAATAATCAAATAGCCAAAACAAAAATTATGAGAAAAAGTAACAACAAAAAGAAGAAAACAAATGAAATCTTCAAAGGTATTGCACTGACAGTGCGCTACCTGCAACCGTACAAGAAAGACATTGTCATTCTTGCGACTCTTGGTGTCGCCATGGCTGTTGCTGATGGTCTCACACCTTATCTTCTCGGGCGCTTTTTCGATGAACTCGTTATGCCAACAAGCATATCAGTTGAGGGGTATATATTCCCGGCAATATTCTTCTTCTTGTCGTTGTGGGCGGTGTTTTTCTTTACGGGGAATCTCCTCAACTGGTGGAAGGGGACGAAGGGCGCAAAAATAAGTGAACACTTGTTTTCG
>JACNGX010000045.1 GCA_014383885.1 Parcubacteria group bacterium | reverse complement strand
AGCTTGTCGAGCAGTGGCGGGGCTGGCTTCCTTATTGGGGGTTTTGCTCAAAAAATGTTCGAACTTCGTCCAAAAAACACCGCCAAGTATGATTACTGTACGTATAGGTCTATGTCAGCACGAGCAGTACAAAAGGAGATTCGGGTGTTGGGAAGCGCGGAACGTGCCCAGAACTGCGCGCGGTTTTTTAAGACGGGTCCAGGGCAGTATGGGGAAGGGGATTGCTTTCTCGGACTCTCCATGCCGGAGTTGCGTAAGGTTGCAAAAAAGTTTCAGGAGCTGGTGTTCTCTGATATAGAAACTCTCCTTGAAAGTAGGTGGCATGAGGAGCGCATGGCGGGTCTTCTCATATTAGTGCTTCAGTATCAGAAAACAAATGACGTGCAAAGAAAACAAGAGATTTTTGATTTCTATTTGAATCATCGCGCGGCAATCAACAATTGGGATTTGGTGGATGTGACGACACCGCATATCGTTGGTACTCATCTTCTTTCTCGCCCGAAAGCTGAGCGCGCGTTTTTGTATGATTTTGCGCGCTCGGGGAATATGTGGGAGCGGCGTATTGCTATACTCGCCACGTTTCCCTTTATTCGTGCGGGGAAGCATGCCGATACATTGGACATTGCCGAAATACTTCTCGATGATACCGAAGATTTGATTCACAAAGCAATCGGCTGGATGTTGCGCGAAGTCGGCAAGCAAGATGAAAAAAAATTGAAGAAATTTCTTGAGAAGCATATTCGTCGCATGCCGCGCACCACACTACGCTACGCTATTGAAAAGTTTTCGGAAAAAGAGCGGAAAGCGTGGCTGAAAAAATAACAGCACAAAAAATCCTCGCTCACGCGAGGATTTTTTGTGCTGTTATTTCTTGTCGTCTGAAGAGGTGCTTTTTTCGTCTTCGCCGATTTCGCTGTAGCGTGGGGCGATGAGAAAGATGTATATGATGGGGAGAATTGCCACGGTATTCAAAACAAGAAGCGCGATAAACCACCAGGTTTGATTGCGTCGGGATGCAAGCCACAAGGCATAGCCCTTCCATGGCAGTACCCATGCAAGAAGCAGAAGCATGAAAAGCGGATTGTTGATTATCTCTATGATGTCCATAATACAGATAGTATATCAGCAAGCAAGGAGATTGGGAAGTTGGTAAAAAGGCGCAACATGATATATACTGGGCATAGTTTACATTGCCCAATAAAAAACTGTTATGATGAATGAAAAAGATAAGTAAGACAAAAAAAATTATGTCAGGAGCGAAAAATGCCCTTCTGACATGGGAATCTCAGGATAAAAAGAGATTCCAAGAAAGTGTTCGTTGTGATGATAAAGAGTCACGACGGAAACAAGCGTTCTCCGAGCAGAGCGCGAAGAAAGTGTTTGTGTGGAAGCACAAACACTAAAAAATATGAAGCAAAAAAAGGTGCGCGTGAGCGTGCCTTTTTCTATAACCCAAAAGCTATAAGCTATAAGCTCCGTGTGCTATACTGACTCCCATGCGAACACGAATTGTCCATGAAGGTGCCGACGAACTCTCGTATGAAATACGGGGGATTGTAACTTTTGCCGAGGAGTTGCAGAAGCTCGGTGTTGATATTATTTGGGAGAATATCGGAGACCCGATTGTGAAAGGGGAGCAGGTGCCGGCGTGGATTAAAGATATTATTGCGAAAGAAGTGCAAGACAATGATTCGTTTGGCTATTCACCAACCAAGGGGGTGAAGGAGGCGCGAGAGTGTATTGCCGAGGAAAGAAAACGAGAGTCGGGTGTGGATCTTTCTCCTGATGACATTCTTTTTTTTAATGGCTTGGGTGATGCGATTTCAATCGTATACACCTATCTTCATCGCGGCGCTCGGATCATCGGTCCGTCGCCGGCGTATCCTACACATTCGTCGGCCGAGGCGGCACATGCAGGATCTCCGCATATTACCTATACGCTAGACCCGCATCGTAATTGGCTGCCGGATGTGGAGGATATAAAAAATAAGGTTGCCTACAATCCTGCAGTTGCCGGCATTCTCATCATCAATCCCGATAATCCCACCGGCATGGTATATCCGCGCCGGGTTCTCGAAGAAATTGTTTTACTTGCTCGCCGACACAATCTTTTTCTCATTGCTGATGAAACATACGCGCGTTTGGCATACAACGGCGAATTCACCCCGCTTGCCGAGCTTGTGGGAGATGATGTACCGGCAATTGTGATGCGCGGGCTTTCCAAAGAGGTGCCGTGGCCGGGTGCGCGTGCCGGATGGATTGAAGTGTATAACGCTGAGGTGGATGAATCGTTTGCTCGGTATGTGAAGACGCTCAACGATGCGAAGATGCTTGAGGTGTGTTCCACAACATTGCCTCAGCGGGTGCTCCCGAAGCTTTTCTCCGACGAGCGATACGAGACCCACGTCCGCGCGCGGGTGGAGCAATATGCCAAGAGAGCTAATCGGGCGTACGCGGCGCTCGGAAGCATCCCAGGTGTGATTGCGCCGCGCGCGGAAAGCTCGTTTTATTATTCAATCGTTTTTGATGATATGCCGGAGAAAGGGACGTTGCCGATTGAGAATGTTGCGGTGAGAGAACGTACTGAACAAGCGGTGAAGGGAGTGCCCGTTGATAAGCGTTTCGTCTATTATCTCCTGGCTTCCACTGGCATATGTGTTGTGCCGCTCTCGGGATTTAATACCGATATCTTGGGCTTTCGCATGACGCTTCTTGAGCCCGATGAGGAGACCTTTGATACGACGGTGAAGAACATTGCCGACGCGATTGTTGGGTATCAGAAGTCGGTGTGCATATGAGTACATATATAGGTATTGACTATGGAACAAAACGCATTGGCATCGCGCTTTCGGATGACAGTGGCACACTTGCGTTTCCGCTTGAAGTTATTCCGGCAGGGAAAGAAAGCACGGGGCGAATCAAAGACATTGCCGATGAGCATACTGCCAGTGCAATTGTTATGGGTGAATCACGGATGCGCTCGGGCGAGGAAAATCCGATTTTGAAAGATTCGCGCGCATGTGCTGATGAGCTGGAAAAGACAACGGGACTCAAGGTGTACTTTGAATGGGAATACGACACATCGCAGGAAGCGCGCAAGATGCAAGGGAAGACGGAAGTGAACGACGCATCGGCAGCGGCACTTATTTTGCAGCGTTATTTGGATAAACAGAATGGATAGATATGGTATTTGAGACACCAACAACAAAAAAAGAAACACGACCTTCTCTTAAAGAGTGGGTAGTGCGCCGCGCCCAAGGGCGCGGCGCACTCTTCTTCCTTTTTCTTCTTTCCGCCGCAGAAGCTGTCTTTTTCCCCGTACCTCCCGAAGCACTGCTCATTCCAATTGTTGCTCTTAAGAAAAAAGCAAAAGAAAACGTTACAGAAAAACATGTTCGTTGTAGCATGCGTTGGATTATTCCCGCTTGTGTGGCAACCTTTGGTTCGGTCGTCGGCGGCATCATCGGATTTATCATTGGCGCGTTCTTTTTTGATACCTGGGGAACGTGGATTCTTGATATGTATCACGCGCACGAAGCTTTCAATGCAGTCGCTCGGGTGTTTCAAAACAATGCGTTTGTCGCGGTGTTTACGGCGGGCTTTACACCAATTCCATATAAAATTTTCACGCTCGGTGCCGGTGTATGTGCTGTTTCGTTCCCGGTGTTTGTCATTGCCTCAATTATTTCCCGCATGGTACGTTTTGGCTTGGTCGGATACGTGACCAATCGGCTCGGCATGATCTCAGGCATGTCTCTCCCACGCATGATTGCGTGGATCACGCTCGGCATTGTGTGTATCGGACTTTCGTTGTGGTTCCTTTTTTCATAATTTACATATCTGTGTGTCCGTGTGCAAGCGTTTCAGGTATAATATATGTATGATGAGTATATGCGATTCCCTTTCACGCATGCTTCCTGTCCCTCATGCATTAACCTTTCCATTCATTGGACTCGACATCACCGATAGGAGAGTGCGTGTCCTTGAGCTCTTCGGCGAAAAGGGTGTACTGAAAGTAAAACAGCACGGGGAGGTGGCGGTTCCTCCGGGCGTGATTGTCGGTGGATGCATTAAGCGCCCCTTGGAATTTTCGGCGATTATGCAAGGAGTGAAACGAACATATCGTTGTTCCCACGCACATGTGTCGCTTCCAGAAGAACGAGCGTATATTGTGCACATGGATATTCCGCGTGTCGAAGAAAATGAGATTCGACAGAGTATTGCGTTTCAAATTGAAGAATATGTACCACTAAAACCCGAGGATGTGATTTTTGATTACACCGTTCTCAAAGATCATTCATCAGCATCCACGATACGCGTGCTTGTGGCCGCAATGCCACGTGAGGATGTGGAAGGGTATGCGCAGGTACTTGAAGAAGTGGGTATCGTGCCGCTCTCGTTTGAAATTGAGAGTCAGGCGATTGCGCGCGCGATCATTCCCGAGAATAAGCAACGTTCAACTGTTATGATTGTTGATATTGGGCGCTTGCGTACCGGCGTGTCGATTGTTCGCAACAATCTTGTTCGTTTTACCTCGACCATCGATATGGGGAGCGAAACATTTTCCCGCGCGCTTGAAAGTGCGTTGTCGGTATCATCTGAAAAAGCACTCGAAATGAAGAATGCGCTCCCTCTTCATCCTGCCCAGAAAGATTTTTATGAAGCACTTGCCCCGTCGCTTGAGAAATTGGAAGATGAATTGCATAAGCTCTCCGTGTACTGGCAGACGTATCATGCAAAAAATAAAAACAAAGAAGAGCGGCAGGTAAGCGACATTATACTTTCCGGCGGTGGTGCCAATATGAACGGACTAGCCCCTTTTCTTTCTCGTCGGCTGAATATTCCGGTAACGGTGGGAAATCCGTGGACACACTGTTGTTCGCTCAATACCTATATTCCGCCCATTCCCCATAATAAATCACTGGGGTATGCGACCGTTATTGGTCTCGCATTGCCACACATGACGTGTGAGAGACGGTATGAGTAAAAGCTTTCGTATGTTTTATGATTAACCTCCTTCCCATACAAAAGAAAAAAGAACTCCGCACGTCATATCGAATGAATTTGGCGATGACCGCCAGTGTACTCGCTTTTTTCCTTGGTGCTTTTTCGGCGCTCGTTGCCGGTATTGTGTATTGGGGGTATACGGCAGAGCACGGAATCATCGAAGAATGGGTTTCTCTTGCAAAGGAAAGTGAAGAGGCCGCATATGTTGAAGAGATCAGAGAAGAGCTTGCGGAGACGAATGCGATGGTCGCTCTTCTCTCTCACGCACATGAGTCGCACTCACTTGTATATGAACGCATATTTCTTCGTATTGCCGGTGTGCGTACAGGGGTTGTGCTGCGTGGTATTGTTTATGAGGATGAAGAAGAGGGCGGGGTTGTGCATGTCCGCGGTGTTGCTGATACACGGGAGGATTTGGTGGAATTTGCTCATGCGCTTGAAGGGGAAGGATTTTCGGATGTCGATATTCCCGTGGGAAGTTTTATCAGTGAACGTGATATTGATTTTTCACTCACTTTTCGTGAGTAGTGGGCTTTTCCCACGATACGGCATTTTTCTATGAATACACGCATTGTTATCACCATGTCTGGTATACTTCTTGCTACTGTTGGCATATGGGGTGTGTATGGA
>JACNGX010000035.1 GCA_014383885.1 Parcubacteria group bacterium | reverse complement strand
TCCGTTACCCGTTTTTTAACCTACCCGGATCTTCGTATTTGGGGGTAGGGTGAGCGTATATCTACTATCCGTAGACTAAACAAATAAATGTATTTTGTCAATACATAGCGGTACTATGCAAACATTTCAAAACACTCTATTTCACGTAATTTCTCATTCCAAATTTCTAACTTCTCTCGCGAAGTATGCTACAATACACCCATGAAAATCAACGATTCAAGTGCAGAACATACAAAAGTCATCACGCGCTTTGCTCCTTCGCCGACGGGAGTGCTTCATGTGGGTGGCGCGCGAACGGCGCTTTTCTCGTGGCTTTTTGCGCGCAAATATGGCGGGGAATTCGTGCTCCGCATTGAAGATACCGATACCGAACGCAGCACAAAAGAGTATGAAGAAGATATTCTTGATGGGCTCACATGGCTTGGCTTGAAGCATGATATTTTTGTACGTCAGTCGGAACAGATGCCGCGTCATAAAGAGGTGCTTCGAGAAATGATTGAAAAAGGAAGTGCATATGAGGCGGAAGAAAATACTGCCGGCACTGGCAAAGTCATTCGCTTCAAAAATACAGGAGAGACGATTACATTCACTGATGCGGTGCGTGGTGATATCACTTTTGATACAACCGAGCTGGGAGATTTTGTCATTGCGCGCGACATAGAGCATCCGCTGTATCACTTGGCGGTAGTGGTTGATGATTGCGATTCCGGTATCACTCATGTGATTCGTGGTGAAGATGGTATTTCCAATACGCCGCGACAGATTCTCATCGCGCGCGCAATCGGCGCGCCAGAGCCAATCTACGTGCATATCCCGCTTATCTTGGCGCCTGATAAAAGTAAGCTCTCCAAACGTCACGGAGCAGTATCACTTACAGCATATCGTGATATGGGATATGAGCCGGAAGCGCTGATTAATTTTCTTGCACTCCTAGGGTGGAATCCGGGCGATGAACGAGAGATTTTCAGTGTTGAAGAGTTGATTGCGGAATTTTCTCTTGAGCGTATTCAAAAAGGAGGTGCTGTTTTTTCCACGGAAAAACTTGATTGGGTGAATAAAGAACATATGAAGCTAATGCCGAAGAATGATCAGTATGCACGCATGGCGCCGTATTTTGAAGGCAGGGATGAAAAGCGAGTGAGGGCGATACAGTCGCTCGTCGTGGAGCGTATTTCCAAGTGGAGCGATATTCAAACCTTGGGTAAGGAAGGGGAGTGGGAGTATTTTTTCACCGCTCCCGAATATAAGGCGGAAGGATTGATATGGAAAAAGGGAGATACAAATGAAGCATTGCAGCACCTTGACAATCTTGCAAAAGCAATGCAATCAATAGATTACGCCACACCGGAAACGGTTAAAGAGGGGATATGGGATTATGCCGAAAAAGAAGGAAGGGGGAATGTGCTATGGCCGCTACGGTATGCTCTCTCAGGGAGAGAGAAGTCGACGGATCCGTTTACTATCTGCTCAATTCTCGGACGTGACGAAACTCTCGCACGAATCGAGACTGCCGCTAAAAAATTACGTAACCACCAAGGCTAAACCTCCGGCTTGCTGGAGGTTTGGCCTTAGTGACAAGAATCTTTTTTCCTATGAATTTAACTCGCACTATTACAATCATCACACTTGGCATTGTGTCTCTGAGTATACTTTCACTCGGAGGCGTTCTTGCGCGAGCTGACTTGATTGAAGATCTTAAAGATAAAATTAGTGATAGTGAAAGTGAAGTTGCCGCGCTTGAAGCGGAAATTGCCGAGTACCAAGCCGAGCTTGCTGAAATCGGAGAGGAGAAAGCCACACTTGCCAATACTGTGGAAACACTCGACATCACGCGTAGAAAGCTCGCCGCTGATATAGCTGTCACTCAGGAGCAAGTTAGCAAAACAAAACTTAACATCACTCGACTTTCGCTTGATATCGGTGATACGTCGCGCGATATTACCGAGAAGAAAGAGGCGGTCGCGCATTTTATCCGAAAGATTGATGAGACGGAATCGCTCTCACTTGCTGAGCTTCTTCTTTCGAGTGATACATTGTCGCGCTTTTGGGATGATGTGGAGACGATGCGTCGCTTTGAGCAAAATATGAACGAGAATGTGGACGAGCTAGTCGTATTCAAAAGCGAACTTGAATACGACAAAGCTGTCGTGGAAAGAGAGCAGGAAAATTTGATTTCATACCGCTCACAGCTTTCTGATCAAAAAGAAATTGCTGACCAAAACCGAGCGACACAAAACACGCTCCTGGCGCAAACGAAAAATCAAGAATCGCTTTTTCAATCGAAGCTCACCGAAAAAAAAGCGGCAAAAGAGGAGTTGGAAAAAGAACTTCTTGAATACGAGTCTCAGCTTCAATTCGCACTCGATCCCGACAGCGTGCCTTTTGTCGGTTCTGGTGTGCTTGCCTGGCCGCTTAAGAGTGTGTATATCACGCAGTATTTCGGAAATACACCATTTGCACAATCTGGTGCGTATAATGGGAATACTCACAACGGTATTGATATGCGAGCATCGGTGGGAACACCTGTATACAGTTCACTTGCCGGTGTGGTTGAAGGAACAGGGAATACCGATGCACAGCCGGGATGTTATTCATACGGAAAGTGGGTGTTGGTACGTCATTACAACGGTCTTTCAACGCTCTATGCCCACCTCTCACTTATTAAGATGGAGAAGGGACAAACAGTTTCTACAAATGATATAATAGGGTACAGTGGAAATACGGGATATTCCACCGGACCACATTTGCATTACACAGTGTATGCTTCCGATGCGGTGGAGATTGTGCGCCTCGGAGATATTAAAACACGGACAAATTGTGCAGATGCATATATACCCGTTTCAGCACTTTCTGGGTACATGAACCCACTCGATTATCTGGTCAATGGGGAAGCGTATCGTACGACACGGTCAATCTAGTCTAAGAGTGTCATGTTCACTCACTATCAACTTTATTTTTTTATCGTTCATAGTTAATCGTTTATTGTTTTCTTTATGCACACACAACGCGGCTTTATCAAAACAATCATCATTGTTGTTGTAATTATTATTATTCTGGGATACTTCGGTTTTAATCTTCGCGACATTATAGAGTCTGAGGATGTGCAACATAATCTCACATATGCTTGGGACGGTGTCGTGTATGCCTGGGATACGTGGCTTAAAGAGCCGAGCACCTGGTTTTGGGAGAATATCTGGATTCCGTATATCTGGGAGCCATTTGTAAATGTGATGGAATCGATTAAAGATAAACAGCCAAGTGAACAATTTGAAGCTCCTGAGGTGTGATCGAGAAATCAGGAGTATTACAAAGGCGCGCTCATCCAACGTCGCTAAAAAGTTTTGCGAGACAGGTGTGTGTTTTTTGTCATAGACAATAAGAGAGAAAGAATGTACCATCTTTGCATATAAAAAGCCGTGACGGGGCGTATAGAACCTCGAAAAAGCCCGCTCAAAGAGGTATCCTAGGAGTATTGAAATATAAGGATAGAATATATAATGTCGGAAAAGATATATTGTGCGACATTATATATCAAATAAAAAGAGGGCGAAAAGCCCTCTTCCCTTGTGTAGCTATTATTAGTAGTTACGCTATGGTAGTAAGGTAATCAATCGACTTCAAACCGAGCAAGCGGACACGTGCTGTGGTCGCGCTTTGTTGCCGGACAGTATTGTCGGCCGTATTCAATAAAGTAATATGTCGCTTTGAGCCACTCCTTTTTCGGTAAGATGTCCATTAAACCACGCTCTATCTTTTTTGGATCCCATTCATTGGTGAGCTTGAAGAGTCGTGCCAAGCGACGCACATGCGTGTCCACTGCAATTCCCTCCACCACATCGTAGGCATTGCCGAGAACAACATTGGCAGTCTTCCGCGACACACCTGGGAGTGTAAGAATGTCGTCCATCGTGTCGGGCACTCTCCCACCGAAATCTTTTGCAACGACGTTTGCCGAAGCAAGAATGTGTTTTGCTTTATTCCGATAGAAACCAGTGGAATAAATATCGCGCGCAAACTCCCCCGAGTCCGCTGTGAGATAGTCGGAAAGTGTGGGATATTTTTTGAAAAGCACGGCGGTCACTTCGTTCACCTTTTTGTCGGTGCATTGTGCTGAAAGAATAACGGCAACAAGAAGCTCCCAAGGGTTGCTGAAATTGAGTGCAATGGTCGCCTCCTCTCTTGGAATAAGATTCTTGAGATGCTTCAAAATCGCTGTTGCGCGTTTTTTACGTTCTTCACCGGTACCGATATCCCGCCGAAGTATTCCTTCAGGAAGTTTGCCGGAATTGATATGTGATGATTTCATATAAAGGTTACGGACTACGAATTGATACGAACACAATGTTTAGTGACGTACTCATTTTCGGTAACAACCCTATCTCTTCATATGTTCGTACTTCGTACTCATTGTTATTTCTCTCCCAAATAATACTGCTCCCCCTTCCTGTGAATCAAATCCTCGGAAGAGAGGTTGAGGAGCACCTCCACAATACCCTCTTTTTCAAACGGAAGCAAAAGAAGTTCTCTTTCAGTGAGAGGATTCTCTGCAAGTGCTCGGAGAATTGCGCCGCGCACTTCCCTCTTTGAGCCCAAAAATGCGCTTTGTTTTGTGTAATGTGTACTCTTTCTATTTGGATTAGGAATTGTCTCTGCGAGGTGTGTGCCGTAATCCATGAGAGCCGAATACCACTCCCTTGGATTATTCCGATCGAGCGCCATATCTACAAGCGTCCGAATCTCCGCGTCCCCTACCCTACTTTTGTTATGGAAGAAATGATGAATGAACACACGGCGGATATTCGTTTCAATAAAGACAATCGGCATATTATATGCATACGCACAGACACCGCCGGCAGTTGATGGTCCAATACCCGGGAGCTATGTGAGAGCGTCAAAATCGCGTGGCATACGATCGGTATGATTTTTCACGACTTCCCTCGCTGCCAGATGAAGCATTTTTGCACGGCGATTGTAACCAAGTCCTTGCCATGTGCGAAGCACATCGGCAAGCGGCACATGGGCAAGCGATTTCAGTGTGGGGAATATTTTCAAAAACTCGCGATATTTTTTCTCTACTCGCTCTACTTGAGTTTGCTGGAGCATGATTTCCGACACGAGAATGCGATACGGATTCGTCGTCTTCCGCCACGGCAAGTGATGTCGTCCGTGAGCACGATAATGCTCATATACAATTTTCCGAAAAGCACGAATTTTCTGGGTAGATATCTTCTTCATGCGTGTATTGTATAGAAAAAAACCCCGGCATGGTAGTGCCGGGAGTTTTCTCTTACTGTCGCTCGTAGAGTCCTATGAGTTCTGCTTTCTCGATGACGTGTCCTTTCATTGCTGCGAGCACTTCCCCCTTCGTTACACCTTCTTTTAGGTCAAGAAGTGTATCAAGTGCATAGAGTGCAAAGAAATACCGATGTTCTCTATCAGGTGGACAAGGGCCATCATAATCAAGGTTACCCGATGTCCCAACACCGTGGACTCCTTCTGGTTCTTCGCCCTCTCTCACTCCATGGACTGATGGTGAAATATTGAAAACAATCCAATGGTCCCATATACCATCTTCACGGAGTTCTCTGGGAACATCAGGATCGTCCATGATAAGCGTGAGAGACACGGCATGTTCTGGGACATTTGAAAAAATAAGAGGAGGATTAATGTCTTTACTGTCGCATGTATACAATGATGACATCCGTGTATTGTGCGCAAATGCAGGTGATGTAATGCTCCCCCCACCTTTAAATACGAAGACATGTGGTACACTTGTCACATATGGCGAAATCATCAA
>JACNGX010000039.1 GCA_014383885.1 Parcubacteria group bacterium | reverse complement strand
TTGATGATTTCGCCATATGTGACAAGTGTACCACATGTCTTCGTATTTAAAGGTGGGGAGTGGAAAAGGAAAAAAATAATTCGAAAAAAAAGAAAAGGAGAAACAATGACAGAAACAAAGTACATTAATATCCCGGTCCGATCATTGTGGTCGGCTCTGGGACTCATCGTTGCAAGTGCATTTACCTACCTGCAACTTGTTCATGTTTTGATTCCTGGCTTCAGGGAGATTTTCTCCCTGAAGCCGGACCAGGCTTCCATTGGGGACGTACTGCGTCTCATGTGGACGCCCGTCATCGCGTACGGGCTCGTGGGTTTGAATGCTTACCTCACGGTGAACATATTCAAGCCACTCCGTCCGTACAGAGCCGAGGGGCTCGTTTGGTGGCTCGTTGCGGGGCTCGTTTTGGGGCTCGTTTGGTGGCTCGCTATGGGGCTCGTTACGGGGCTCGTTGCGGGGCTCGTTTTGGGGCTCGTTGAGGAGTTCAAGTCCCGACCTGAAGTATAAACAGTGAACCCGATACAGATCATTTGATCTCGTATCGGGTTTTTTATTGTATAAATCCTGCATCACCAAAAACTATCTCCTGTCATCCCACACTTCTCGCGGGATCTCGAGAAAGTTGTTTCAAAAAATGGATCATGGACAAAACCAAAGTTCACCTTTGGTATGAATACCAAAGGTGAACTTTGGTTTTGTAAGATCCTGCATTGTATCCGACTGCTTGCAGTGTAGGATCAAATGCGAGATGACAAGCTTTTACTTTCTTGCAGGCGCGGCGAAAGCGTGTCTGACTACCGACTAAAAACTAAAAACTTGTCCATATAAATCAGCTACGTTAAACCTCCTCTCAAGCTCAAGACCTGAAAACTCCACCAAGGTTAAACCTGATTGATCAATCAATCAGGTTTAACCTTGGTGGAGTAATCGTAATACTCGCAACTCACACCTCCTTTTGCTATACTACCCTTACTATGGTCGCCCAACAGCCAATCGACAATCCCGAGCCGACACATCCCCGTTTGGAGGATGTAATTGTGCTCATGACCAATCCGTCGGAAGATGATATCGCACTCGTCACCAAGGCGTATGAAGCGGCACAAAAAGCGCACGAAGGAGTCACTCGTTTCTCCGGTGAACCCTATTTCCATCACGTATATGAAACGGGTAAAACACTCGCTGCCATGCACATGGACGCGAAAACTATCGCAGCTGGATTTCTTCACGACACCATAGAAGACGGGCACCTCACCCACGAAGAGATGAAAAAAGAATTTGACGACGAAATTCTTTTCCTTGTGGAAGGTGTGACCAAGCTCGGAAAGCTCAAATATCGCGGCATGGAACGCCACACCGAAAGTTTGCGCAAGCTGTTCATTGCCACGGCAAAAGACATTCGCGTTATCATGATTCGCTTGGCTGATCGACTACACAATGTCAAAACACTACACGGACACCCAAAGCCGGAAAAACGAAAACGCATCGCTCTTGAAACTCTTGAAATCTATGCACCGCTCGCCGATCGCTTGGGTATCGGATTCTTAAAAGGTGAGCTTGAAGATTACTCATTCAAATATGCGTATCCCGAAGAATACGAAAAAGTAAACGAACTCCTCAAACAAAAAAGTAAAACCGACCAAACATATCTGGAAAAAGTACGTCGCTCTCTGGCGAAGAAACTTGCTGAAGAAGGTGTTGAGGTGGAGAAAATGGATTACCGTATTAAGCGTATGTACAGTTTATACCGCAAGCTCAAACGTAAAAATATGGAAATTGATAAAGTATACGATATCGTTGCGCTTCGAGTTATTGTTCCTTCTGTAGCTGATTGTTATCGCGTGCTCGGTGTCATTCACCATATGTGGCGACCGCTTCCTGGGCGTATCAAAGATTATATCGCTCTGCCGAAGCTCAACGGCTACCAAAGCATCCACACTACCATTTTTACCGGTGACGGGGGTATTGCCGAGATTCAAATGCGTACGTCTGATATGCATGCGGAGGCGGAATACGGTATTGCATCGCATGTGATGTATAAAGAGAGTGGCGCGTCGTTACCAAAATCGGCCGATAAACATGCCCGATGGATTGACGAACTTTTAGAGGCACAGAAAGAAGACGGAAAATCAGGACAATTTCTTGAACATCTCAAAACCGATCTTTTCAATGACCGTGTATTTGCATTCACCCCTGATGGTGATGTGATTGACTTACCGCTTGGATCTTCCCCGATTGATTTTTCCTTTGCAGTTCACACCGACCTCGGCATGAAAATGTCGGGAGCGAAAATCAATAGCAAAATGTCGGGACTGCACACACCGCTCAAAAATGGCGACATCGTGGAAATTATCACCAATAAAAACGCTAAACCTTCGGCAAAATGGCTCAAACATGCAAAGACATCTCTCGCGCAACGTCGCATCCGCTCCTATCTCCAAAAACACGGCAATCCGATTACAAATTTGTTTGGAATATAGATTAGGAATTAGAAAAACGAAATATGTATAAAGCGGCGGAGCGTGAGCTCCGCCGTTTGATTTTTCAATTTTCTCATTCCTATTTTCTACTGTAGCCGAGCATGCTTGTCATGCTTTAGGTATTTCTAAACAGAAAAATTATGAATGGAGTATAACTCTTCTTCATCGTCGTTCTTTTTCTCTTCTTTTGGTTTTGGTGTATATTCTTCTTCCGGTGCCATATCATGCGATTGGATTACCTCTTCTTTTGTGCGGTCATCAATGAGCGTGTCCTGTATTTCTTCTGTCACTTCTTCCAAATCAACTCCGTCAATATTTTCAGTAGACACTTCCGATGCTTTATGAACAGTCTCTTCCGAGATAATCATATCTGTATCTTCAGCAGAAACCTCAGGAGCTGTCTTCTCTTCCATCTCTTTTATTTCAGATGCTTCTTCTTTCTCTGAATGCGACGCATCATCTATATGCATACCGGCAGCGGCCATGCGCGCAAGTGGCACATGACCATTACGATTCCCGTCGCTTTCTTTTTTAAGTGCAGTGAGGATGAAGCGAATATCGTCGTTGGAGAAAAAATCAATGGTGATTTTACCGCCAATATCTTTTCGATCAATACGCACGCGTGTCCCAAGCGCCTCCGTGAGCTTTTCTTCCATTTCCACCATTTCCGGATCAAGCGTGTGTTTACGCACACGGTCGTAGGCAATACGACGCGCCACACCTTCCGCCTCGCGCACCGACATTTTCTTAAAGGTAATTTCTTTGAAAAGAGTAGTCTGCTCTTCCGGACGATCATCAAGCATGAGAAGCGGGCGTGTGTGTCCTTCACTGATTTTTCCCTCTGAGAGAGCAGTGAGAATCTCCTCCGGCAAAGCAAGTAAACGCATGGTATTGGACACATACACTCTGCTCTTCCCCACCTTCTTGGCAATGTCACTGTGTTTGAAACCAAATTCATCAGCCAGTTTCTTAAACGCTCTAGCGCGATCAACCGGATTCAAATCTTCACGTTGAAGGTTTTCAATAATCGCCAATTCGAGTTTCATGCGACTATCGTCTTCCATGGCGCGAATCACCGCCGGCACCTGGATGAGTCCGGCAATCTTTGAAGCACGGAGTCGTCGCTCTCCGGCGATAAGCTCGTATTCCACACCAATACCGCCATCTTCTTTTTCAAACTCGCGGCGCGTGACGACAAGCGGCTGAAGCACGCCATACATACGAATCGAATCGGCAAGCTCACGGAGTGCTCCCTCATCAAATTCACGGCGCGGCTGATACGGATTCGGTTTAATTTTATCAACCTCAATATGGAAAATGGCGTTTTCAAAATATGATGCGTTGGACATGGTGATGAGTAAAATAGTGAAAATGGTATGTAATAGATGAATTATACCATATATTTTTGAGAGGCGTCTGTGATGAGTTTTTAGTTGGTAGTTTTTAGCACGCGTGCTCACGCACGCTTTTTACCACTCAACACAGTTTTCTGTCATCCCACACTTCTCGCGGGATCTTGAGAGAGTGTTTTCAAAAAGTAGATTGCGGACAAAACCAAAGACCGCCTTTGGTTTTGTAAGATCTCGCATTGTATCCGACTGCTTCCAGTGTAGGATCAAGTGCGGGATGACAAATGATTCTCGGTCATTGCTCTCTCTGTTGTATCTTTTCTTTTTTTGTTTTATGATTGCACGTATGCCGAGGTGGCGAAATTGGTAGACGCAGTAGACTCAAAATCTGCCGGTGGCAACACCATGAGGGTTCAAGTCCCTCCCTCGGCACACAAAAACCCCGACGCGTGAGCGCCGGGGGTATTTTTAATTCTTACTTTTCGTAGCATCTTCAACCAACTTCTCAACGTCCATACTATTCATCGTTTCCCTCGTACCATTCTGCAAATCATGCAGGTGACGATACAGTCCGTCCTTGTTCTTGAGAAGCTCGGAGTGATTTCCCTGCTCCACAATACTTCCTTCCTTCAATACAAGAATGAGATCGGCATCACGCACAGTACTCAGTCGATGAGCGATGATAAACGTCGTCCGCCCTTTCATAAGTGTTTCAAGCGACTTCTGAATCGCTGCCTCCGCTTCCGCATCAAGTGCCGATGTTGGTTCATCAAGAATCAAAATCTTCGGGTCGCGCAAAAATGCACGCGCAATGGCAACGCGTTGCTTTTGTCCTGCGGAGAGCTTCACTCCCCGATCTCCCACCTTCTGCTTATACCCTTTTGCAAAACCGGTAATAAATCCATGGGCGTCAGCGAGCTTCGCAGCTTTTTCTACCTCCTCTTTTGTTGCCTTTTGATTACCGTATTTGATATTTGCAAACACAGTATCATTGAGAAGCGTTGGCTCTTGGGGAACGACTGCCACCTGATTTCTAAGTGCAGACAAACTCCACTTTTTCACATCCACACCATCAATCGCCACCTTCCCTTTCTTTGCAAAGAAGTACCCGGAGAGAAGATCAACGAGTGTGCTTTTCCCCGCACCCGATTTTCCTACAAGTGCTACCGTCTGCCCCGCTTTTACCTCAAAGGTGATGTCTTTCAAAACTTCTTTTGATCCTTTTTCTTTATAGGTAAACCCAACACGGTCAAATACCACATCACCATGCACAACCGCACCCTTATCCGACCCTTCAGGTTCGTACACTTCAGAATCAAGGGTAAGTACCTCATCAGCTTGAGCAATCGCAATCGTCCCTGTTTGGAGCTGTTGCCACGTATATCCTAAACGCACAAAGGGGCCGAAGGCCATGGCCGCATATCCGTTAAACATAACGAGTTCTCCTAGGGTGAGCTGTCCGTTGGAGACAAAATAAATTGAAAGACTGAAAATACCTCCTTGAACGAGAAACACCAATGTCCTTTGTATAAAACGGACATACTCCCATTTTTCCTGAAGATCAATGTAGGTTCGGGAGGCCTTTTTTCGATACCCAACATATACTTTTTTGACCTCATACGACTCGGCAGCCATTTGCTTCACTGTCCCTACATTCATCATTGCATCAAACATATTCCCGTATACCGTACGATATCCCTTGTGCATCTTGGAGGACATTTCACCGAGTATTGGCGTGTACTTCCACAACACTGCCGCGAAGATTGTTATCCCCGTAAGAATAACTGTCGCAAAAACAGGATGAATTGCATACATAATGACAAAACCAATGGCAATACTCAATACATCAGGAACAATGGCAATAAAAAGGTTATCGACAATTGTAAAAACTGAATTCCCCGCCTTATTTACCCGCTCTACAATCTCACCGATTTTCTCTCTTTTATGAAAGGAAAGCGGGAGAGAGAGGAGTTTTCGTGCACCTTCAATCATATACCCCGAAAACAAGTGTTCACTTATTTTTGCGCCCT
>JACNGX010000061.1 GCA_014383885.1 Parcubacteria group bacterium | reverse complement strand
ACCTGTGATCCGAATGCGTCGCGTCGTGCTGAACGAGGTCTGCGTGTGGAGTATCCGATATAAACAAACGATAAACAATAAAGAAAAAACGATAAAAACCGCCTGTGCGCAAAGCGCACAGGCGGTTTCATGCCGTATGCCGTGGTATACTATCATTATGATTGATGTGAAAAAAAGAGTGGAGCAGCTCCGTGAGGCGATTTGCCACCATGATCGTCGGTATTATGTTGAGGATACACCGGAGATTTCCGATGAGGCATACGATGCGTTGGTACGTGAACTCCGCGGACTGGAAGAGAAATATCCCGAGCTTGATGACCCCAATTCTCCCACACATCGGGTGGGTGGTGAGCCGGCAAAAGGATTTACAAAAGTGAAGCACATGGTGCCGCAGTGGTCGTTTGATAATATCTTCAATGAAGAAGAGCTTAAGGAGTGGGACAAAAAAGTAAAGCGTATGGTGGCAAAAGAAACAAATACTGATCCGGAAAGTGTGCAGTATGTAGCTGAGCTCAAAATCGACGGACTCAAGATTGTGCTTACCTATGAGAACGGCATACTCACGCGCGCCACCACCCGCGGTAACGGTGTCGTTGGCGAAGATGTGACAGAAAACGTGCGTACCATCCGAAGCGTACCGCTTATGCTTTCCAAAAAAGTCTCATGCACTGTGATCGGAGAAATCTGGATGGGGAAAAGCGCGTTTGAAGAATTGAATAAAAAAAGAGAGAAAGAAGGAGAGGCGCTTTTCGCTAATCCGCGCAATGCCGCCGCCGGCACCATCCGTCAGCTCGATAGTCGGATTGTGGCGGAGCGCAAGCTCGATACGTTTATCTATGATATCGACGCCATTTCTGGAGTCCCTGAGCCGGAGACCCAAGAAGGAGAGCTTATACTCTTAAAAGAACTCGGCTTTAAGACAAATCCACACATGAAAGTGTGTAAGGATAAAAGTGAGATTCAAAGCATGTATGAGAAATGGACACCGAAGCGGGAGAGTGAAGAATACGGTATTGATGGATTGGTGCTTAAGGTGAATGACATCACAATCCAAAAAGCCCTGGGACATACAGGAAAAGCACCGCGCTTCGGTATTGCGTACAAATTTCCAGCGGAAGAGGCAACGACACTTATCGAAGACATTTCTGTGCAGGTGGGGCGAACAGGCGTGCTTACTCCTGTGGCGCATGTGAGTCCGACGCTTGTTGCCGGCTCCACGGTGTCGCGGGCGACGCTTCACAATGAGGCGGAAGTGAAGCGACTTGATGTACGCATCGGCGATACGGTGATTGTGCAAAAAGCGGGAGATGTGATACCCGATATTGTGCGGATATTGCCCGAGTTTCGCACAGGAAAAGAGAAGAAATTTGTCATGCCGAAAAAATGTCCCATATGTGGTGGAACTATTCGCAAAGAAACAATCGGTGGCGTGAGCAAAAAAGAAGGTGTCCGCCACTACTGCGCCAATCCCACGTGCTTTGCGGTGGAGAAAGAACGCATCGAACATTTTGTGAGCAGGAAAGCAATGGACATTCAAGGATTGGGAGAAAAAATTGTAGATCAGCTTATCGATGCCGGACTCATTGCCGACAGTGCTGATATGTATGAACTTTCCGAAGGTGATCTTTCCGCATTGCCACGTTTTGCCGAGACATCCGCACACAATGTCATTAATGCGATTGAAAGGAGTAAGGAAGTTGAGCTCTCGCGATTTCTCTTTGCTCTTGGAATTCGACACGTGGGGGAGGAGACCGCCGAGCTTTTGGCGGAGCATTTCGGCTCACTGGGGCGCATTCAAAAAGCCGAGCTTGATGAGCTCGACGGAGTTGAGGGGATTGGCGCGGTTGTTGCTTCTGGTGTATATGCATGGTTTCGTGATGAGGGAAATGCGGCGCTTCTGGAACGGCTTCTTGCGCATATTACCGTGCGTGATATGAAAAAGAAAAAAGGAGACGCGTCTTTATCCGGAAAAAGTTTTGTTCTCACTGGCACGCTCAAGAGTCTTTCACGCGATGAAGCAAAAAAAATGATTAAAGAAAAGGGCGGCTCGGTATCGTCGGCTGTTTCCAAGCAAACATCGTATGTGGTTGCGGGTGATAAACCCGGCTCTAAATATGATAATGCAAAGAAGCTCAGTGTGGCGGTTTTAGATGAAAAAGCATTTCTGAAGATGGTGAAGTGAGTAAAAGAGAAAAGAATTAAGGGTTGAGAGTAAAAAGCGTGGCGGCCTTACGGCCGCCACGCTTTTTGTACATACTTTAATCACTGTGCGTTGAAGTACACAGTAGTCGGAGATTATTTTCATCGTCTCTTTCTCTAAGCTAAAAGCTATCAGCTATAAGCTCTCTATGCTATACTACCCCTATGACACAAGAGGAATTGCAGAATCTGGCAAATCTCTGTCGGATTGATATGGATGAAAAAGAGCTCGAAGCTATTGGGGGAGATATTGCCTCTATTTTGTCGTATGTGGAGCATATTTCCGAAGCAACGACCGACGATCACCGCGCGGAAGCAGGTGTGCATAGAAATATCATGCGCGAAGACGTGAGTGAGACGGAAAATGGCACCTACACCGAAAACATGCTGAAAGCGGCTCCACGCACGGAGAACGGTTTTGTGGCTGTTAAAAATATGTTTGAAAAGCGTTCTTCAAAATAATATGGACACACAGAAAATCACTCAGAAATCTGTCGCGGAGTTACAGATGCTCATGGAACAAGGAGAGCTTACATCTGAAGCGCTTGTCTTCGCGTATCTTGAAGAAATCAAAAAGCGAGACGGCGACATCCACGCATTTTTGGAGGTGTATGACGACGCGCTCGCGCAGGCAAAAGATACCGACACTCGGCGTGCAAAGGGAGAGAAGGGGGCACTCCTTGGTATTCCCGTGGCACTTAAAGACAATCTTTTGATGAAAGGGAAAATAGCGAGCTCAGCATCAAAAATCCTTGAGCACTATGTTGCCACCTACGACGCGGAAGTGGTGAAGCGACTTAAAGATGCTGGCGCGGTGCTTATTGGTCGCACCAATATGGATGAATTCGCCTTTGGGTCATCAACAGAAAATTCCGCCTTTGGTCCCACAAAAAACCCCCACGACACATCTCGTGTACCAGGTGGTTCTTCTGGCGGTTCTGCTGCGGCCGTGGCAGCAGACTTTGTGCCACTCGCGCTCGGAAGCGACACAGGTGGTTCTATCAGGCAGCCGGCGGCTCTCTGTGGTGTGGTAGGGCTCAAGCCGACATACGGCGCGGTATCGCGTCGCGGAGTAATGGCTATGGGCTCATCGCTTGATCAGATTGGGCCGTTTGCGCGAAGTGTGGAAGAAGCGGAAGTATTGTTTGAAGTAATTGCCGGCTATGATGAAAAAGACAGCACCTCGCTTCCCGAAGAGACGCGCTCAAACATTCGTGGCGAAAAAGGTGTTCCTGAAAAAATGCGCATTGGCGTGCCGGAAGATTTTGTATATACGGAAGGTGTGGATGAAGACGTACAGGAGCGATTTCAAGAAACGCTTGAAGCGCTCAAAGCACAAGGCAACGAGATTGTACCGGTAGCGCTCCCTTCGGCGAAGTATGGACTTGCTGCATATTACATTATTATGCCGGCAGAGGTGTCCACAAATCTTGCGCGCTTTGACGGCATTCGCTACGGACTCTCAGAAGATGCGAGCGATAGTGTGAGCGTATATACCAAAACGCGCGGTAAAGGATTTGGAAAAGAAACTCGTCGTCGGGTGATGCTCGGCACGTATGTACTCTCTGCTGGATATTATGATGCGTATTATAATAAAGCAACAAAAGTGCGAGAGAGTATCCGCAATGATTTTCAAAAGGCATTTGAAGATGTGGACGTGATTGTAACGCCCACGTCGCCAACTCCTGCGTTTAAGACAGGCGAAAAAACGAAAGACCCACTTCAAATGTACATGGCGGATATCTTTACTGTGCCGGTCAATATTGCGGGAGTGCCGGCGATATCGGTGCCAATGGGGAAGGTAGACCGTGATGGCGCAGCTCTCCCAATAGGATTTCATGTCATTGCTCCTGACATGCGTGAAGATATACTTTTCGCATTGGGAAAAGATGTGGAGAAGATATACAGAGAAGAATAATGCGCATGCTGTCACCTAGCCCCACTTTCACTTATTAGGTTATTCTTCAAAATACATTAAATACCTCGCCTATATTAAAATGGCCATGCGGATTAATAAGTGAAAGTGGGGCTGGGTCCAGAAAATCACGAAGATTCCGCGTCAAGCACGGAATGACAATAAAAGTGGATAATGTACTAAAAATCATATTCGTATGTTCGTACCGATTCGTAGTTCGTAATTTTTTAATCTTCTACCTTACTACCATACTAACGTACTGACTTACTAACCTCCTATTTCCTAACATACTGTTTCATGGAAGGTCCCTTTATCAATCTCGAATACGTGTTTTATCAAATATACTCATTTGTATTTGGTGTTTCTTCTGCAACGTCAACCGAAGGTACAACATCCGCGGGAGTATTGTCGACCATTACCTCCTTTGATCCGAATCCGGTATTTATTATTGCAAAGAATGTAATATCACTCGTTATATTGATATTGATTACGGGTATTATCTATGTGCTGGTGCGCTTATGGGAAATACAAAAAGAGGAAGCGGCGCAATTTGTTTTTGCTGAGCCGGAGTATGGACATGGGGAGATAAAAAATGAACAATGGGAGCTTATAGAAGAACATGTGTCATCAAACAATCCGTCTGACTGGCGTATTGCGATTCTGGAAGCTGATAATATGCTTGAGGACATGTTGGTGCGCATGGGCTACGACGGTGACAGCATTGCCGACCGCTTGCGCGCGGTGGAACCGAGCGATTTCACCCATATTCAAAGCGCGTGGGAGGCGCATAAGGTGCGTAATAAGATCGCGCACGAAGGAGTCAACTTTACAGTAACCCAGCGTGAAGCTCGCAGGGTGATTGAGCTGTACCGAAAGGTGTTTGAGGAGTTCCATTATATCTGAGATTAGAAATATGAAAAATGCCTAAAGCATGAAGAATCATGCTCGGCCAAAGGAAATATGGAATATGTACAAGCCGCGCTCACGCGCGGCTTGTGTGTGTATTGTGAATATGGTAGTATCTGCGGATAAAGTTATGCACGGCTTTTTTATTTGAAATATATGGTATCCCACAGGGGGGTAGAGAAGTAGTAACTCGGGAGGCTCATAACCTCCAGACCTAGGTGCAATTCCTAGCCCCCCTACCTGTACACCAAAAAGACACGCTTGTCGTGTCTTTTTGGTGTACACAGGAGGGAGGGATGAGAATGCATTTATGCATTCTCTTTAGGAATTGCAAGCCGCAGCCATATCGGAGCAACTTGTTGCGACGATGGCGAGGTCGGGCAGGAGCCACACAATATATGGGGAGACCTTGCTTGCAAGGGCGAACCCATATATTGATGTGAGCTACGCCAATTCCTAGCCCCCCTACACCCGAACACAAAAACGATACTTTATGTGTCGTTTTTGTGTTTTAGGGTACAAATATTAGTTCCATCAATTCCTAGCCCCCATAAAAAGTTGAGAATACGCCAAAAACCTGGTATGCTATACACCTTGCCGGGGTAGCTCAGTTGGTTAGAGCGTAGCACTCATAAAGCTAAGGTCGTGGGTTCGATCCCCACCCCCGGCACCCAGCTCTACTTTCATGAATGACGCATGTGGTGCGTGCGCGTTTGTTGTTGCAACTTTGTTTTTTGGTGATGTATTCTTTGGTATGAAAGTAGGGCTTGATACCCCTCTTTATTTTTCTTGCATTTTATGTGTAAGTATAGTATCCTATGTCGCACGTGCTTTTGAATTCAGACAGGCACCAAATACTAAAATACTACTATGTCA
>JACNGX010000060.1 GCA_014383885.1 Parcubacteria group bacterium | reverse complement strand
TCCGTTACCCGTTTTTTAACCTACCCGGATCTTCGTATTTGGGGGTAGGGTGAGCAACAACACACCGAAACCATTATTCCACACTATGAGTAAAAAGTCAAACGAAAATCATCCTTTATATCTCTCCACAAATTGTTCTTTAAAGTCTGCAAATCTCCCTTCGAGAATTGCACTTCGTACTCGCTTCATGAGATTGACCAAGAAATATACATTGTGAATAGAGGCGAGAGTGGCGGCGAGCATTTCTTTGCTGCGAAAAAGATGCGCAAGGTATGCACGTGGATAGTGTTGGCATGTATAACATCCGCACCCTTCTTCGATTGGCTGCAAGTCGGACACATATTTTGCATTCCAAAGATTAATACGCCCATCTTCGGTGTAAACCATACCAGTCCGCGCAATACGCGTGGGCGCCACACAATCAAAGAGATCCGCTCCTTGCTCGGCACCAACAATCATGTCAATCGGCTCGCCGATGCCGAGAAGGTGGCGTGGTTTATTCTCCGGCAATTGCTTACTCACCCAACCGACGGCCGTATCCATATCTTCTTTCACAAACGATCCACCAATACCAAAACCATCGAAATCCATTCCTGCGAGCGTTTCCGCCGACTCTTTGCGCAAATCTTCAAAGCGCCCACCTTGAACCACGCCAAAAAGTGCTTGTGGCGATTTCTCTCCTCGCGTATTCTGAAGCTCGGTGAATCGCTTCACACTCCGCTCCGCCCATCTGTGCGTGCGCTCCATCGCTTCTTGTTGATATTCATACCCGGCTGTGGGCGATGTACATTCATCGAAAGCAAACGTCATATCTGCACCGAGGGCGTGCTGAATTTCCATAGACTTCTCCGGTGTGAAGCGATGCTCCGAGCCGTCTTTATATGACCGGAATGTTACACCGTCTTCATCAATTTGAGCCAGCTTTCCTTCTCGCTCTCGCTCATGCTCAAGCGGCGCTCCTTCGAATGTCGTCTCACTTGATTTTGCCACCTTCGACACACTCGTCCCGAACGCAAAGCCAAGCGAAAAGACTTGAAACCCACCTGAGTCGGTCATGGTCGGTCCATCCCAATGCATCATATGTCCCAAACCACCCATTTCCTCCACCAGTTTTTCACCCGGTTTCAAATACATGTGATAGGTATTGCCGAGCACCACCTGCGCGCCTGTGTTTTTCACCTGCTCGGGAGTGAGCGCTTTCACTGTGCCTTTGGTGCCCACTGTCACAAAAGCCGGAGTTTCAATCTTCCCATGCGGTGTAGAAAGCACGCCTGCGCGCCCTAATGCGCCCGGCACTTTTTTCTCTATACAAAACGAAAATCCTTCATGCATGTTGACAATCATAGCATATCGGATACCCTTTGGGGGGATATTTTTGAAAATATAAAAACACTGCTCATGGGACACATATCTAGAATAGTATTCTTCCAAAATACGCAACCTTACAATGGGCGTATATTCGGGCATGAACTGCAAGAAGCCCTCTCAAAAAAAGGTCTTCAGCGTGTAATTGTTGAAACTCGAAGTATATTAACTGGAATTATCGACCACATACGAAAGGTCGGTAATGTGGAAGCGGTTGTTTTTCACTGCACTTTCCAGCACGAAAGAGGAGTGCGTGCCAGTGAATCAATTCAGGAAATCATTGAGTATGGCATGCCATTTTTTTTCGTTACCGGCTTTGGTTCGGATAAAAAGGTGTCTAACAAAAAAGACATCCTTAAAAAAGAACTCCGCGTCATGAACAGTTTTGATTTTGATCAATTTTCTGTAACCCTCCAAGAGCTTCCAGAAAAAATTGAAGAAGTTCTTAAGGAGGCAGGTGTAACGTAGAGGAAGGCGACCGTGAGGTCGCCTTTTTTGTCTGTCATTACATGGTGAGTTGATAATTAAAAGAAACGCTACGAACAACTCTTTGTAAGTGCACAGGTCATATCGAGCTCATTGTGAATACGGGTTATGTGTTTGTCGGAGAGTCCGATTTCTTTCAAGACAGACGGGCGCGCTTTCAGATCTGCGCATGTGACAATGTCTTGCTGTAAAAGAAGCGCGACTTTTTTCTGTGAAAGCGAAGGAAGGACGGTAATCGGATACACGTTTGTCTCCTCAACAAGTTCGCGCAATCCTTCTCCTTTCGGGTATCCCCATCCTATCATTCGCATACCAATACATGATCCGTAGGAAATCGCATTAGACGTGAATTTCGTATTGGTCACAAGCCATGCCTCATGAAAGCGTTCCGACTCCACCTTGTCTTGCAGATATCGTTTTTCCAAATCTTCAAAACGCGCCTGCACATACAGTGTGGTTTTCAAATCACTGCGGAGTGCGTGATTGTTATGAAACTTACACTCAACCAACATGTGTGTACCGTCTTTGCGCGCGGACACATCTACTTCATGCGGTGCGCACCACCCTTGCACATCCACACCCACTCGCACATCATATCCTTTTCGTTTTAATATTTCTCCGAAGAAACGTTCAAACGGATACCCCGAAGGGCCGAGTTCGGCAATTGCTCGTCTCAAACTGTATCGAATAGCAACGGGCTTTTTCCTCTTTGAACGCAATAGATTAAGCGCCCGCCGATAGATGTCTTTTGTTGGCGTGCCATCTGTAATTTCACTTACCACAGTAGAGACAATGCCTTCAATACTATCGCTGTCTGCACCCGCTCTTTCAAGAGAGTGGTACAGTTTTTTCGGATCAAACGCTTCCGTCTCACCATTTGCTTTTATAATCAAAGGATATGTACTAGATGTCATATGCTATATCGCTTCCTTACGGATAATACTTGGCGTGCTCGTCGCAAACGCTTCTCCTACAAACAACACAGGTACCATAAACATATCATCGAGCTCAAAGAGTCCTGAAGGATTATCTTCGTACAAGATAATCGTCCCCTGTACATGCTCCTTGGTGTCATCGATTACAAAAGGAATATCCGCCTCAAAGGAGACAAAATCTTCGGTCATCCATTCTCCCTTGGCGGTCGCATACCCTTCACCAAGAACATCTCCCTCCTCATTAAGAATCTCGATGGGAAAATCGCCCTCAAAAAACCATGTCCCCTTCGCTTCTCCTTCCACATGAAGTGGCGACGATACTTTCTTAAAAGGGCGCGGCGACAACACCTGAATATCATCATGGCGGGGCATCACCTCTTCGCGCTCCTTGATATCGTTCTCTTGCCCTAACCCTTCATCTCTCAACACATCTTTCTCTCCTTCGCACACAAGATCCCAGTCATTCACTTCGAGCATATCACGGCATGCATCGCTCATCATGTTTGGCGCGACAACAGGACATTGAAATGATTTCTCATTTATAATGTGATACACGGCACCACCTCCCAAAAGCGTACTCACCACCTTTACCGTCTTCGTTGAAGACGAATATTCAACTCTATCAAGATATGCATCATTACAATACATCAATGCTGTTTCACTTTGCACCGAAAGACGAGAAGGAATTTGCCATGCTGAAACAGCAGCAATGATTATAATAAGCGCAAAGAATAGAAGATAATCAGGTGAGAAGAATATTGATTGTGATGCGCGAGAGCGTTTCTTCATTGCCATACAGTATACTATGAACCAAGCACTATTGTCATCTTGCATTTGGCGTAAAATCACACAAAACCAAAGGTTGTCTTTGGTTTTAGATTACATCTGGTGTGTGCTTGACAATACCCCATACGGGTATATAGTGTACACATGTCGTATCATACTGAAGATATCATCCATCGTCTTAATCGCATTCAAGGTCAAATTGAGGGCTTGAAAAAAGCAATTACCTCCTCCGAAAAAGATTGTTCGGATATTCTCTATCAAATAAAAGCGGCGCGCAGTGCCTTGCGGAAAGTTGGCGAATTCTACGCGGAGGCATCGATGTGCCAATGTGTCGATGAAGACTGCTCACCAACAACAAAAAAGAAACGTATCACCGATACCTTGCATGCAATTTTAAAACAATAATGAAGCAATAAAAAGCGGCGCTCACGCGCTACTTTTTTGATAGTACATATATTCTCCCTACTCCGGCAACGCTTGTTTTACAATATCAAGTACTTGTATACCGTTTGTGTTCCAAAATAAATCAGCGGGAATAGTGAGGTGTGCGATACCGGCATATTTCTCTGCGCGATAGTGAAGGAGTGACGGGTACGAGCGGCGAATCGCTTCTTCCGTACTTTGTCCTTCTTCTTTTACGAACATATCGCCCCAAATGAGCGGTTTGATATTTTCAAAAAAACGCTCCGTCATTTCTTCCACATTATTTTTATCAATGACAAGATACACAATCAGCGTGTTATTCTTCAACCACTTAGTTGTTTCGTCTGGTAAATAGACAACACTGCCTGTCGTATCAAAGACAAGACTTTTTCCGCCAGTACTGAGTATGCCGAGATTGGTGTGTAAATTTTCCAGTTCAAGATACTTCTTTTCACGTTCCTTGTATCCGGAACCATCGGGATAGCCGAGCCACTTTCCAATCGCTCTCACATCGGCAAACCCAAGGTCGTCGGCGATGTGTGTATCTACGTTGTAGTGGAAAAAATTACAATCTTGCGCGAGAGACTTCGCGCGCATGCTCTTGCCAACATTCGACATCCCAACAAACGCAAGACGGAGCGTTCCGCTTTTTACATGCGTATCAAATTCAGATTGCCGCAGCTGTTCCATACCATTTACTTCTTCCGCACCGGCGCTTCGGCAACCATTCTCACCACTTCATCAACACTATCGGTGATCACATACAGATCAGGATCTTCCGGACTAATGGTGCCATGGTTATTCAAAAGCTCTTGACGAATAAACTCATCGAGTGGTTTCCAAAATTCACTTCCCATGAGAATAATCGGCAAGCGTTCCGCTTTTTTCGTTTGCACGAGTGTGAGAATCTCAAAAAATTCATCCATGGTACCAAAGCCGCCTGGAAAATAAATATACGCTTCGGATGAATAACTCAAAAACACTTTTCGCGAAAAGAAATAATAAAACGACGCCTCATGCTCCACATAATCATTGGTGTGCTGTTCAAACGGCAAGCGAATCGTAATGCCTACCGACGGAGCATTTCCTTCCACAGCACCTCTGTTTCCAGCTTCCATAATTCCCGGACCGCCACCTGTCACCACTGCATAGCCAAGCTCGTCGGCGATGCGTCGCGCCGTCTCGCGCGCAAGATTGTAATATGTATTATCCTCAGGGAAACGTGTTGAGCCAAAAATCGTTACCGATGCAGGGTACCGATGAATCAAATCAAACCCTTGGCGAAACTCCCGATCCACGGCACACATGCGCACATCAATATGGTCGTCGTGCGTGTCGTGACACTCTTTGCGAATTGTATCTGCATCAAAACGTTTTCCTCCACCAATCCGCGAACTGCTCAGTGGATTTCGTTTCTTCCTAGAAAAGATGTTCATACAAGTGGTAGTATATCACACGTCTCTTTCGGAAGCATTTTTATTGCACGATTCAAACAATCTTTTTGCTATTTTATCCGTATCCGACATCTGGTCTCCAATTATTAGAGGATGAGAAATTTCTATGTACTCGCTTTCTCACCCCCGACAGGTTCGAGTCCTAGTTCGTTGCTCTCGCTATCGCTCGTGCTGCCGGACTAGGACTCGAACCTAGATTGACGGGACCAAAACCCGCTGTCCTACCATTAGACGATCCGGCAATGTGCCGTGTAGCATACCATAATATTCACCTTGTGTCATATTTAAAAACATCGCCCTAAAGAGATGTTTTTATCAGATATTTCCCTACTCCCCCAGAGAGTCCATAAGAGCAAGTTCAAGTGGAAGTTCGGGAATGAATGTTCGGGAAATCTCGTTTTCAGCGGTGATGAATACACGGAGAGTGTCGGCGGTGATGCGGGCTTTTGGGTCTTTGGCAAGTGTTTCC
>JACNGX010000053.1 GCA_014383885.1 Parcubacteria group bacterium | reverse complement strand
TTGATGATTTCGCCATATGTGACAAGTGTACCACATGTCTTCGTATTTAAAGGTGGGGAGTGGCGCGCATGAACACGAGCAGCTAACGTGTAATGGGCATCTAGCGACTCAACAATACTTTCACTATCAGAAGCATTCTTTTTAAGGAAGACGAGAACTTTTTGACCCTCCTCAGGAAATGTTGATTCTCCGACAATCATTTCTTCATCTTCCACCTTTCCACCCAAAACTCTGAAATCAACTTCATTCAGCCCCTCTCTTTCTCCAAACCAAACCTCATCAACCTTAAGTGTTACATCTGTCAAAATATCCATTTTACCCTCTCGAATTTTTGACGGAACTCTTACACCTTTCGTCTTCAACACCTCCCCAACCACCACCAAGTCTGAAACCGCAAGAACCTCCTCAACAGTAGTGGGCGTTATGGAATAATGCACCTCAGTAATTACTGGATTTTTATCCAAAACAAAAAATGAGAAAAAGAAAGCTCCAACAATTAACGACCCCAGCACAATATTTTTTGACTGTTTTCCAACTATGATGTTTTTCATATTTTAGGTATATTAAATACTAATATTAATGATACATCGTATACGCACTATCAACATCATCGTCTTCCAATGTTCTTTTCTTCGTCTCTCCAGTGACAATGACCCCATACATGGTATACTCAGATTGATACCCATAATAAAGATCATAAAGCATGAACCAATGCCCAAGCTCGTGTGTAAGTACGTTTTGCACATCCATATGCCCATAAACTCCGGAGGTGCTCCATAGATAGTTGGTGTTCAAAACAGTATCCGCGTCTTGTATGACCACTCCAGATTTACTAAGATATGTTTCTCCAGGAACACCCGGACCAATATTTGCATCGTACACCTTATGACCACCTGACGAAGAATAGAAAGTGAACGTCGAGGAGATGTTATTCCATGCTGTCATCGAACTTGCTAAAGACGGTATCCAACCGCTCGGTAAATCGGATACATCTACACCAACACTAGTGCCACTCCATTTATAAATGGAAGCAGAATCAGCTCCATATACAACATTGACTGATATCCAAAAAGAAAATAGAAGGATTGCAATTATCATAAAGACAATTTAAACCTTTCTCTTCGAAAGAAGACTTCCAGAGATTATTATCATAAAAAATAGATGGATGATTAATAAAACTATTCTCAAAAACAAATTTTATCTTTAGATAATAATATATTAGGAATATTTTAACAAATTAAACTGTCGGTAAAATATACTAAAAAAGATATATAATATACCCTCATGAAAAATAAGCATTTACTTACCATGTCTGGAATCATTATTCTCCTTTCATCCATACCCTATTTTGTGTCATCCCGGGCTTGACCCGGGATCCAGTGCAGGAGTAATGAAGCGGGCGACATTCTAGATTCCGGCTCGGAGGCCGGAATGACAAGTGGTAGATAGGAGCATACTAAAAGTCGCCCGTCGGGGCGATTTTTAGTTTTCAGTTTATCGTTCGCTTACTTCCTCTTCGCCACAATCTCATCGGCGATATTTTGCGGAACGATTGCGTATTCTGCGAATTCCATCGTGAAACTTGCGCGACCTTCCGTCATGCTTCGGAGCTGGGTCATGTATCCAAACATTTCCGAAAGCGGTACGGAGGCACGCACTACCTTGTTCATACCGCGGTCTTCGGTGCCCTCCACTTGCCCACGTTTGGAGGAAAGATTTCCTGTGATATCTCCCATGAATTGATCAGGGGTTACCACTTCCACCTTCATCATCGGCTCAAGCACTACCGGCTTTGCCTTTTGCGCGGCTTCCTGAAATGCCTGCGAGGAGGCAATCTTAAAGGCAACTTCGGAAGAGTCCACCTCGTGGTACGTACCGTCGTAGAGTTCTACCGACACATCCGCCAAAGGAAATCCCGCAACAATACCTTTCTCCATCGCCTCTTTAAAACCCTTTTCACACGCCGGAATGTATTCCTGCGGAATGACACCTCCCTTGATAGAATTAACAAATTCAAATCCTTCGGAGCGCTTCACCGCTTTCGGCAAATCGGCAATTTCTTCTTCAGAGAGCTTCTCCATCGGCTTCATACGAATCTTCACATGACCATACTGACCGCGACCACCTGTCTGCTTGATGTATTTCACTTCAGATTCCGACGATGCGGTAATCGTTTCGCGGTATGCCACCTGTGGCTTTCCCACATTCGCTTCAACCTTGAATTCACGCTTCATACGATCCACAATAATATCAAGGTGGAGCTCACCCATACCGGAAACAATCGTTTCCAGTGTTTCCTGATCGGTTGAAACCTTAAACGTCGGGTCTTCCTGTGCCAAGCGAGAGAGAGCAAGTCCCATCTTTTCCTGATCGGCTTTTGTCTTCGGTTCAATCTTGAGCGACACTACCGGCTCGGGAAATTCGATTCCTTCAAGAAGCACCGGATGACCCTCATCACACAAAGTGTCCCCTGTGCGCACGTCTTTCAAGCCCACCGCTGCTGCAATTTCTCCCGCAAACACTTTCTTCACTTCCTCGCGGTCATTGGAGTGCATACGCAAAATACGACCGATGCGCTCTTTGTTTCCCGTGCGAGCATTGTATACATACGAACCAGCTTCAAGTGTTCCGGAATATACGCGGAAGAACGTGAGCTGCCCGACAAACGGATCCACAGCGAGTTTGAATGCAAGCGCGGCAAATGGTTCGTCGTCGTTGGAATGGCGTTCTTCTTTCTCACCCGTCTTTGGGTTTTCGCCGGTGATTGCCTGCACATCAAGCGGTGAGGGCAGATAATCCACCACCGCGTTCAAGAGAAGTTGCACGCCTTTGTTTTTGAGTGCGGTTCCGGTGAAGACCGGTATGAGCTCGTTTGCAATCACCGCTTTGCGGGCAATTGCTCTAAGCTCATCCACAGAGATTTCTTCGCCTTCAAGAAAACGATTCATCGCGTTCTCATCGTGTTGCACAATCGCCTCCACAAGCTCGCCGTGATACGTTTCGGCGTCGTCTCTGTACTCAGCAGGAATCTCATCTTCACGCACGGTGTTTCCCATCTCCCCTTCAAAGAAATATGCCTTCATTGTGAGAAGATCAATCTCGCCTACGTGATGCTCTTCTTCACCCATTGGGATTTGGAAGCGCACCGCCTTTTTGGTCAGACGATCCAAAATAGATTTGAATGAACGCTCAAAAGAAGCGCCCGTGCGGTCGAGCTTATTGATGAAACACATGCGCGGCACTTTGTATTTATCTGCCTGGCGCCACACGGTTTCAGACTGTGGCTCCACACCGGCAACACCGTCGAAGACGACAACACCGCCGTCGAGTACCTTCAGCGATCGCTCCACCTCCACGGTAAAGTCGACGTGTCCCGGGGTGTCGATGATATTAAAGCGATACTTTTTGGAAACATCGGATACGTCGTCGTGTGTCGGTACCCAAAAACAGGTTGTTGCCGCAGATGTAATGGTGATCCCTCGCTCACGTTCCTGTTCCATCCAGTCCATGACCGCCTCACCTTCGTGCACCTCACCGATTTTGTGTGAGACGCCGGTATAAAAGAGAATACGCTCCGACACAGTAGTCTTCCCCGCATCAATGTGGGCAATGATACCGAAATTGCGTACTTTCTCCAATGGATAATCTCGCTGCATAAAATTAACGATAAACGATTAAATGATAACGATAAACTCAAAAACAAAAAGCCGTACGGCTATTTGCAACAACTATACGTGAACGAACACCTTTTTGCAAGCAGAAAGTAGTATGTTATGTAGGGTACAAAAAAGCGCGGGCATTAGCCCGCGCTTTTTTAATATTTAATCTTTATCCTCCTATTCTCCTAACTCCTAAACTTCTACCAACCCCACACTAATCTCAAGCGCCGTATCCACCGACTGCATCGTATCACTGTTCACTTTCCCGATCTTTTTTATAATACGTTGTATATCAATCGTACGAATGTGAGAAAGAAGAACAACGGAATCATCTTCAAGTCCTGCATCTCCTTTTTCAAGAAACACTTCTGTTGGATATCGTTTCTCTCCTTTTTCACGCGAAGTAATCGCTGTCACAATAATAGTGTTGCTATATGTATTACCGATATCATTTTGAATCACAAGCGCTGGGCGTATCTTTTTGATTTCTGCACCGATTGTCGGATCAAAGTTTACAATGACCACATCTCCTCGACGGATTGATATATTTTTTTCTTGCTTTATGTGCATATACTATATTTCACTTTCCACGACAAACCACTCCTCGGCAAGAGCACGATCACGCGCGGCGTGTTTCTGCGCACCCTCTTTCAAAAGTGCGCGCATACGATTCTTACCGTTCTCTTCCACATAAAACTCAACAGCGCGGGCGATAAATCGACTTCTTTCACCCTTCTTCGCAATCCGGTCAATGCGATTGATTACCTGCTCCGGAAGTGTGATATTGATACGTTTTGCATGTAGTGTTTTCATACCCTAATTATACACATCTTTCGTGTGTATACGCAAGCACCCCTATTCTTATCGCTAGGACGGACCTAGCGATAAGAAAAAGTGTGTCATTTCTGGCACAACCCAGGAATCCAGAAAACCAAGGTTGAGCTTTGGTATGTATACCAAAGCTCAACCTTGGTTTTCATATACACTCTGGAACACTATGGCGAAGATTCCGGTCCTGTGCCCGACCGCTTGCGGTATAGGGTCAGGCTGGGAATGACAGAAAAAGAGAGTTTGTGGCAAAAGAAAAGCGCGGGCGTCAGCCCGCGCTTTTTTATCGTTTATGAGTTTATCGTTTGTTAATTCGCAAAGTGAGCAAATGCTTTGTTGGCTTCCGCCATTTTGTGCATGTTATCGCGTTTTGCGATAGCGTCACCTTCACCTTTCGCTGCTGCGAGGAGTTCGTCTGCCAAGCGTTCAGACATGGGCTTACCGCTTTTCTTACGAGCAATCTCGAGAATCCAACGAAACGTCAGCGCCAAACGGCGATTCGGCTGCACCGGACGAGGTACCTGATAATTGGCACCACCCACACGACGCGAGCGCACTTCCATGGAAGGACCCACATTTTTAATCGCCGCTTCAAATACTTCGAGTGGATTTGCATTCTCATCGCGCTTCTTGATTGAATCAAAGGCATCGTATACCACGCGCTCAGCCACGCTCTTCTTGCCACCCCGCATGAGCATATTGATGAATTTAGAAACCTTCACCGAATTATAGCGATAATCGGCTTTTGGTTCTGGACGTTTTTTGATCGGATGACGCATACGAGCAGATAAAAAATAAAAATGGAAAAATAAAAATGGGTTTCTTTGTTGTTGTCGTGCCCGTGCATGACTTGTCATGCTTTAGGGTTATCCTTGGCTTGACCATGAATCTACAGTGTCCATGTGACCAACCTGGTTTCTGCATGGATCCTGAATCAAGTTCAGGATGACAGATTTTTGTGTTCAGGACAACAAATGATTATGACTTCTTCACGCCGTAACGGCTACGTGTCTTCTTACGCTTATCAACACCACCGGCATCAAGCACACCGCGAACGACTGTATAGCGCACACCAGTAAGGTCCTTCACACGACCACCACGAAGAAGTACCACGGAGTGTTCTTGAAGATTATGTCCTTCCCCCGGAATATAGGCGGTCACTTCGGAGCCATTGGTAAGGCGCACACGGGCAATCTTTCGCAGAGCGGAGTTTGGCTTCTTCGGTGTTGCGGTTGTTACCTTGGTACACACACCACGCTTAAACGGCGATGGATACGAGGTCGGCTTGTTTTCAATGGAGTTAAATCCACGTGAAAGCGCCACGGTTTTATTCTTCCGTTCCACTTTCTTGCGACCCTTCTTCACGAGTTGATTAATTGTCGGCATATAATGATTGAATCAGGAATGCGTGTCATTACATCACATTCACATGTGCACAGCACTATACACGATAGATGAAAAAAACGCAAGCGCGAATATACGAATACACTAAACATCTGCTACGGACTTACGCTTATCATATATTATCATATAATCGAAACACATCTTGCAGGCTCACCCTACCCCCAAATACGAAGATCCGGGTAGGTTAAAAAACGGGTAACGGA
>JACNGX010000058.1 GCA_014383885.1 Parcubacteria group bacterium | reverse complement strand
TCCGTTACCCGTTTTTTAACCTACCCGGATCTTCGTATTTGGGGGTAGGGTGAGCCTAGCTCTGCTATCTGCTCTATACAACGATGTACCGAATAATCCAAGTGCGGTAGCGCCAAGCCCTGCGGTTTTCAAAAAATCTCTCCGTGTATATGTTCCTTTTTCTTTCTTTTCTTTATCTTCTCTTCTCATTTTTAAAAACATACCAGCTCCCACACTCATTCCCAACCCAAAAGACCCCCCATTTCAAAGGATTCTATAAATTTTTGTAATGTTAACTCATCGTATATCTTTTTCCTAAACTCTTCGCCTGGAAAAGCATCGCAAAAATACACCGGCATATCAGATTCACGTATTGCGGTGTATAAAGGTACGTCGGTCTGTTCCCATGAGCCACCAAAAGGACCTTTTGTTTTTCATGCCATTTTCATGTGGTGGGAGACATTTCCTGGTCGAAGCACCAGTTCTTTTGCATACGCGTCCAAATCTTTCAGCACTCCCTCTGAGTTTTTTTGACTATGTTTTTCATAGACAATACGAAAATCACCTATATCAGTTGATACTTCTTTTGTATTTTTTGGTGCGTGCAATTCTTCGAGTTCACGCTCCAAATCTGATACGAATGTTTCGTATTCACAAATCTCAGCAAGACGTTTTTCACGCATATAGGGCAACACTTCTGGTTTTCTCAATTCATATTTTTTCTTTTCTATTTCCTCTTTTATTTTCTTCAAGCGCGTGCTCATGCCCATTTCCAATTCATAAAGATATGTTTGAATTGTGTGTTCTCGTGCATATTCATATTCATCCGTCTCCCTAGACCATTGTTCGTGTTTTGAAGATGATTCGTCACCTCCAGATATTGTCGGTTGTTCTCTATTCATGTGTGTAATCATACCACAGTGCTTTGTATTTTCAACGTTATGCACAGCATACTTGCATCATGCCACTCACCTCTTGGTATAATAACAAGAGGACGTTAGGTCGACATTATCCATTTTCATACCTCTTACTTGATATGATGACATGTAATAATCCGTTGGGCTGGGTTGCTTTCGTTCTCACGATCATCGGTGGTCTCAACTGGGGACTCGTGGGCGCATTTGACATCGACCTTGTCCTTGAGATTTTCGGAAGCGGTACTGTTGCCGACATCGTTTATATTCTTGTCGGTCTTTCCGCAATTTACATGATTATTGCGGCGATCATGAAGAAAGGCGATGCAGCTTCAGCGCCATCTCAGCCGCAGATGTAATACACTCTTGTATGCACGAAAAAATGCCCTTCGGGGCATTTTTTCGTGCGCCCCAGGATTAAAGATTGATTAAAGATTAAAAACCAAAGATGTACATCACCAAAAGTACCACAGCACTCCACCATCCCACAAACGATACAATAAAACTCAGAGTAATTTTTGTTTGAAGCGATGCAGGCAGTAATTCTGTCGCTCTCCCCTCTTTTTCTCTTTCAAGAAGAAACGGGCTCACCACAAACGAAAGAAAACAGCCATTCAAGACAAGCGCAAAAGCGATTATCATATGCCACAGCGGAATTCCCGAAAGTGGCACACCCCAATACAATAATACACCGCCGCAAATCGCCAGCAGTATCCCAAGCCAAATAAGCGGCTTGGTAATTTTGTGTGTTCGAATCGTCGCTTCCGTCCAATATGACGACGTGCGCCCGAGAAATCCGTGCATATCAATCACTGTTACCGCACCCAAGCCGATAATAAATCCCGCAATCATAAGTAATACACCAAAAAATTCAAGCATACAAAAATTATTCTGCGTGATATTTTTCAAGACACCTTTGCATATCAGCAAATCTCCTCTGTGCCGCCCATATGTTGCGCTTCACCGGAGAACCTTCGAGTGGAACCTGTTCTGGAATACGTCGCCACGGTTCATTCTGTCGCTCGTGTTCTTTCGTAATAATCGCTCTTTCCATCTCTGATGTTTGTACTTCCATGTCATCCAACAACCTCTTACATAGCACAATTTCTTCGGGATGCACTCCTCGCTCTGGTGTTGTCATAGAAGAAAGTAGAAGCATGCGCTGAAGATCTTCCACAGTAATATCTGCATACAGCACCGGCACATGCTTATTCTCTCCCATCACAAAATGTCCATCTTTTTTTACAACACCGTATTTTACCTTTTTCCCACCCTCTTCGTTCGCGCGACACACCTTCTCTTGTTTTCTTTGTTTTCCTTTAGAATTTTTTCCTAAACTCACCTCATCAACAGCGCACACAACCTCTCCTGTTTCCTTATGAATAATTAACGTGTCCACACCGCTCACGTAATCATCAAACGTACTCGTACGTAACACAAAAAAATCCTCACCAAATAATTCGTTGAAGAGAACTGATACATACATTTCCCATTGTTCTGCAAGACTGGTGGCACGCTCTTTTCTCCATGATTGTGCCACCTCTTCTTCTGAATCTGCACCATACTCGTAATAATAACGTTCCCTGTCCTGTTTTTCCACTTGTGAGGCAAATCCATTTTCCATTACATCAACACGTAATGAGTCATCTTTCACTGTATGTGCCGGATATTGAAATTCTCCTTTGTATGCCGACATCATAATCCGTCCATGCTTACCAAGAAGTGGTTTCATCCCCTCTTTTTCAAGCTCAGCATTCACTCGCTCCGCCATGGCAGAAAGTCGTTCACGCAATATCTCAAGTGATTCAGGACTGTTCTCCAATTCCTGTGTAGGCGAGGATGTTTCATGTGAAAATGATTCTGAAGACATAAAGATAATTATACACTATTTCAAAAATCACTTCCTGGAATCTCACTGCTCCCCAGCCCCAAGCTTATGATTCTGAAAAACCATATACATTTCCAGTGGCTTTGCTGCTGAGTTTTAAAAATCCTTTTCTTAACACACTTGCTTGGGGCTGGGTGTGCTTACAAAACCCTCGGTTTCGCAAGCTTCCTCCACGAGGAATGCCGTATCCCGGAATCTCACTGCTCGTGGAGACAGGCGGGATGCGCCTGTCTCCACTGCGCTCATGGAACCCACGGTTCCATGAGCCTCCTCCACTGGGGCGTTCCGCCGCCCCCGACCCCCTACGGGTTCGAATCCGGGTGTCCCTCACTAGAACCTGACCAAAAATCTCACCACAAATCAAAAAATATGTTTGTCGGCTAAGATGCCCGTATTCCGGCTGCAAATCCCTCAAAACTTTTTGAAGTACAATAGTACTCCATCAAAGTTTTTCATGATTTTCGCTCGGAATATGAACATCTCACGCTCGACATGAGATTTCTGGTCAGGTTCTCGCTACACTTCCTCGTTCGGGACACCCGGATTCGAACCGGGAATCACTCGCTCCCAAAGCGAGCATGTTAGCCGTTACACTATGTCCCGTCATTTCACACACTTGTTTCATGTGAAATCACGCAATAAGTATACAGGTCTTTTATAAAGGACACAAGGTGAAACCCTTTTCTTTGCTGTAAAGAACATAATGTATATCGATGTCCTTTAGATTAGAAGGAGGCATTATTAGCCGTACCAAAGTTAAGCTTTGGTATAAATACCAAAGCTTAACTTTGGTACGGTAAACTTTTATATTTATACGGTACACAAATTATTCAAGCAGTATATTCTCCACAACACGTATCTTCGCCTGTCTGTTATCTCTATCAAGAAATACTGCCACGAGATCACATTGCCACGGTGTTTCATGTGAAATCTGTTTTTCCATGAGATATGACTGTACAGCACGAGACAATCGTTTCTTTTTCCACACATGCACTTGTTCTTCAGGCCGCGTATCTTTCAAAAGAGTTTCATGTGAAATATTGGCAACGTTTTCACATGAAACAGTTTTCACTTCAATAAACCTATATTTTTCAACATTTTCTGTTGTTTCACGTGAAATAATGTCAATTTCTCCCCATTTTTTCTGATAATTCCGCTCCACAATTTCAAATCCGCGTTTCATGAGAAACCTTGTGGCAAGAGATTCGCCAATATCACCAAAAGTTCTTTTTTCTGATGGCATATAATAACAATCATAAAACAAAAAACACCCGAAGCCAAATAATGTTTTATTAAGGTTAAACCCTGATAAAAATTGGCTGTTTTAGCTGTATGATGTTTCATGTGAAAACATCGTTTTACCCTGAAGATATCCAAAAAGTGTAAACAACGCTACTTAATTTAACATGTCTACATTTCCGCTAGGTTTAACCTAACAGAGCAAAACCTAACAGAACAACCACATGATTAAGGTTTAACCTTAATTTAACACCTTAATCATAACGGACAAAATTTGAGTAACTTTTCACATGAAACGCGTATTTTGTGTTCAAAACTGTTTCACGTGAAACATTTTACTTGTTTTTTACCATAAAATACCTAAAATTGTCAAAATGTGTTGCTGTTGAGCCATATTTCGGAAATGTCCCTTTATGTCCGTTTCACAAAAAGACTGTAAAAACCATGTCTTTTATACACATATCCACCTACTTATCCACAGTTTTCACATAAAAATCCCCTTAAAACAGGGGATTTTCTAAAGGACACGTAATTTATATCCCTAAAATTAAGACTTGGGTAAGATTTCTACCCCAAAACCGAAATATGGGTCAGTAGTGAGTTTTTGTCACGAAAAGGAGTGGTATTTCACTAACGACTCCGACAACGCTGGCGCGTCGTGTTCACAGTCTCCCACGTATTCTACACACTTTCCGTCGAGAAACCTCCACCACCGAGGGTGTCGAACCCCCTTCACCTGTTAAGATGCCCTTTCAGAGCTTAACAAGCAGTTGCAAACTGCAACATCACAAACCATTGAGCGGTCCCAAGTCAAGAAACATCCTGTTGCACAGGACATCATATCTCTACCCAAAAAAGCAATACCGCGGTACAATAGGATTGTCGATTTATTTTTCTTTTCTGTTTTTTTGTTTGTCTTTTTATTATTTTTATTTGTTATTTACTTTTTCCTATGAACCCTCAACAAAGCTCAGCTGGGCCGATTATCGGCATTGTCATTGCGTTTCTTGTCCTTAGCGGATTTGGTTCTGTGTTCTCAAGTATGACCGGAATGAGTGGCGTATCCGGAGGCACCATCCTTTGGTGGATTATTGGCATCATTGTCGCCATCTTTCTCTTGGGCGGTCTTCGTGTGGTCAATCAGTATGAACGTGGCGTTATGCTCACGCTGGGGAAATATACCGGCACGAAGTCTCCCGGTTTGCGTTGGATTTTCCTCGGCATTCAAAGAATGATCAAGGTGGACATGCGTGTGAAGGTGGTGGACGTGCCGAATCAAGACTGTATGACGAAAGACAATGTGAGTGTAAATGTAAATGCCGTCTTGTATTATCTTCTCAATTCCGCGGAAAAGGCGGTCTTGGAGGTAGAACATTTTGAATATGCTGTCTCTCAGCTCGCGCAAACGACCATGCGTGATGTCGTCGGGGAAGTGACACTTGATGAGCTTCTTTCCAGCCGTGATCGCGTGTCTAATCGTATTCAGGAAATAGTGGACAAGGCATCGGACCCGTGGGGGATTAAGGTCAATTCCGTAGACCTCAAACACATTGAGCTTCCTACCGACATGAAGCGTACAATGAGTAAGGAGGCGGAAGCGGAACGCGAACGCCGTGCTGTCATCATTAAGGCGGAGGGTGAAAAGGTGGCATCGGAAAACCTCGCCGAAGCAGCGCGTATGCTCGCATCATCAACCGGCGCGCTCCATCTCCGTACCCTTCACTCCATCAACGACATCAGCTCGGACCAATCAAACACTGTTGTCTTCGCCGTGCCACTTGAAATCCTCCGCGCGTTTGAAAAGATGAGTGGAGATAGAGAGAAATAAGAAAATTAAGAGGGGAAAAGTAAGAGTGAAAGAGAAAACGCGCCTCCGGCGCTTCGATTCTACCCGCACAGCACAAAGCAAGAACCGCCCTTTCAGGGCGGTTCGCTTTGGGGTTGGGAGAATCGTCCCGCGGTTACTAACTCGCTTCGCGGCACAGCCGCTCACCTCGTAAGTACCGCTGGACGCGGCTCGCTGTCTTCGCGATAAATCGCTCAGACATACTCCGCCGTTCGATTCTCCACGGAAGTGCATAAATGCACTTTCTCTACCCACGATATAATATACAAAGAACCGCGACCCCTTAAGGGGTCGCGGTTCTTTGTATATGTGCGTTTATTCTACCAAATCCGAACCTATTTTCAAAACAAATGACGCGCG
>JACNGX010000057.1 GCA_014383885.1 Parcubacteria group bacterium | reverse complement strand
TTGATGATTTCGCCATATGTGACAAGTGTACCACATGTCTTCGTATTTAAAGGTGGGGGGAGCCTTTAACCAACTGGAGAAGAGATGAGGATTATATCGTATGAAGATGCATGTGCGGGGAAAATTCCCACACAGCAGAATTTCCATGATATGCGTGCAATGGTGCGAAATGTGCTTCGGCAATCTGAACATATTGAAGCAGCCCTTGATTTAGGGTCAGTCGCTTATGGCAACAGTGAACCGACGAGTGACTTCGATGTATTGGTCATTTGTACGGACGAGTATTTTGAAAATGGAAAAGCGGCCGAAGTACTCGCGCATCTTTCAGAGCGTGCACATTACCAGCACATTCCTCTTGCGTGGATTTTTACTCCGCTTTCAATTGCTCAGTTTTCAATGAAACATCCATGGGAATACTCATTTATGAAGAGTATGGAATGGAGCGGGAATAAAAACGGTATCATCAAGGGCGATCCAATCAGACTCATGGGTATGCGAGATGATGACACGCTGTTGTATGCCCGTGAATATACTCGACGCAAGATGAGTAAATTCAGAAACACTATCCCAGAACTCTTGTTTCTCTCTGACGAGCGTCGATATACTATCCTCGGAGATGTGTATTCATTTCCAATTCATGTCGCACGGAAAGTATTGCAATGTGCAGGATATACCTTTCCATGCGGTGACGGAAAAGACGCGGTATATAAAGAGTACCGGGAACGTTTCAAGAGAAGCAAAAGCGTTGAGCTGTTTAATACGCTCATGGCTTTACGAGAAGAGTATGTTTCCGCTCTGTCGCAAATCATGGGTGAGGTGAATACTCTTATCGAAAGAGAGTACAGAAGGGTGTCGCAATTGAACACAGATATTCTTCTTCTCGCTCACGCCTTTGGAGATGCGAGCCTTGACTTGCTGACAGAAATCGACAAAAGCAAAACCGCCCGGTGAAGGGCGGTTTTTTATCTCTTCATTCCTCTGGGTGCATGATCTCTGTAGGGGTGTGTGTGACAGAGATGAGATGTTCAACGTTGACGAGAGTAAGGTCAAAAGGGAGTTTGGTCTCGTATTCTTTTTGTATGTCTGCAATGAGCTCGCGTAGTTCAGTGAGCATGTTCATCTTTCGATTGTGTCACACTGGGCCTTCGTGTGCCTCGGTGGTGTCGGAGAAGCCTTTCCTTTCTTCTTGCATGGAACGAAGTTTTGGGGCGAGCAGGACGATTCTCTTTTTGACGATAGCTGATTCATTACGATACGGCGCGGGGACATGCTCAAACATGGTAAGGAGCTTTTGGGTAATGGCATGTTCGGGTGTGTGCGCGTGAGATTATCCAAGGGATTGTTCATCATTGATTCGCACGGTGAAGGATGTCACGTCGCGTGCTTTGCGTCTGCGTATTCTGACACCCGTGCGATGTGCATGGCGAGTGAGTTGGTGGTGATGTGAGAAAGGTCGGTAAGTGCTTTGGGACTGTCTTCTCCGAGTGCGTCGCGAAGCGTTGAAAGTGCGGCGATAAACGCTTCGTGTGCAGACGTCTCTTTCTGATGCCAAGAACTTCCCTCTTCCGTATCTTTGTCATCCAAAAGCATTCCTTCCTCTATGCACTGTGCAAACGCATGTGCCGTCTGGAGGACGCTCTCCCGAATGGTTTTGCCTTGCTCGGGGTTGGTATTAGTAAGTAAGTCAAGGACGGTAAGAACTTCTTCGGCTTGGCGTTGTCTTTCGAGAATGGGATTTTCTTCGTGTGGGTACATAGGGAGGAGAGAAATGGCGGCGACATTTTATGTCGCCGCCATTTCAAAATGATTAGTCGTTCATGTGTGCTTTACAGGTACGTGCCGCGGGATTTGCTTCAAGGCGATCTTCCTCAATCTTTTCGCCGGAGATTTCGCAGACGCCGTAGGTACCTTCTTCAATACGCAGAAGGGCGGCATTGACTTCCGTGAGGCGCGCTTCAAGCGGCGCACTCACCCCGATACGATTGGCATACTCTTCAATGGCATCGGCACGGATATTCTTGTCCGGATCGGCATTATCCATGTCAGCTACGGGCGTTGCCTCCCAATCATTCGGATTATTGGGATTTTTCTGACCAATATCAGCAAGCTCTTCTTCCAACTTCACTTTCTCCGTAAGGAGTTTTTCTTTGTAAGTGTCTGTATTCATATATTAAAATCATATCTTGGATGTCCTCGTAAAGCAAGTGGTCTACGGCTCCCGTCGTTTTTGGATGACACGCGCAATGACCTCGTCAATGGTTTCGATACTGGTGCTTATAATCAGGGTATCCCTGTCGAAGAATGTGTATGCCAAGACAATTGCTCCATCTATAGAACGTAATACACGCATGTCTCTGTTTTTTACAAGATAATCTTCCCACGGTGCGTTGTAGACACTCCTATCAACATCTTTTCCGATGAGAGGAAGGAAATCATCAGGAAGATCTTTTTCCCATTTGAGCATTCCGGAAAACACGTTGTCGAAGTCATTGGTAAAGAAAAGAAGAAATACTTGATTACCATTCCATGCATGGATACCAAACATGTGTTCTTCCTTGAGAGCGCGGAGCATGTCGGGAGGAATAAGGTTTCCGGCGAGTGTGGAGAAGCGCTCCGTGTCGGCGATCTCTCGATAAGGATTTTCTTTCGGATTCGCAGGTTCGATGAGTTCGGTAAGGTAGAGATATTCAATTGCATCGGGTGGCAGAGCGACATTACCAATCTCTTCTGCAATGACGGCACGGAGCTTTTCTGTAGAGAGTTTATCAGCTTCAAATTCGACTGATTTTTCAATAAATATTGGAGTAACTACTTTTGGCTCAAGAATGGAGAGGATGGTTTCTCCGGTAAAGACATACCATGCGCCTGTCGCAATGACTCCAACGCTGAGAATGATGAGAGCGACACTTCCCCACATAAACGAACTGCGCGCTTTTTCTTCTTTGACGACAATCTCTTCTTTTTCTTTTTTTACATTATGCTCAGCGAGGACCATCTGCACCATGGAGGTCTTTTCTCCCTTCATTGCTGCGGCAATATCTGATTCAAACGTGCGCAAGCTCTTGAGTTTATGTGCGTTACCAACATCCTCGGCTTTTTTATGTCCGCGCGCAGTCGCCTCTTTTTTTCGTTTCTGCGCCATCTCTTTACTCTCCTCCACTGCCTGCTTCTTTTCGCTCATGACATTGGATGCAAACAATGGGTCTCCCTCCACTGTTTCTTTCTTGATAACTTTTGGATCCACGACTTCTTTTTCTCGTTTGATTTCTCCGGCAATGGCCGTCAAATGTGGCGCTGCACCACGCGAAATCGGTGATTTTACACCTTTCTTTCGGAGCGTACGTGCCACTGATGTTTCGGGAATATCGATTGTTGTATCAGGTAATTGGGGTGCTTGTGAAGCACTATCCTCCTCGTTTGTTTGGGGAATTGAGGAAAAAGCAGCAGGTTCTTCCCCGCGCATCATGGCGTCGAGATCGACAGGTTCGCGGTACGACGTGTCAGCCGACGGCTCGGAAGGCGCGGCAGTGTTTGGCTTGAAGGATGAATTGTTCGGTTCGTCCGAGAGTTGAGTCGGTTCCATTGTGTGTAGTATAGCAAAAAGAGATGAGTGAAACGAGGACACCGGGGCATAAAACAAAAAAGCGGCGCGGGGCAGAAAGCCTCGCGCCGCTCTTATCTTCACAGTATGTTAGGGTTCGTTCTTAATGTGTTCTACCGCCTCTCTCCTCGTCCGTGGTTGGGGCGACCACCGTTTCTCGGACCACGATCATCTCTTCGCGGCCCGCGACTTGATACCTCGCTCGGCTTCACTCCTTTGCGTTCCGCGTATTCAGGATCAGCTGTCTTGAGCGACAGTCGCAATTTTTCCGGATCGTCGGAAGGAATAACAACCACCGGAATCACCTCTCCTTCTTTCACCACGTCGGAGACATTGCCCACGCGAAATGGCGCAAGCTCGGAGACATGCACCAACCCTTCGGTATAGGGATTGATTTTTACCAATGCACCAAAATCAAAGATCTTGATGACAGTCGCCTCAAATCGTTCGCCCGGGTGATATTCGCGGGTCATGGCGTGAATTGCTTCGTATGCTTTTTCGGCGGTGCCGTTTTTGCCGGTGATGTATACCGTGCCGTCGTCTTCAATCTCGATTTCGCTGGCACCACTGTCTTCACGGAGTTTTTTAATCGTCTTCCCTGAGGGACCAATTACCTTTCCGATTTGATCCTCAAGAATAGAGAGTGTCATAATCTTCGGTGCTGAGGCATGGATGTCTGCGCGCGGTGAAGGAATCGCCTTTTCAATCACATCAAGAATATGCAAGCGTGCCGCCTTTGCCTTTTCAAGCGCATCGTGCAAAATCGCCACCGGAATGCCACCAATCTTAATATCCATTTGAATGGCGGTGACACCCTTTCTCGTGCCGGCAACCTTGAAGTCCATGTCGCCGTGATGATCTTCAGGGCCTTGAATATCGGTGAGGATTTTTGTGCGTGACGGGTCTTTCTCGTCGGTCATAAGACCCATGGCAATCCCCGCAACTGGCGCCTTAATCGGCACACCAGCATCCATGAGTGCGAGTGTGGAACCGCAAACAGATGCCATGGAGGTGGAGCCATTGGAGGCGAGCGATTCGGAGACGATACGAATTGTGTAGGGGAAGTCATCCTTTTCCGGAATCACATACGAGAGTGCTTTTTCCGCAAGTGCGCCATGTCCAATCGCTCGACGATTCATACCGCCCATGCGCCCTGTTTCGCCCACGGAAAATGGTGGGAAGTTGTAGTGATGCATGAATCGCTTCGCCGCGTCTTGCTCTTCCATACTATCGATAAGCTGCGCATCGCGCGGACCGCCCAAGGTAAGTGCCGAGAGTACATGAGTGCCGCCACGATAAAAGATACCGGTGCCGTGAATAGAGGGGGCAATACCGCCCGCTTGCGCAAAGAGCGGGCGCACTTCATCCATGGCGCGACCATCGGCACGCTTCCCTTCGTGTGTGGCACCGCGATGGATCTCTTCATCAACCTTCTCTTCGTAATATGCATCGACAAGCCCTTTTGATTCTTCCGGCAATGTTTCAGACACGAGAGTCATCCACTCGTCTTTGAGTGCATTGATACTTGCTTTGCCCGGTGTGCCGGTGAAAATATATTCGGTCAGCTTCGGGGTAATCTTTTCGGTGAAGAGTGTTTTTGCTTCATCGGAAATATGCGCGACTTCAACCACGTGCTTTTCTTTGCCTATTTCTGCGATGATTTTTTTCTGGAAGTTTTCAATAGCGGTAATTTCTGCCACCGCTTTTTCCAAACCCTCGACAATCGTCTCCTCTTCAACCTGTGTGCCCCCCGCTTCAATCATATTTACCGCGCCGTCTTTTCCGCAGACAGTGAGTTCGAGTGCGCTTCCTGCGCGATCGTCATAGGAAGGGTTCACGATGAATGTGTCGTCCGCGGTTTTTTGCGCGATGCGCACCGCGCCAACCGGACCATTCCACGGAATATCGGAAGTGGCGAGCGCTAAGGACGCGGCAGTCACCGCGAGAATATCAGAGTCGGTGTCGCCGAGCGACAGCACCGTGGTAACCACTTGTACCTCATTGCGAATACCGTGGTCAAAGAGCGGACGAATGGTGCGATCGATGATGCGCCCAGAAAGAATTGCTTCTTCCGACGGGCGTCCTTCCCTTCTCTGGAAACGACTTCCCAAGATTTCACCGGCGGCATAAAACTTCTCTTCATAATCAACGACCAATGGGAAAAAATCGATGTCGCGCGTGGCATCCGACATCACCGCTGTTGCAAGAACAACAGTATCACCATAGCGGAGGATAACAGAGCCATGGGCTTGATCCGTCAAATCAGAGAATTCGGCAATCATTTTTTTGCCGCCAATCTCCGTCTCAAATGTTTTTTTCTGCATGAGTGAATGCTCATCGACACATGGCAGCGCTGAAAGAGAAAGACTGCATAGTCATTTCAACACCGGGCATGTGGCGATGAGAAAAAATAATGAATAAAAAAGAGAGAGGGGCGCGGCGCAAGCGCCGCGCCCCTGCGCTCAATACATAACCTAAATCATACAAGTATGATTAGTTAAAGAAAGTATACCCCAAAAACGCCCTATTCATAACCCCTTGACTTGTGTAACCATATATGCTATCATAGAGGCATAGTTTAAGTGCTCACCCTACCCCCAAATACGAAGATCCGGGTAGGTTAAAAAACGGGTAACGGA
>JACNGX010000055.1 GCA_014383885.1 Parcubacteria group bacterium | reverse complement strand
TATTAAGCACTTCCTGCATATCGACCACACCACGCGCCTTACCATCGTAATTGCCAATGGTGTAGCCGTTTAAGGTCACAAGACCTGTATCGGTATAAGTGCTCTCGGCGGTGATAACTCCTTCACTCAGACCCGCGGCAACGGTCAGCGGCTTCACAATCGAACCCATTTCATACACACGCTCCACGAGTGGGTTCACAAACACCGACACACTCTCTTCCTCAGCGTAGGTATTGGGATCAAATGAAGGAAATGCCGCCATGGCACGGACTGCTCCGGTATTGGGATCAATCACAATGACACCGCCGCTTTCTGACTGCCACGTGTCTTGCATGTCGGTGAGAACGTCTTCAACGAATCCCTGCACCGTCGGTTCAATAAATGTTACAACATCACCCTCGCGGTTGTAGCCACTTTCAAACACACTCTCGGTGATATTGGCAAAGAGCTCAGCAAAGAAATTTACTTCCACGTGCTCGTCGGTGCGACGCAATGTGTGATCATAGGAACGCTCCAATCCGTATCGACCACCCAGCGCATCGCCCTGGTAGCCGACAAATCCAAGCACATGAGCGCCAAGTGTGCCACCGGGATAAAAACGCCATGCATGCCGATACGCGCCGATACCGGTATAGGGCAAGGCCTCAATTGCCTCAGCAACGTTTTCCGGCATCTTCTCCGCGAGGAGTTCGTGCTGATCGCCCGCACCCGATTTTTGTGCTGAGTGTATACAGTCTTCATGTGAAGAATCGGGGATGAGTTCGACGAGCGCCGCACACAGGGCTTCCGGTTCTTCCACTTTCGACGGATCCATGATGATACGATAACCGTAGTTGAGCGTTGCTGCTTGAAACGGTTTCTTGTTTGTATCTTCGTATTGAAAATAGATTGTGCCGCGGTTGAAATTATCCGGCACCGTTTGCACATATTGTTTCTGTGCTTTTTCCGTGTATGTTGCGCCACTAATAATCTGCACATGAAAAAGACGCGCCAGGAGAATAAGCGCCAATATGCAAAAAAGAATAAAAATAAGATGGATGCGTGATGCTGACATACACGAATTACGAATCAATACAAATAAATATACGAATTACCAATATTTCTTTCCTCTATCATCCAGCTCTACTTTCACTGATTAATTTGCGTAAACACTTTAAGATAAGAAAAAATCTTTTACTTGTTTTGCAAAAATAATGTAATCGGTGAAAGTGAGACTGGATAACTTTTTTTTCTTTGCATGCCGCGCGAGCGAAGCTCGCGCGGCTTTGTTTTTTATTTTATTTTTGATTTTTTTTATTTGTATTTACCTCATTCATCGCCACTTCTCTTCCTTCACAAATAATTTTCTCGATAGCAGAAATTGCCGTGCGTATCCCATCCTCAATCAAGTGGCTTCGGCGACGCGACAGCGGCGCAAGCACATAGCGCGACACCGCCTCCCTTCCTTTTGGCTTTTTCATATCACCAAAGAGACCAAGAGGTGCAACACCCACACGCACTCGAGTAAAGCGCGTTGTACCGAGTGTATCAATAATCGACCGCACTCCTTTATGCCCGCCACTTCCACGATCAAATACAATCTTCACCGAGCCAACGGGCATATCAATATCGTCGTAGACAACAATAAGAGAATCCTCCACATCCTCAGGTGTGTCAATCACCTTTCGCACACTCTTCCCCGATGCATTCATAAACGTCTCGGGCTTGAGGAGAAGTCCGGTCGCTCCACAAGAAAAACTCACAGCGCTAACCAGCCCTTCGCACATCTTTTCTTTTTTCCACTCACCCTCCCCTTTTTCTTGTACCAACGCATCAAGCACCATAAACCCGGCATTATGCGGCGTCTTTTCATACTGCTTACCGGGATTTCCCAAACCTACAATTATAAAATCCGTGTTTTTCATTTAGACATTATATCACAAGTGTTTGGAAGCGGCGGAGCTTTGCTCCGCCGCTCAGACAAAAAGCTGCGCGAGCGAAAGCTCGCGCAGCTTTTTGTCTTTTACTATGTAATTCTTTACCCTCCTTTTATATTTTTTGATTTGTTTTTGACTTTTGATTTCTGTTTACCGTTTTCTATGCTATCATGTGTATACTGTTTTCTTTTAGGATCCAATTTCCATGACCACTCCCCTTTCTTCAACTCCACCCGCACCTGAACCGAGCGCGCAACATGATAAACCGAAAAAGAAAAGTGTGCGAGAGTTTCTTATAACCCTTGCGATCATTGCGGTAATCGTCGTGCCTGTGCGCATGTTTATCGTGAGTCCGTTTATTGTATCGGGTGCATCCATGGACCCGACATTTACAACCAACGACTACCTCATCGTAGATAAACTCTCCTACCGTTTTCACAATCCCAAGCGCGGAGATATCGTCATTTTCCGTTTTCCCAATGACCCGCATTTCTTTTTCATCAAGCGTATTATCGGACTTCCCGGCGAGATAGTCACCATCTCCGGCGGCACTGTATCCATCACACCAAAAGACACCGCTGAATCACTCACCCTCAACGAGCCCTATATCATGTACCCAAAATATGAGAGCATGTCCGTTACACTGGGAGACGATGAATATTTCACCATGGGTGACAACAGGTACTCAAGTTCGGATTCGCGTGTATGGGGACCGTTGCCGAAAAGTCTTATCTCCGGCAAGGCGTTTGCGCGACTTCTTCCTCTCGCCGCGCTTGACGTGCTCCCCGGCGAGTATCGATATGAAATGAGAGCTGCGGAGTAAGTAAAAACGAACGGCAGTGTTTTGAAGTGCAGGAGTGCGGCGGGGCGAAGCCCCGCCGCACTCCCTTCTCTTCCTAGTTCGCTATACGCCACACGACAAAAAAAGATTTCAGTCAATCGCTTTTCTCGTATATACTGAACATATCGTTCATTTGATTTGTCACCTATGTCTGCTTCACAAAAAAAATCTTCAAAATATTTACAATCACCGAAAGGTACGCGCGATATTATCGGTGAGGATTTTTATGCATACCAAGGGCTCTTTGAAAAATTTCAGGAAGTTGCTGTTTACTATGGCTTCCAACCGATTCAAACACCTATCTTGGAAGCCGAAGATGTCTTTCTGCGCGGTGTCGGCGAACATACCGACATCGTTGAAAAAGAAATGTACGGACTAAAAACCAAGGGTGGCGATAAGCTCGTCATGCGACCGGAAGCCACAGCAGCTGTTGTGCGCGCATATATTGAACACGGCATGCACACACTCCCACAACCGGTCATGCTTTATAATTACGGCGCGTTTTTTCGTCATGAAAATCCACAAAAAGGACGTTTGCGTGAATTTCGTCAATTTGGTTTTGAAATCATCGGGACACCCAAAAGCATTGCTGATGCCATCGTTATCCGCACCATTGTTGATGCCCTTGAAGAAATCGGAGTACACGACATGTGTGTGGAATTAAACAGCATTGGTGATCCGGAATCGCGCGTGGCGTACATTCGCGCGCTCACAAATTACTATAAGAAGAATGTCGATGCCATCTGCCCGACATGTAAAGAGCGTCTGAAAACAAATCCGCTCCGTGTGCTTGATTGTAAAGATGACCGCTGTCAGCCGATTAAATTAGCCGCGCCCGAATCACTCAATCATCTTTCAGTTCCCGCTAAAAAACATTTCAAAGAGGTGTTGGAATATCTCGATTCCGCCGATATTGTGTACAAAATTGACCACACTCTTGTACGCGGACTCGATTACTATTCACACACCGTGTTTGAGATTAAGGCCATCCAACCAAGCACCGAAGACGGAGAAGACGCTCCTGCGCCGCTCACGATTGCTGGTGGCGGACGCTACGACGGCCTCGCAAAAATCCTCGGATCCAAAAAAGACATCCCTGCCGTCGGCGGCGCAATCGGTATTGATCGAATCTTACACACCGAAGGTATTAAGACGCCAAAACCACGCATCATGAAAAAACCGAAAGTGTACTTTATCCAGCTTGGTTTTGAAGCAAAACTCAAAAGTTTGTCGGTTATTGAAATGCTCCGCAAAGCCAATATCCCGATTATGCAGTCGCTTTCTAAAGACGGGCTCGGCGCACAGCTTGGTGCCGCTGAGCGCCTCGGTGTTCCCTATACGATTATTTTTGGTCAAAAAGAGGCAATGGACGGCACCGTCATCGTCCGCAATATGGACAATCGCTCTCAAGAAACTGTCTCTCTTGAAGATCTTCCAAAACATTTGAAAGGAATGAAGTAGGGAGTAACCATCAAAAGAAAAATAAAAAGTACCAAAGAAAAAGCGCGGCGACCTTTGGTCGTCGCGCTTTTCTTACCACTATCAACACCACCTGTCATCCCGCACTTTGTAATCTACGAAACTGCTGTGAAGTAGGTGATGCGGGACCTTCGTTATACTTTTCCTCAAAAGCAACTTGGAAAGATTCCGCATCAAGTACGGAATGACAGTAAAGAGAGTGGGGAGTAAACACCCGTGCAAGCTATGCTTGCACGGGTGTTATGTATCGTTCACCATGTGCCGTACCCAAGGACGGCTTGTCGCGCTTTAAGGTCGTTCATCGTCCCCCTACTCCCCTGCACCGTCGCCCACCACATGCACCAGCACCATATTTGTCCCACCGGTTTTTCCAAACGGCACACCGGCGGCAATCACAATCGTGTCGCCCTTTTTTGCAATTTTTTCTTTTACGACAATATCTTCCACAGCAGAACGCACCTCCCCAACATACGTAAACGAACCGATACGCCGCGCATGACAACCAAAGGAAAGCTCCATTTGTCTCAGTGTCATTTCATTGGGCGTTGCAGCAAAAATCTCTTGCGACGGGCGAAAGCGTGCAATCATACGCGCGGTAAAACCTGAATCTGTCAGCGCAATAATCGCTTTTGCTCCCACACTGCGCGCCACGCGCACGGCACTCTCACTTACCGCGTCCACAATTTGTCTGTCGCATCCTTTACGCCCATTGCAAATATATGGAACACGTGTGATATCACGATTTTCACTCTTCCCTTCCACTTTTTGCGCTACACGACTCATCACCTCCACCGCCTCCACCGGATACGTACCTACACCCGTCTCCGCCGAAAGCATCACACCGTCGGCGCCTTCCAAAATTGCATGGGCAATATCACTCACTTCCGCACGCGTCGGATTCGCTTCTGTAATCATCGTCTCAAGCATTTGTGTTGCCACAAACACCGGCTTTCCCAAAGCATTGCAGATATTGATAATATCTTTCTGAATGAGTGGCACATCCTCGCGTGGCACCTCCACTGCCAAATCTCCTCGCGCTACCATGACCGCATCCGCCTCACGGGCGATGTCAGTGATATTCTCCACCGCTTCGGGCGTTTCGATTTTCACCATAATCTTCGCTTGCGAACCATGCTTTTTCAAAAGCTTTTTCAAATCACGCACATCGTCCGAGGTGCGCACAAAAGAAAGTGCCACCACGTCCACACCGAGCTTCACGCCAAGCACCACATCTTCTTTATCTTTTTTTGTGAGCGACGAAAGCGAAAGATATGCGCCCGGCACATTCACCGTGCGACGTCCGCGAATTGTTCCCCCAATATCAATACGACACACCACATCCGTGCCAACGATCTTCTGCACAGTCATTGCCACTTTTCCGTCATCAAGAAGAATACGGTCTCCCTTTTTCACATCCTTATACAAATCGGCATAGGTAATATATGCACCTCTCTCGTCACCCACTTCTTTTTTTGTATGCAAGATAAACGTCGCACCTTTTTTGAGCGTAACAAATTCCGTCGCAAAATCCCCGATGCGAATCTTCGGTCCCATAAGGTCCTGCATAATCGCCACTATACACCCGCATTTCTCAGCCGTTTTACGGATTGTATTGTACGTCGCTTCATGCCACGCATGATCGCCGTGCGAAAAATTCAGCCGCGCAACATTCACACCCGCCTTCATGAGCTTGGTAAGCACAGCCGGAGATTCCGAAGCCGGTCCGATTGTCGCAATAATACGTGTCTTTTTCAACATATGTGAAAGATGTAAAAAATATCTTAAATAGTAAAAACAAGAGTATTATATACCGATACGCTCTGAAGATACAGAGCAAGTCTTATCCAACACAAAATAGCAACGAACGACATCTGTCGTTCCAACGGAAAAAGGAGCCGAAAGTGGCTCCAATCTCCTGAAATCGGTAGTGTTGTCGTATATGAACATGACAATACAAAACGATTCCATTACCAGTGTGGCACAGTTAGTGCCGTTAATCAAAGTAGCAGAGTCGCTCGGGGTCGATACTCT
>JACNGX010000056.1 GCA_014383885.1 Parcubacteria group bacterium | reverse complement strand
TTGATGATTTCGCCATATGTGACAAGTGTACCACATGTCTTCGTATTTAAAGGTGGGGGGAGCGTTCCCGCAATTTTAAAAGAAGGGGGTTTTATGTGTGATAAAAAACGTGTGTGTCGGGCAGAAGAAAAGAGATCTGCGCGACGGGAAATAAACAACGCTGTATGTGAGCATCTTGACTCCGACGGCGTGATTTCGGAAGATGAGAAAGCGCTTGTTGGATACGGCAAGGATGTTTTCTCTTTTCCGGCGGATATGGTCCCTGGGGATGACCCGGATTTGTATTGCAAGTGTGTTGTCGAAAAACAATACACAATGATTGTCGGTATCGGAGAAAGATACCGGACAAAAAAATAATTAGAGAGTACAGGCGCGAGCGTAAGCGAGCGCCGTTTTTTTGTCATTCCTGGTTTAATCAGGAATCTAGAAAGTTGTTTCGAAAAGTGGATTGCGAACAAAACCAAAGTTTACCGTTTCAGTACATTCTTATTTGGTATTTGTTTTTTGATATTTTTTATTTTTTTTTTTATGGTACAGTATACGCACATGAACAAGCTCACACTCAAAGGAGATTTCACACCCGCAGGGGATCAGCCAAAAGCAATTGAGGGGTTAGTAAAAGGAATCAAAAAAGGTCTCTCTCATCAGACCTTGCTTGGTGTGACCGGCTCAGGAAAGACATTTACTATGGCGAATGTGATTGAAAAGATAGGAAAACCAACGCTCGTCATTGCGCACAACAAAACACTCGCGGCACAGCTCGCTCAAGAGTTTACAGAATTTTTCCCAGACAATGCCGTTGAGTATTTTGTTTCGTATTATGATTTCTACCGACCGGAGGCATACATGCCCTCGTCTGACACCTACATTGAAAAGGACGCCCAGGTGAATGAAGAGATTGACCGCCTCCGTCATGCGTCCACGCAGGCACTTCTCTCACGCAAAGATGTGATTATCGTGGCGTCGGTGTCGTGTATTTATGGTTTGGGAAGCCCTGAAGAATACGAAAAAGAGCACTTGCGTATCAAGAAAGGGATGGAGGTGGCACGAAAAGAATTCATGGGAGAATTGGTGCGGATTTTTTATGAGCGTACGAATGCCGATCTCTCACCCGGGCAATTTCGAGTCATTGGCAATGTGATTGAAATCATGCCGGTATCGGAGCGTGTGATGTACCGCCTTGAGCTTTCGGGCAATGTTCTTGAAAAAATTATCACAATCGACCCGACGACCGGCGCTACACTTCTGGATTTGGAAGAATTTTTCCTTTTCCCGGCAAAACACTTCCTTGCGGATGAAGATGTGCGCAAGCGCGCGCTAGGGAATATCAAAAAGGAGCTTGATGTACGTTTGAAAGAGCTCAAAGAAGAAGGGCGTGAGCTTGATGCTGATCGCTTGAAACGACGTACCAATCAAGATTTGGCAATGATTCGCGAAGTGGGCTATTGCAACGGCATTGAAAATTATTCGCGACATCTTTCGGGAAAAAAAGAGGGTGAGGCATCCGATACACTGCTCTCATATTTCCCCAAAACAAAAGACGGCAAGCCAGATTTTCTCACCATCATCGACGAATCACACATGACGATTCCTCAGCTCAACGGTATGTATGCCGGCGATCGCTCGCGAAAAGAAACACTCGTGGATTACGGCTTTCGGCTTCCTTCGGCGCTCGATAATCGCCCGCTTCGTTTTGAAGAGTTTAAGGAGCGCGTAGGAAGTGTGGTGTACACCTCCGCTACGCCGGGGACATATGAAGAGGAGGTGTCGGAGCAGGTGGTGGAGCAGATCATCCGGCCAACAGGGCTTGTAGATCCGGATGTGTCGGTGCGGGGCGTGGTAGAAAAAGGAGCGTATCTGGGGCAGATCAAAGATTTTATTGAAGAAGCAAAGAGAGAAATAGGCAAAGGCAATCGTGTGATCGCCAACACCCTCACCAAACGCATGGCAGAAGACCTCTCAACGTTTCTCAAAGAAGAGGGAATACGAGCAGAGTATCTTCACAGCGATGTAAAGACGATTGATCGCATCAAGATCCTGACTGAATTTCGCAAGGGAAGTGGTGGGGGAGGATTTGATTGTTTGGTAGGGGTGAACCTTCTTCGTGAAGGATTGGATTTGCCAGAGGTAACATTCATCGGTATTTTGGATGCCGACAAAGAAGGATTTCTCCGCAGTGAAATCGCGCTCATTCAAACGATTGGTCGCGCTGCGCGAAATGTTGATGGGCGCGTGATTCTCTATGCCGATATCATAACCGGCTCAATGGAGCGAGCACTTTCCGAGACTGAGCGTCGTCGAAAAATCCAGCTCGCATATAACAAAGAACACGGTATCACGCCACAGACTATAAAAAAGAAGATTCACGATATTACCGAAGCGATGGAGAATGATCGCGAAAAAGCAGTGCGTGCAAATGTGGAAACTGATGAAGCGGTATTTGCAAAAGACCCAAAGCGATTTATCAAGCGCAAAGAAACAGAAATGGCAGAAGCGGTAAAAATTCTTGATTTTGAAACCGCAGCGATTTTGCGGGATGAGATTAAAATACTGAAAGAAAAAATAAGAAAGTAGGAGAATAGGAAATTAGACATTAAAAATGATGTTACCTCGATGATATCTCTCAAGATAAAAAGGCGTGATTTTTAAGTGTTTTTCTGGTATTCTGTTTGTATGAGAAGCTCCCAAGGTTAAACCTTGGTATAAATACCAAGGTTTAACTTTGGGAGCTCTTAATTTCCATTTTCAATCTCCTTCTCCTTTTTCAATGGAAGACAAAATCATCGTCAAAGGTGCTCGCACCCACAATCTCAAAGACATCACCGTGGAAATGCCACGCAATACCATGGTTGTCTTCACAGGGCTTTCCGGATCGGGAAAGTCGTCTTTAGCGTTTGACACCATTTTTGCTGAAGGGCAACGACGCTATATTGAATCACTTTCCGCGTACGCGCGTCAATTCCTCCGCCAGATGCAAAAGCCGGATGTCGATGAAATTGTTGGTCTTTCTCCGGCAATTTCCATTGATCAGAAAAGTCGCTCCAATAATCCACGCTCAACGGTGGCAACCATCACTGAAATCTATGATTATCTCCGCGTGCTCTACGCGCGCGTCGGGAAGCCACATTGTCTTACTTGTAGCAGAGTAATTGAGCGACTTTCAACTGATGAGATTATTGCGTTTGTGTTGAAGGAAGTAAAAAGCGCGCAAAAGGAAGCGAAGGAGGATGCGAAGAAGGTGATGGGTGTGGCATATGAATCACTCGGCGTGGAGCTTGCGGCTCCTGTAGTGCGTGGACGGAAAGGCGAATACTACCAGCTTTTGTATGATTTGCTTGGCAAAGGATTTTCACATGTGCGCGTGGACGGTGAGAAGAAAAGTTTGCGTGAACAAATTGTGCTTACCAAGACAAAGAAGCACGACATCGATGTCATTGTGGACACGATTGATATTCTTGATTTTGATGCCGACCCTAAGGCGAGTCGTGAGCGTATGGCGGAGGCGGTGGAGCGCGCGCTCAATGAATCGGATGGTTCCGTGCGTATTCGTATCGGCGAGAAAGAAACACTTCTCTCGGCGACATTCGCATGTCCACATGATGGTTTTTCGTATCCGGAGATCGAACCGCGTCTTTTTTCATTCAATTCACCCTATGGTGCGTGTCCAGCGTGTAATGGATTGGGGACGAAGTATGCATTTGGTACAGAGCTCTGTGAAGAGTGTCACGGCGCGCGCTTGCGCAAAGAAGCGCTGCACGTGACGCTCGGTGACCGCGGCGAGAAACTTGGCAAGAATATCGTGGAGCTCACGGCGATGTCGGTGCGCGACGCGGCAGACTTCTTCATTGAACTCAAACTCACCAAGCGCGAAGAGGAGATTGCAAAAGTGGTATTGAAAGAAATCGAACACCGCTTGCAATTTCTTCTCGATGTGGGCTTGGATTATCTCACGCTCGATCGTCGTGCCAATACACTTTCGGGTGGTGAAGCACAGCGCATCCGTCTTGCTTCTCAGCTTGGCAGTCAACTGGTGGGAGCACTCTATGTGCTCGATGAGCCGACGATCGGACTCCATCAACGCGACAATGACCGACTCATCAAAACACTTGAACATCTCCGAGATCTTGGCAATACCATTATCGTTGTGGAGCATGATGAGGACACAATTTTCGCATCCGACTATATCGTGGATATTGGGCCGGGTGCCGGCGTGCACGGTGGGGAAGTAGTAGTGTCCGGGTATCTTGATACACTCTTAAAAGCAAAAACAAATCCTTCCAAATCCGAGACACTCGCATATCTCCGCGGTGAAAAGCTCATTCCCGTTCCGGAAAAGCGCAGGGATAGCAATAAAGGTGCGCTTAAGATTCGCGGTGGCAAGGTCTTTAATATCAAAAATCTCTCTCTTGATATTCCACTCGGGCGTTTCGTGGCAATTACCGGCGTGTCCGGATCAGGGAAGTCGTCGCTTATGCATGAGATTTTGTATCAGAATCTTCGCGCGCGTTTTGAAAAGAAATATCGCAGCAACGATGTGTACAATTGCGCATCATTTGAGGGAACGGAGTATGTCTCGCGCAGTATATTAATTGACCAATCGCCGATTGGACGCACGCCGCGCTCCAACCCAGCCACCTACACCGGTGCATTTACCCATATCCGTGATCTTTTTGCGGCAACGGAAGAGGCACGCGTGCGTGGATGGAAGTCCGGACGTTTCTCATTCAATGTGCCCAATGAACGCGGGGGCGGACGATGCGAAGCGTGTCAGGGAAACGGAGTGATTGCCGTGGAGATGCACTTCTTGCCGACAGTGTATGTAAGGTGCGATGTGTGTGGGGGAAAGCGTTTTGATAAAGAAACACTGGAAGTGAAATATAAAAAGAAAAGTATCACCGATGTACTTTCTATGACGGTAGAAGAAGCGACTGACTTTTTCGTTGATATTCCCGCGATTTATGATCGATTGAAGACACTCGTGGATGTAGGTTTGGGGTATTTAGAGCTTGGTCAATCGGCAACGACACTCTCTGGTGGGGAAGCGCAGCGCGTGAAAATCTCTTCGGAATTATATCGTCCGCACACGGAAAAGACCGTGTATTTGCTCGACGAGCCAACGGTTGGCCTCCATTACGAAGATGTACGCAAGCTCATCGGCATTCTCAACGAGCTGGTAAAGCGCGGGAACACTGTTATCACGATTGAACACAATATGGACGTAATTAAATCCGCCGACTTCATCGTGGACATGGGTCCGGAGGGAGGTGAAGGTGGAGGTAGTGTCGTTGCCAAAGGCACACCAGAAGATGTGGCGAAAAACGAAAAATCACACACGGGAAAGTATTTGAAGAAGGAACTCCGGAAAAGAATGAAGAAGTAAGAATTATGAATGAAGAATAAAGCAATGCGCGGGCGTGAGCTCGCGCATTGCTTTCCAACAGGTAACGTTGGGACAACGTTGTCCCAACGTTACCTCTTCCAAATCTGTATTCCTATCATTCCCGGCTTGAACGGGAATCCAGGGTTTTGTGCACATATTCGTGTCTGCCTGGATCCTGAATCAAGTTCAGGATGACAGATAATTACTTTCCAATGTTATCCCGCACTCTTGCCGAGCTTCACTTTCACTGAATACATTAAGAAATCGTAGACGGTAGGAGAAGGGATAAAAGATGTTTTACTGCAAATGATATTGGTGAAAGTGAGGCTCTGGTGATGCGGGATCTTGAGAGAGTTGTTTCGAAAAGTGACATGAAAAACTAAACAAGCGGCGCTGTGCATGAATGCACAGCGCCGCTTATCGTCTGCAACGAAAAAAGGGTCGTGTACACGACCCTCTTGATATACGCGACTTTCGGTTTATCGAAAATTTCGACTGTCAGTAAAGCGTCTCTCAAGCTGGCGCATCGTCCGACCAGAGTCGTCCTTCCTCTTTCCTCCTTTCTCTCCTTCCTTCGGAGTTGGCGCAACTACTTTTATCAGACGAGTTACCCAGTTTTGAAATTCATGGGATGCACTGCGCGCAGCCCATTTCCGGTCGTAATCAGTAACGATCTTTTCCACTTCAAGCGCTCGCTCTTCGTGGGCGCAGGGTCGCGCGTAGATTATGAGGGCATTAAAAGACATCTTTACCGTTGTATTAAGCACGCACGCCTGGTACAACATGTATCTGGCGTAACTCCATATATCGTTTTTTATGTTTCTTACGCCAATTCTCTGTATTGTCCATTCGTGATCGTACTCCCTTGCGACCCCTAGGTCAATATTATTTGCCACACTGGATATTATAGCGCATGTGGCATTGACCGGAGCAAGAAGTATGTTCAGTAATGAATCGGAATTGTTCATGCTCACCCTACCCCCAAATACGAAGATCCGGGTAGGTTAAAACGCTGGTAACG
>JACNGX010000031.1 GCA_014383885.1 Parcubacteria group bacterium | reverse complement strand
TTCGCCATATGTGACAAGTGTACCACATGTCTTCGTATTTAAAGGTGAGGAGTGGCATATGTGACAAGTGTACCACATGTCTTCGTATTTAAAGGTGGGGAGTGGAGAAGTAACGATTCAAAAAACCGTATCCCTTCGGGATACACATCGGAGAATGTAATGAGAGCAAAAAAGAGAATGTCCGAGGAAATATTGGCCACTCCTGTCAACGTCGAGGACGTTGACCCCTGCGCAGTAGCGGTTGGGGGGGTGCTCAAGGCGGGAGAAAAGTTTCTCGCTTCCCTAATCTCTTTTTTATTAACCATTTTTCTGGTTTTGTTTTTCTTCTGGGGACTTGCGAGCTTGATCGTCACCGCCATTGAGTACTGGCACGTTAGTGCCATTATAGTTTTTCTGGTACTCATGCGCGCGCACGTCAAAGTGTGGCGTAAAGCGCTGCGTGTGCATTACTCCGCAACAGACAGGAGGAGGTGGGGGACTTACTCAATGTAAGCACCTCCTGATACCACTTTCGCCGGACGCACCCTGCGTCCGGTTTTTTTGTATCACATATCGGTACCAAAGGCGCCGCTGGATATTGTTTTCTCAGGCGCGGCGCAAGCCGCGCCTTCTAAAAACTAAAAACTACCAACTAAAAACCTCCCTGTTCTGTGCCGCATACACCGAAATCCCGCTTCGAGTGCGGGATGACAGTGGTAAAATATTTTATCGTACTTCCCACCCCCTCGCTTCAATATGTGCGTAGACATCGTTCATGATTTTATTCACCTCTTCATCGGTGAGCGTGCGATCCATTGCCTGAAACACCATACGAAACGCATACGATGTACGTCCTTCTTTTTCAAAGACATCAAAAAGATCCGTGCGCACGAGAAGTTCATCCCCCTCTCCCGTCACCTCTTTTCGTGCCTCCTCTTCCGAGACATCGCCCGGTGTCCAAAATGCCACGTCGCGGGTCATAAAAGGATACACTGAAAAATCTGTATACACCGGGATATCATTTGGCGTATCGAGCACGTTGCCGTATCCGGCAGGCGTTTCAAGCTTGTCTATAAATGCGCCGAGATCCAACTCAACTATATGACCACCAAAAAGATTTGCCCCATCTTGCGAAACAACCCCACTCGTTAAAGAAATATACTTTGCATCCATCATCTCTTCATCTCCACCACAGTTATAGGCAATCGCGGCCACTATATCTTTCACATCACTTTTCGCCTTCTCCGTTGCCTTCCCCGGCTTCATATTCGGATACACCACACCAAGGACGCACATGAGTCGCTCTCCTCTTTCTCTATCAAAGACGTGCCCAATTTCAAAGAGACGCACATCATCTTTTCCAAAAAGAGTGGTATTGCGCGCGTTGAAGACAAGCCGATCCTGCATCATATCCATAAGCGTAGAACGCAAAAAACCCTTATCGCTCGCCGCAGGGTATGTCACCTCCATCTCACCCTTCGCGCGAAACGACGATGTCATAATCTCGGTATATCCCGCACGCGAAAGCTCCTGTCTGATGCGATTTATGAAGAAAAACTCTTTCTCCACCACCGACTCAGGAAGTGTCGGGAGCGGCACACCCACAATATGTTCATATCCATACACACGCCCCACTTCTTCCGCCACGTCCTCGGCGATACGAATATCCAAACGCTCTTTCGGCGGTGTCACCGTATACACACCCCCTTCTTTTTTATATGCAAAATGAAGCTTACCAAAAATCTCCTCCACGGTCTCAGTAGCTATGGTGGAGCCAAGAATACTGTTGATCTTCTCGAGCGACATTTCCACTTTTACATCTTCTTCCGGATTCGGATACACGTCTGTCATGGGACCAAAGACACTTTTCGGTATCCATTCCTTAATGAGCGCTGACACTTCATTCATGCCAACACGTGCCGTCTCAGCAGACAGCTCATTTTCAAAGCGTTTTGACGCGTCTGTTTTGATGCCGTGTCGATTCGCGCTCTTCCGCACAGAAACGGGATCAAAGTTCGCTGATTCAAGAATGATGCGTGTCGTCCCTTCATTCACCTCGGCTTTCCTTCCTCCTTTCACGCCAGCAAGAGCAAGCACGCCTCCTTGATCGGCAATCACCACATCTTTTTCAGAAAGCTCAAGCTCTTTTCCGTCGAGTGTAGTCATACGCTCCCCCTTTTCGGCATGGCGAACGACAATGCCCCCTTCCACTTTATCGGCGTCAAACGCGTGGAGTGGCTGACCGATATCAAAAAGTGTCACATTGGTAGCATCCACGATATTGTTAATAGAACGGTCTCCACGATTTTCAAGAAACACTTTCCCTTCCTCAGGTGTCGAAACCACAGCCACACCTTCCACCACACGCCCCATATACCGCCTGCACAAACGCGGTTCCCGCACATCAACGTCAATCGTTGCGGTGATGTCTTCCGACACAGAAATAGTCTCTGGTTCTGCATATGCAAGCCCGGTCAATACGGCAATCTCTTTGGCAATACCACGGTGCGAAAGACAATCGTGAGCACGATTAGGTAAGACATCAATATCGATGAGCGTGTCGCTATTTTTCTCATATATTTCTTCCACTTCAAACGCCCGACGAGTCAGCACGTCTTTCAAATCAACCGGCTTTAGCAGCGGTTCGGAAAAGTATGTTTGGAGTTTGTTGTAGGATACGAGCATAAGCTATACATTACGAATTACGAATATGATACGAATATACGAATGCACTATACATTTGCTCCGGACTTACGATTTTCATACACAGCGTTATATTCCACAATGGCGTAACATACAAATTAAAAGTGATATTGTGTATTCGTATATTCGCGTTATTCGTAATTCGTCATTTCTCAGAATTGATCACTGATACGAAGATCCCCACTATACAGCAACCTTACATCGGGAATGCCGTAGCGCAGCATGGCAATACGATCAACGCCAATACCAAATGCAAACCCCTGCCATACGTCTGGATCAATGCCACCGGCACGGAGCACATTTGGATGTACCATACCAGCACCGAGAATCTCAATCCATCCTGAACCCTTACACGACGGACACCCGCTTCCCCCGCATCGAAAACAGCGCATATCAATCTCAACCCCTGGCTCCACAAACGGAAAATATCCCGGACGAAGCTGAATGGCGATATCGTCACCAAAGAGCTTTTTTAGGAAGTGCTCTAGTGTCCATTTGAGATTTGCGAGAGAGATATTTTCCCCTACAACCAACCCTTCCGTTTGAAAAAATTGCACCTCATGAGTCATATCAGTTGCTTCATTGCGGAAGACCTTCCCCGGCACCACAATAGCAAACGGCGGCTCATGGTTCTCCATATATCGCGCCTGCACCGGTGATGTATGCGTGCGAAGAAGCATATTCTCCATGCCTTTTATCCAAAACGTATCTTGCATATCGCGCGCCGGATGATTCTTTGGCACATTGAGCGCGTCAAAATTGTGATAGCCATCCTCCAATTCCGGCCCTGTCGCCACCTCAAATCTAAGCTCCACAAATGCGCGAGTGCTATCGTTTATCACGCGCGTGAGCGGATGCATATGAGAGTTTTCCTTTGTTTCCATACAAAAAAGCATAGCACAAAAGGGTATACGGTGCGAGATTGTCTTTTTCTCTCTTTTGCTCTATTGTTAGATACATGTCTAGCTTTATTCTGGTCGTCACATATATCTTACTTTTCATCTCTCTCTTTCTGGAGGTGTATTTCCTTATCTCTTTTTTCGAAGACTGGACAAAAAAGGAATCAAAAGAAAAGAAAGGGGTTGATTATACGCGCCCTGAAAACCTTCCCTCTGCCACCATTATCGTCCCATGTTGGAATGAGGAAACGACCGTCAAAGGCACCATCGATTCTCTCCTGAATCTCAATTATCCGAAAGAGAAGCTGGACATTTTTATTATCGACGACGGCAGTACCGACGGCACCTGGAATATTATTCAGACATATAACAGTCATCCGCAAATTACCCTCTTCCAAAAAGAAAACGGTGGCAAACACACCGCTGTGAATCTCGGGCTTGAGCATGTGAAAAGCGATCTTGTCGGCCTTCTCGACGCTGATTCATTTGTGCATACAGAAGCACTTATGCGTATCGTCGACACCTTCCTCAAAGAACCGGAAACAAAAGCGGTCACGCCAGCAATGACTATTCACAATGCCAATACTCTTGCACGTGTCCTGCAACGCACCGAATACTTTTTTGCCATTTTTATGCGAAAGACCAGCGCTGCGATGGGCGCGCTCTATGTCATCCCCGGACCGTTTTCTTTTATCCGCACCGAAGTATTCAAATCTCTCGGAGAATACAAACACGCCTATCTGACCGAAGACATGGAATACGCCATGCGCATGCAATCACATCACTATACAATCGCCAATCGCCATGATGCGTATGTGTATACTGTCGGTCCAGCTGATCCCAAAGGACTTTTCAAACAACGCCTTCGTTGGATATATGGTTTTTTGAACAATGCCCGTGATTACAAACATCTCTTTTTCACACCACGTTATGGTGATCTTTCACTCCTTATGTTGCCGTCGGCAGTTGTTTTTCTTATCGGATCGTTTGTACTTTTCAGCACACTCATTTCCTCAACAAGCACGTCGCTCGCAAAAGGTATTTCTCGTATTCGTACTGTCGGCGTTGACGTTCCCGCCTCACTCACCTCTCCGGACTGGTTTTTCTTCAATACCGATGCACTTCTCTTTCTTTCAGTCTTTGTGATGATTCTCACTATTGTACTCATCCTCATTGGCAAAAAACTCGCCGGAGAAAAGATGCGATTTTCTCCCGACATTGTTCTCTTTCTTCTTATTTATGGCATTGTCGCTCTCTCATGGAATACCGTTGCTCTGTATAAAACACTTGCTTCACGAAAAGTATCGTGGCGCTGAAAAGCACTTTATGTTAGCATACCAACACTATGGAACATTCTCGCATAATTGATTGGAAAAAATACGCGCTTGCGCTTCTTATCACAGTCCTTGTTTTCATTATCGCCATGTGGATTTCCGGTCTCTTCCAAGAGCGCCGCTTGAGTGAAATTAAGTCTATTGAGGATAATATCTCCATTGATATCCTCTCTATCGAAACACAATTCGATCTTTTGGCAGAAGTGTCCTGCGACGATATTGATAATTCCGTTCTCTCCCGCGAAATCAATTCGCTCGCAAGCCGACTCGCCTACATGGAAGCGCGTCGTGGCTCGGACGATGAAGAGGTAATCCGGCTCAAAGAATACTACTCCCTCCTCCAGATTAAAGATTACCTTCTCATGAAAAAAATCGGTCGTGCCTGTGGCGACGAGCCCGTTTCCATTCTTTATTTTTATTCCAATGAAGGAGATTGTGCTGATTGTGAAAGGGAGGGATATGTGCTGACCTACCTCCGCGAACACTATCCCGGCGTACGTGTGTATGCGTTTGATTACCATATTGATCTCTCGGCAGTGGAAACACTTGTCGCATTGCATGATATTTCAGCCGAAACGTTGCCTGCGATCATTCTCAACGATACCGTCTTTGCCGGCTTCCAAAGCAAAGAAGTCATTGAAAGTCTTCTTCCCGAATCACTTAAAATCCCCGCTGAGGAGGAAACTGCCACAACAACTGATGACAATAGCAGCGAAGAATAGAGCCCATAAAGAAAAGCCCCTTCCGGGGCTTTTCTTTTTTGGTACCACAACAACGAAGACAAGGAGCGGATACTCTATCTACCCTTTGTCACCCCGCACTTGATGCGGGATGACAATTGTGTACTGAGCCGATGGTCGGACTCGAACCGACGACCGACGGTTTACAAAACCGTTGCTCTACCAACTGAGCTACATCGGCGTCTTTGTTTTCTCTGTGTCAGGAGCTGGTTCCTGAGCATCGACAGAAAAATCACGTGTTTCCGAAGTACTTTTATGTGCGTTCACTTCTTGAAGAAATGATGACTTATCCTCTTCTTCTCCTTGTGTCGCATGAAGGCCTCTGATTGCTCTATATACTCGTATAAGATACGCTGTTGGCGCAAAATTCGCAGCAACCTGAACAACATATTTTTTCACACGTGTTCCCATGGGAACAATCTGAGATCGCCACATTCGTGCAATACCGACTCTAAGGACAGTAACCATCCGATCAACGCTATCCTCGGCATAGGTACGCACTACACGATGGGTATGAATATGCTCGGGCATATCCTCACGCGACAATTCCCATCCGCGATAGAAAAGCGCGGCACAGACTCCCACACATGCAAATGCCGTTATGAAAGCGATGAAGAGAACGATATCCATAGAGAGTCTCTCAATAAGAGAACACCGTGTTTAGTCAATTGAGAATCGTGCGAAACGACCGATTTGTGTCTTTTCTCCGAATTTCTGTACTGCACCATCAACCAATCCGCCAATGGTCACATTCGGGTCTTTGATGAACGGCTGTTCGAGAAGCACTTTTTCTTTGAGGTAATTTGTAATCTTTCCTTCAAGCATTTTTTCCTTAATATCTTCCTGCTTATCAGACTCTTCCACCTCTTTCTTAAACGCTTCTTGTGCTTTCGTGCGTTCTTCTTCCGTCACGTCATCCATGGAAAGATATGCGGGGTTTGTCGCTGCAATATGCATGGCAATATCGTATGCAAGCGCCTTAAACTCCTCGTTTTTTGCTACAAAATCTGTCTCACACAAAAGCTCCACCATGGCGCCAACTGTTCCGTTTGTATGGGTATAGTTTGCTACCGTTCCGGCACCAAGCTCACGACCTGCCTTCTTTTCGGCCGCTGCACTACTCAATTTGTGAAGAAGAATAGTTGCTTTTTCCATGTCGCCACCCGCTTCTTCAAGTGCTTTTTTACACTGCATCACCGATACACCGGTTTTTTCACGCAATGCTTTAATACTGTCTGTGGTTACCATAGATAGGAGGTTAGTATGTTAGAAGTTTAGTAAATCATCCTGGAAGTAAGTGAGGGAATTAAGGGGTTACGAACTACGCGTCAGTCGAACATACGAGGATGGGGACTGCTTTAGAAAATGAGTCTGTCGCTACACAATGAGTTCGTATGTTCGTATTTATTCGTACTTCGTACCCATTGTATTACTTACTCTCTGTTTTTTCTTCACTCTTCTTCTCTTCTGTCTTCTCTTCTTTTTTCCTTCCTTGTCCGCTTTTATATGCTTCAACAATTTCATTCACAAAAAGCTCAATACTTCCTCGTGAAGAATCATTTGCGGGAATCACACGCTTCACCATCTTTGCATCACAGTCCGACGAAGCGAGCGCAACAACCGGAATACCCTTCTTCGTTGCCTCAAGCACGGCAATTTCTTCGGCTTTCGGATCAACAACAAACATCGCGGCAGGCATCTCTCTCATACCACGCAGACCGCCAAAACGCGCTTCCAAATCTTCAATCTCACGATCAAAGAGCAGACGCTCTTTTTTGGTATATACGGAAAGTTCACCTTTTTCACGCTTTTCGGTGAGATCTTCCAAACGCGCCACACGCTTTTTCACTTCGGAAAAATTTGTAAGGGTGCCACCGATCCACCGCGATGCCACATACGGCATGGAAAGCGTTGTTCCGGCTAATTCAATGGCTTTTCGTGCCTCTGGCTTCCCTCCCACAAAAAGAATCTTCTTCCCCCCTTCAGCAAGCTCGGCGATATACGTCTCAACATCAGAAAGGCAACCGACAGTTTTCTCAAGATCAAAAACCTCCGTCTTATTCTTCACACCGAAAATAAATTTTTTCATCGAAGGATGACGACGCGCCTTGGAGTACCCAAAATGGGCACCTGCATTAAACATATCGGAAATGCTTACAGTATCGTTCATATGGTGTGAAATGATAGCAGATATTGGTAAGAAGTGCAAGCAAATGTACGAGATGACCACGACCATACTCTACATCCTGGAATGAGGGGTGTTACCTATGTGTCTCATCTTTTTATAGTTATTTCGCCTGCTCCCCTACTGATTGAAACGCCTCTACAATATCGTCCAAATCACCTGCCAATATCCCTTCAATATTGTGCCAGGATTCCTTAATACGATGGTCCGTCACGCGATTTTGCGGCACATTATAGGTACGAATTTTTTCAGAACGATCACCGGTGCCGATCTGATCGCGACGGGTATCGGCATGCTGTTTTGCGTCTACCTCGTCCTTCTCCGCTTGAATACGGGCTTTAAGCATACCAAGCGCCTTCTCACGATTCTTTTGCTGTGTCCGCTCGGATTGACACCGCACCGCAATGCCGGTTGGTTTATGAATAAGTCGCACAGCCGTTTCAACCTTGTTCACATTTTGTCCGCCGGCGCCACCTGATCGAGAAAATTCAGTATCAAGCTCTGAAGGGTCAATTGCGATTGTTGTCTTTTTTCGTACCGGCATAATTGCCACCGATGCCGTGGAGGTATGAATACGACCCTGCTTTTCCGTTGCCGGAATACGCTGGACACGATGCACGCCCATTTCATACCGTAAATCTTTATAGCAGCTGAGTCCTTTTATTTCAAACGTCCCTTCTTTATATCCGCCGAGCTCACTTTCCGATATGTCCAACTTCCGAAATTGCCAACCCTTCGCTTCGGCGTATTTCTCATACATCTCGGCAAGTTCTTGGGCAAAGAGCGCCGCCTCTTCTCCACCGGCACCGGCACGCACTTCCAAAATAAGCTCATTGGGGAAGAGCTCTTCTTCTTGCTCGGCTTTCACAATTCTCCTCACTTGCTCTTCAATACCTTTTTTCTGTGTTTCCAAGTCGGAAAGTTCACTCTCGGCAAGCTCCGCCATAGCAGGGTCTTCCTCAGCAAGTGCCCGAGTGTTTTCTATCTCCCCTACCACACGCTCAAGCTCGCTCGCAAGAAATGCAGTTTTTTGACTTTCTTTCAACTCTTCAATTGGTGGCAATGTATTGTCCATATCTCTTTACTCTGTATTAAGGTTAAACCTTGGTACAGAAATGTGGATAATTTTTCTAGGTTAAACCTAGCAAGAGTTATTATACTTACTATACAGATATACAGACGAAATCGCGCTTTTCCCATAGGAAAAGCGCGATTTCGTATTCGTACAACGTTATTTTGCACCTTTCTTGGCAGTGGCCTTAGCCATGCGCTGCTTGAATTTATCCACGCGACCGGCAGTATCGAGCACCTTCTCTTTTCCGGTGTAAAACGGATGGCATTGACTGCAAATCTCCACGGAAATCGCATCTTTCGTAGATCCAACAACAAACTCCGCGCCACATGAGCACTTCGCCTTTGTATCAGTATGGAAATCAGGATGGATGTCTGTCTTCATATGTGTAAAGGAGTATAGAGGAAAAAGAAGAGAAAGTCAACCGCTCCGCGCGCACAACACCTTTTCATTGTCATCCTGCACTTGATGCGGGATCTTTTCAAAGATCAAAACAAAATCAAAATCTGAACGACAGTGCGGGATGGCAGGCATATTAAGATTTAGAAATAGATACAAAGCGGCGGCACCTTCGGTGCCGCCGCTTTTTCTTTCTTCTCCTTTAGAGCGTGGCGTAGTCGCACTTAACCAAAAACTAAACACTGCCGACTAAAAACTTCCCCTGTTCTCTCACCACACCCCAACAACCACATCTCTCAGCCATTCACTCTCAACTCTCTACTCACCGTCAAGTATATCGATCTGGCTCTGGTATTCGGCTGCCCACTCCATGACATAATTTCCGTATGAAAGTTCGCCGAGTGAATACGGCTGACCCCAACCAGCAAAGTAGCGCAATGCCGCGCATTTCTCCGCACTGGTCGTCTGATTGCATCCTGAATATGATTTCGTCGCACCGTTGTCTTTCAGGAGCATGGCAGAGGCAACAAACGCATCATACGGGTCCCATGGTGATGGCGGAGTATGCCCTGTAAGTTGTCCTATACGATCTTCAAGCAAGCTCCAAGTCGTTGGGATGAATTGCGCCGGACCCATCGCGCCACCCCACAAACTCGCTCCCGCCGGACACGAAAGCGGCACAGAATTGTGATCAATACCAAGGCGGTCTGTTATATCAAGAAATGTAGTCTGGTCGTCGCGCCATGAACAAGGTGAAGCAGCACCGATACAGGACTTGCCATTGGCAACATAATTGCGGTAATGCACCGGACCCGGCATGATTTCATTCCAATCACGTGAATCGCCCGGGCGATTACACGTACCGATATTCTTTCCCATATCCGATTCGCGTTTGAAGATTGCAAGAATAAGCGCCGGACGGACACCTGTCTTTGCAGAAGCCGTCTTGGCAAATTCAACCGCCTCACCGAATGAAATATCGGTAGAGTCGCGAAGGGAGAAGAGCGCCGCTTTAATTTCGGCAATTGTCCGCTCCTTTTCTTTCAGTGTTGATTCGTAGGAATCAATCTCCTCTTCTTTCAGATTCAGAAGTTCCGATTTTTCTTTTTGTTTCTCATCAATCTGTGCTTTCTCAAACAGCTCCATATTGCGAAGTTCAATCTGCTCTTCAAGCGTACTTTCAAGAGCGGTCTTTTGCTCATGAGTAAAATCTTTCGTTGTTTCAATTTCTCGAAACGATTCATTGAGCGACTTTTCAATCGCGTCAAACGAATCCAGATCAATGAAGAACTCAGAGATATTTTTATTGGAGAGCATCACCTCCACAAGTGAAAACGCATCAAGCTCATCTGTCTTTTTGATAAGCTGACCGAGCGAACGTTTTTGCCGCGAAAGCTTATTTGAGAGTAAGCCGATGATTTCTTCTTTTTTATCGATATCAATACTGAGCTCTTCAATACCAAGATTCAGCGAACGAATGACTGCAGCCGCCTGATTGATTTGGTAGTTAAGAATCTCCAAATCACGCTCATAGGAAACACTCTCGCGCTCCAGTGCGTTTTTCTGCCGTTCCAGCGCATCGTACTCCGCCTGTACCTCGGCAAGCTCTGCTTCAAGCTCGGCACGTCGCGCGTCTGTATCATTAGCCAACACAAATGAAGACCCCACAAGAAACACGCCGCCAACAAACACGGCAATCACCAGCACAAGAAAGAGCCGAGAGGCGTGCAGAGAACAGAGTGTCTTCATATTCATAGACCACCTTATTGTACCAGAAAAGCACACCGACAAGGAGAGTTGACGAGTGCATAAAACATGCGGATATACAAAGCGGCGGCACCTTCGGTGCCGCCGCTTTTTTGCATTCATAACTCGCAACTCCCTATTCTCCCTTTTCTTCTCCCTCACCCTCTTCTTTCTTACCCTTCTGCTCTACCTCAATGGATTCAAGATCCACTTCCTCGGTCGTTTCTTCCGGCTCTTCTTCTTGCACGGATACGGATACAACCACGTCATCCTCAGGCATCGCCGCAACGACTCCTTCCGGCAATACCACATCTTTCACAGTAATCACGCTATCGAGTTCTTTCAAGAGCACGGTATCCACAACAACCTCATTCGGAAGGTTGCCGGGAAGACCACTCACGGTAATTTCATGAAGCACCTTCACAAGCGTTCCACCCAAGTCTTTCACCGCAGGTGCCACACCTTCAAATGAAAGCGGAATATTCACTTCCACTTTCTTCGTTTTATCCACCGCATAAAAATCAGCGTGCATCGGATCACCGGATACCGGATGCACCGCCACTTCCTGCACAAGCACGTCAATGGTTTTATCATCAACAGATACGCCAATCACGGTCGTTTCACCGGCCTCCTTCCATACCTTCTGAAACGCGCGTGCGTCCACGGAAAGAGGAATATTTTCCGTCTTCGGACCATACACAACAGCCGGTACACGCCCTTCCTTTCGGAGTGCCTCAGCTTTACGTGTCATCGGACGTGCAGTTGCTTCAAGAGTGAGTGTCATAGGTTAGGAGATTAGGAGATTAAAAAATTAAACGTTAAAACAAAAAGCAATAAAAATAAATACTGAACCGAAAACAACAAATGTAAACGGTAGGATATATCAATGTATCAGTGCCCAGTATTGTACACATTTTGAGACGCGGGTCAATTGTTGACAAAATGAACCGTATGCGATAGGTTGATTTCAGTTTTCACACAAGTACGCACTTACCTAATACCTAAAACAAAAAAAGGAGAATGGAAATGAAAAAAGAGTACGAAGCAAGAACAAGAAGTGGGGAAAAAGTAATTCTTGATGCCTCAGATGAGGCACTCAGGAAATACAAAACCACTGAAGGCGTGTCCCTGCGATACGGGATGCGAGTTCGAGTGAACTGCATACGGAAAAAAGGTACTGTCAAAGGCGTTAGGCACGCCACCTACCTGGGCGACTGCAGAGAGGCTGTCGTCTGGGTTCTCCTGGATGGGAGCCCAGGAGTTACATACGGGGACAATGACTTCTCCCTACTTGAGGAGTAGTGGGGTAGTAAACACCATTGGGGGCACAGAAGCCGGCACGCCAGTGCCGGCTTTTTTCTTTAAGGCGCGCGTTAGCGCGCCGTTTCTAAAAACTAAAAACTACCAACTAAAAACTTCGCTGTTCTTTCACCACACCCCAACAACCACATCTCTCAACTCTTAACTTCTTACTCTTTACTTCCCTCCAAACAACCGCATCCTCTCTTCCACAATTCTCTCCACCGCTTCCCCTGCCGGGCGCAAATAGCGATATGGCGCGACTTCTTCCGGATTTTCTACGAGCGTCTCCTGAATTTCTTTCCGATATGCACGACGAAGCTCCGTGCTCACATGTACCGTGCTAATCCCTGCCTTTATTGCTGCAATAAAGTCTTCGTCCGACACACCCGAACCACCATGAAGCACAAGCGGGATCCCCGCCGCTTCGCGCACCTCTTTAATCCGCTCAATGTTGAGGTTCGGATTTTTGGCGTGCTTCAACATACCATGAATATTCCCAACCGCCGCGGAAAGCAAATCAGCGCCCGTCTCTTTCGCATAGCGAGCCGCTTGTTCAGGTGTCGTCAAATGCTCAAGCGACACTCCCTCAGGAATCTCATCAAGCATCTTCGACGACGAGCCAATATAGCCAAGTTCTCCCTCAATAAGCACATCACGTCCTGATGCACGAGCATAATCCACACACGCTTTTCCATTGGCAATATTCTCATCAAGCGAGAGTTTTGCGCCATCGTAAATCACCGCATCAAACCCGGCATCAATCACCTCTTTCACCCGTTCCACAGAATAGGTATGATCGGCATTGAGATACACCGGATGTTTTGTCTCCTCTCGCACGCTTTCCACTACGGCAGCAATTTGCCTCACGCCAAAAAAATCCCGCTCCCCTTCGGAGACGCCAATAATCACCGGATCACCCACCTTTTGCGCTGCTCGCACAATAGCGTGCACCATATCAATCGTGGTGATATTAAAGTGTCCGATGGCGCGACCTTCTTTCTCGGCTTTCTGAATTGCTTCGCGGAGTGAAAGCATAGACAAACGATGAATGGTTAAAAAATAAAACTCTGCAATATAGGCTACTTTATGATACCATAGAGAGGTTATACAAACTAATCCCTTCCTTATATACTATGGAACAATTCGATTTCGTCGCAATCGGCGACACTGTTACTGATGTCTTTATTCGTATCAATCACGCAAGTGTCTATTACGACGAAGACGATAAAGAAGAAAAGATTTGTCTTACCAATGGCTCAAAGATACCGTATGAATCGGCAACCGTTGTCCCTGCCGTGGGCAACAGCGCAAACGCCGCTGTGTCTGCCGCACGCCTTGGTTTGCGTTCGGCACTCGTTACCGATCTCGGCGACGATATGTATGGAAAAGAAGATGAAGAAACAATTCGTGGCAATGGTGTTGCAACCGATTTTATCACCGTCCATCCCGGGAAAGTAAGCAACTACCACTATGTGCTCTGGCACAAAGCAGAGCGCACCATTCTCATTAAACACGAGGAATATGAGTATACACTTCCTGATTTTGGCGAGCCGAAGTGGTTGTACTTTTCTTCCGTTGGTGAAAATTCAATGGACTATCACCATGCGATTGCAACATATTGCAAAGAGCATCCGAGCGTAAAAATGGCATTTCAGCCGGGCACGTTTCAAATCAAGCTCGGTCATGAAAAGCTAAAAGACTTATACGCGCAAACAGAAGTATTCTTTTGTAATGTGGAAGAAGCGCGACTCATTCTCAGCGATGAAAAAAGTAAGCCCGAAGAACTCGCTCAAAACATGCGCGCACTTGGCCCCAATATTGCGGTGATTACCGATGGTCCGCGCGGCGCCTATGCGGCAGAAGAAGGAGCGGTATGGTTTATGCCGCCGTATCCGGATCCTGCTCCGCCGTATGAACGTACCGGTGCCGGTGACTCATTCTCAAGCACCTTCACTTCGGCGCTCGCTCTCGGAAAAACCGTGGACGAAGCACTCGCATGGGGACCAATCAATTCCATGTCGGTTGTTCAAAGTATCGGTGCCCAAGAAGGACTCCTCAGTCGCGAAAAACTGGAAGAATATCTGGCAAACCGCCCGGCAGATTACGAACCAAAGAAAATTGTATAATACCAACACATATCAGCCACGCGAAAAGACCCTTGGAGGGTCTTTTCGCGTGGCTGATCTCTTCAAACAAAAAAACCCCGCCACTAGAGCGGGATCTCAAAAAGGAGCATATTCTCTTGGGATGCCATCAAGAATGTCCGTGACTCTCGCTGCATCGTCATGCTGTTCTTGCGTAGGAACGTACTGATTCCGTCGTCTAGCGGAGTGCTTTTTCGGCGGTCGACGATTATTCGCCTGTTCTTTCGCCGTTGCCCAGCGAACATTCCCGGGTTCGTAATTCCCGTTAACATCTATTCGGTCAATACTCCAATGATCTTCTTCATCAGGAGGGGCGCCAATATAGATATAAAATAACTTAAAATTTTTTCTCCATTCGTCACACACTTGTACGTCGCGCTCTCCGTAATCGGGATATGCAGTATGATACTTGTTGACACATCGCTGAATCATATCAACCCATGCACGATATACTTTGGAATAACTCATACCGTGTTTTACTTTTGCGCACCCACAACTCCGGGACCTTTTTGAGCGCAGGCTTGAAGCAAGCACAGGGCGTTCAGTGCCACACTCGCACTTGCAGAGATATTTCTTTCCCCTTCTGCTTCCGGGAATTTCTCGAACAACTTCCCATCGTCCGAACGTATCCCGAATATGAATGGGAATCGATTTTTTCTTTTTCCTCATCTCGTTCCCCTTATTTATTCAGTTTTTGATTATTCTTCTTCTGTTATACACCATACGTTTGATTGACGCAAATAAAAAACACACACGCCGCGTTTCGCCCGTTAAAGGGCGAAACGCGGCGTGTGTGTTTTCTCAAGCGGGAGATGAGGGAATCGAACCCCCGACCGCGGTTTTGGAGACCGCCGTTATACCACTTAACTAATCTCCCGTATATCCCTTACAATCATCATACAATACCACACCAAACACGATTATTCCACACATACAATCTCACGCTCGCACAGTTCTCTTTTGATGCGTTCATAGGCAAGTGCATAGCCGTCACTGCTCGGATGAAACGAATCGGCGGAGAAAAAGGTATCAGTATCGGATGCGAATTGTTTTTCTTCATCACTCTTATACAAATCAATAAATATACCTCCTTTCTCTTCTACAATATCACGCATCGTAGAGAGAATATCGGCGGAGCGCATTGAAAAAAGAGGAACGGTAAAGCGCGGAATAAGCGGCACAATGCCGACGTCAAATGGTGCAACAACGATCACCGTATCGCTCCGAAGTAGTGCACTATCCATCATGCGTGCAGTGTTTTCTCTCACTTCTCGTCCGTTGGAAAAAAGAACAATATCATTGGCGCCAACTTGCACAAGCGCCATATCGTACCACCCTTCCACACTTTCAAGCTGATCCACTACATCCGATACCCTGGCACCTGAAACAGCAATATTTTTAATCGCAATATCGGGAAAATCACTCGCAAACATACCGGCAATTGTCTCTTTCGGTGTGTAAGCTCCCACACCCACAGCGGTGCTGTCACCGGCAATGAGAATTCGCATGTCCGCTTCAGGTACTTCTCGTTCGTATGGACGATCACCCGCAGTACCTGCCACACCGATTGAGGGAGACGCAACGATAATCGTCACAAATCGCAACACATCGGCAGTAATAGCAAGAAGCGCAATTAAAAAAACAAACGCTGCTGTTTTGCGGAGATAGGCAAGAAGAGTAACTGTATTCGCTTTTTTCATTTCCTTTATCATACAACATCAAGGTCTTTCCGAAAAGAAAAAGTCGTGGCTCCCTTCGGGAGCCACGACTTTTTCTTTTCTTTCTTCTCTCGTTTTAATTCAACTCCGCCGTACACGCTGAGCAACGTGTTGCCTCAATATGAATAGATGACTTACAGAACGGACATTCTTTCGTTGTCGGCGTCTCTTCTGCCATCGGCTCTTCTTTCTTGAGCTTATTCATCATCTTCACAATCATAAAAAGTGCCCATGCAATAATGAGGAATGAAATGAGGGCATTCACAAAAAGACCGTAATTGATGGTTGCTACACCCGCCTCTTGTGCAAGAGTAAGTGTGGCATATTTCTCGCCAGAGAGATTCACAAACAGATTCGTAAAGTCAACACCACCGAGAAGAAGCCCAATTGGCGGCATGATGATATCGTTGACGAGTGAATTGACAATGGTGCCAAATGCGGACCCAATAACGATACCAACAGCCATATCAATAGCATTACCTTTCACGGCAAACTCTTTGAACTCTGTGATAATAGACATATGTTAGAAAGTGAGAATGCTAGTAAGTGAGAAAACGAGTACACAAGTGGCTCCTCCACTCTTGTGAGTACCAGATTACCAGATATAGTATAGCAGAAAATCCCCTTTCAGGGATTTTTTACTGTGCGCCGGGTTGGATTTGAACCAACGTAGGCATAAAGCCGGCAGATTTACAGTCTGCTGCGATTGACCACTCCGCCACCGACGCAAGTAGAGAATATTGTAACATGTTTTTCATATGTCGCAAGAGAAACGCGAGCCCGAAGGGCTCGCGTTTCATACCTTCTCTTTTTTTATGTGTTTATCCCACCTTCGCTGTTTTCTTTACCTCCGGTTTTTTCACCGCTTTCCGTGTCTTCTTCTTCGCCTCAGCAGCCACCACCAATTCATCGCCTTTCACATCCACCGTCACTTTTCCGCCATTCATAATTCCCTCATCAATCATAGCATTTGCAATCGGCGTCAGGATGTCGGTCTGAATCAAACGTTTCAGTGGTCGTGCTCCGTATTGCGGATTATATCCCTTCTTCGCCAAAAGCTCCCGCGCAAGAGGTGTTACCGAAAGCACAATATCTTTTTCCGCGAGTCGCTTCTCGGCAATAGCAATCTGCACGTCCACAATACCACGCACCGTTTCCTTGGAAAGAATGTTGAAAAGCACAATATCATCGAGACGATTCAAAAATTCCGGACGAAAATGATCACGCAAGCTGTTCATCACCTTGTCTTTCGCGTCGTCGTATTCCTCCTTCTCATCACCGTTGGAAAAGCCAATCGTCTGCATGCGATCGATATGCTCGGAGCCAATATTGGATGTGAGGATCACAATCGTATTCTTGAAATTGATTTTTCTTCCCTTGGAATCAGTGAGTTGCCCTTCATCCAACACTTGTAACAACACATTAAACACTTCCGGATGTGCCTTCTCGATTTCATCAAAAAGCACAACCGAATACGGACGATGTCGAATCGCTTCTGTGAGTTGCCCTGCCTCCTCATGCCCCACATATCCAGGAGGCGCGCCAAGAAGCTTTGCGGTGGAATGTCGCTCCATGTATTCCGACATATCAACCCGCACCAGCGCTTTCTCATCATCAAACATAAACGATGCAAGTGCTTTGGTGAGCTCGGTTTTCCCAACACCTGTCGGCCCGAGAAACATGAATGAACCAATCGGACGATTCGGATCTCCTACCCCCACACGCGAACGCTTCACCGCATCAGCCACTTTTTTGACCGCGATCTCCTGACCAATCACGCGCTTCTGCAATTCCTCTTCCATGCGAGAGAGTTTTTTCGTCTCTTCTTCAAGCATGCGCGAGACAGGCACACCAGTCCAACGCGCCACCACGGAAGCAATCTCTTCTTCGGTGATTTCTTCTTTGAGAATACGACGGCGCTTCTGCAAACCCTTCAAGCGTTTTGTCTTAGTCGCAAGTTCACCTTCAAGTACCGGAATCTTACCGTAGAGGATTTCAGCGGCAGTTCCCAAATCGGAATGAAGTTCCGCCTTCTCGGCTTCCAAGCGCAAGCTCTCGAGATTTTTTTTAAGCGTGCGAATATCATTCAAAAGTTCTTTTTCATTTTTCCATTTAAGCTCCACCTCGCGCGTTTTTTCTTTCAAATCGGCAATGTCTTTTTCAATCGCACGCAAGCGCATTTTCGCTTTCTTCACCACAGTCGCATCAATACCCGAGCCGGTGTCTTTCTTGAGCGCCTCTTTTTCCACTTCCAAACGCATCACCGCGCGGTGTGTTTCTTCAAGCTCAGGAGGCATACTTTCGAGTGAAATACGCAGTGACGATGCCGCCTCATCAATGAGATCAACCGCCTTGTCCGGCAAAAAGCGTCCGGTAATGTAGCGAGAGGAAAGCTCCACAGCTGAGATAATTGCATCATCGGTAATACGCACACCATGATACAGCTCATATTTTTCTTTAAGGCCACGCAAAATCGCCGTGGTATCAATAAGCGAGGGCTCATCAATATACACCGGCTGGAAGCGGCGCGCGAGCGCCGCGTCTTTCTCCACATATTTTTGATATTCTTTGAGCGTGGTAGCACCGATCACACGGAGTTCCCCGCGCGCGAGCGCGGGCTTCAACATGTTTGAAGCGTCAATCGACCCTTCAGCCGCACCGGCGCCCACAATCGTGTGAAGCTCATCGATAAAGAGAATGATTTTCCCCTCGGAACGCTCCACCTCTTTCATCACCGTCTTAAAACGCTCCTCAAACTCACCGCGGAATTTTGTTCCGGCAATGAGAAGACCAAGATCAAGTCCGACAATTTCTTTATCTTTCAAGCTATCCGGTGCATCACCCTTGGCAATACGCACCGCGAGTCCTTCGGCAATCGCCGTTTTTCCCACTCCCGGCTCACCAATCAAAATCGGATTATTCTTCGTGCGACGTGAGAGAATTTCCATGATACGCCGAATCTCATTGTCGCGACCAATAACCGGATCAAGCTTATCCTCAGCTGCGAGCGCCGTGAGATTGCGTGCGTATTTCATAAGCGCACGTGCTTTCTTCGGTGGTGTTGCATCAGTAATATGCTGATCTCGCAACTCTTCAACCACCCGCATCACCTCATCTTTATCAATACGAAATCGGGCAATCACTTCACGCGCGGGACTTGCCACGTCAAGCATCGCCAGAAAGAGATGTTCCGTGGACACAAACTCATCCTTCATATGCTGAGCGAAACGCACCGACGCTTCCAAAACCTGCGCGAGTTCCGGCGTGAGGTAAATCTGATACGATGGCGACAACACACTCGCATTCCCTTCCGATTCAATTACATCAAGTAACGTATCAGAAAGTAAAATGATATCCACTTCCATGCGCTCGAGGGCGGCAATAATCACACCCTCTTCTTCTAGAAGAAGAGCGGTCATAAGGTGAAGTGGTGAGACATGATTTTGCCCGCGCTCAATAGCAAGCTCATGAGCACGACGAATTGCTTCCTTCGCCTTCGTAGTGAAATTGTTCATTGGTGGCATCATATGTTCAGGAGACTACCTATTAGAGAATTAAAAAATATATACATCCAAAAAGCACCGTTGTATATGCTTTTAGTCTACAATATTTTATTATGAGAGTCAATATCTACTCAACCGCCTCAACAACCGCGGCAGAAAGAGCGTCTTCGGGAGACGTACCGTGCGTTTCTTCGCTAAGCTCACTACCCCCTTCTTCAATACCAAGCGTGGCGCGGACTACGGAAAGAATTGACGATGGCGAGACAATAACAACACTCCCCTCAAGAGACCGTATCATACCCGCAACATTTCCCCCGAGAGTGAGTGCCATACCGCCCACAAACCTGCTTCCGCGAATAATATCTGTTGAAAACGGCGAAAGCGTAGGATCGCTCACAATCATACCGGATGCGATTTCATTTGTTTCTTTCCCTCCGAGTGCAATCACCCGCTGACCGAGCTTGAAATTTGTTTCATTCCCAAAAGGGACGGCAACCGTCATCTCCCCTTCCGAGAATGTACGGAGGATTGCAATACCATTCTCTCCATCTTCGGCAATAACACCTGCCGTATAGGTGCGCCCCGCGCCATCACGCGCGTCATACTGCCCGTCGGCAAGAACAAGACCCGCATCCGTCACCAATACTCCGTATTCCGGTACGGGAAACGCAAGTGCGGAAAATGTCTCCGTCTCTCCCACTTTAGTATACAGACGCACCAGTGAAGGTGTCGCGCCAGCAACAGCGTCGGCGATAGCATTTTCTTCCGACACAATTACTTCCTCGATCTTCGTCGTCCCCGAGTCATCCACCACCACCTTCTCAACCGTCTCCACCGTGCGCTCTACCACGCGGTTAATCGTTTGTGTAATCCCCGGCGGCGCCTGATCCATGAGCGTAACCGTCACAATACCGGTTGCAATCGACGTGACAAAACTCACCAAAAGAACGAGGAGGACAATCTGATTTTTATCAAGCTCATTAATGTTCATACGGTAAGTATAGCAACAGCCGCCGGAATGCGCAAAGCGCATTCCGGCGGCTGTTGCTATGCCACGAAACACGAGTCGTGGACACAAAGCCACAAAGCAAAGCGGCGCGGTCTTTTAGGACCGCGCCGCTTTTATCCTTCCTTCTCACACTATTATTCTTGCTCCGTGATCACGCCATCAAAATGCTCTTCGTGTGCCATGGCATCGGCTTTCGTCTCGTGAATCGTACCATCTTTATGTTCCGCTGGCGAATACACGCTATAGAGCTTCATCACGCCCTCGCCGGTGTTTACGATATTATGCTTCACGCCGGCAGGAATCACTACTGCCCAGTCGTCTTCAATTTCATGCACTTCATCGTTCAAAATCGCCTGTCCTTTTCCCTCTTCAAGACGAATAAACTGATCAAGCTCATGTACCTCTTCACCGATATCATCACCCGAGGCAATCGCCATCACCACAAGCTGACTATTCGGCGCCGTGTACAATACTTTACGAAAATTCTCATTTTCTTTGGTGGCTTCTTCAATGTTTACTACGTATCCTTTCATGATATATATAACATTAACGTATAATAAAAACAGTATAGCATGTTACGCGCGATTTTTCATATATCGTACAAGCGGCTCCTGCCATTCAAAACATGTCTTCTTCCCTTCAAGTACCTTAAATACTTTTATACACATAGGGTCGGCATCAGCAAATGACAAAAGCACCTCAACAATCCCACTCATACAATGCCCAACCGTACCATTGGAGTCATCCACCCCACCTGTTGCCAGTTTCGTATCAAGCTTCAAAAGCGTGTTGACCAAAAGCTTTGCCGTCTTTGCATTCGCCGGTACTGTCGCAACTGCAGTTGCTATTCGTGCGCACCCCTCATCAAGTTTGTTCTGATACGCAAACCATGTCCGTGACGGACCTTCGTATGATTTTATACACCGCATACCGGCGTTGATGTTCCATTTCAGTTCTTTCATCTCCTCCTCCGTTATATCACCCACAATGCCTGAATACACCGGCTCGGAAATGTGTTGTTTTTCTTCCAAAGCGAGAGGACGCCCATCACACACTGCATACACAGCGACGGCAATCATATGCTTACATAATTCGTCTTGCTGACCCATATAACAATCGCAGTCTCCACGATCTACAGATTTATTCGAAACACTCACCCGATACGGTGAGCCACCGAGCACACGCGCTGTGTACTCGTTTACCGTTTCTTTGAAATCCACAACCTTCCCACCTTCGTAGAGAGCGATGGCACGTTTCCACATACCATCATCCACGGCATACTTTATTGTATTGAGATCGTATAAGGGAGGAGTGTTCATACGAATATGATACAGATTACTGAAAAAATTTCCATAGCGCAACAAGAGTCAAAAAGCGACATGCGCCCGGCTCATTGTTTTGCGGAGGGATTCGTCCCGGAGTTACTAAGCGTATTGCTTCGCTAAAGCTCGCAATCCGCTAAGTACTCCTGGACGCGGCTCGCAGCCCCGCAAGCGGGGACCCGCTGCTCCGCCGTTCGAATCCCTCACTCTCCTGCACAAATATAATCGCCGGGCGACATGCGCCCGGCTCATTATTTGTGCGGAGGGATTCTCTCCCTACGGGAGCAGTGCAGGTTTCCCATTTTTTCGGAGCAAAGCTCCTCAAAAATATGGGAGAACCTTTTCGAATCCCTCACGGAAGCCGAGCAGTCGGCTTCCTCCTCTCCGCTCAACAAAAATCGCATCTCAAAAGATGCTGATTTTTGTACGGGCGGTGTTTTCTGGACGAAGTTCGAACATTGTATGAACAAAATCCACAGGATTTTGATTAACTTCGCACGCGCGGAGCGCGTGGTGGCTTTGAACCAAATCGTACGCTCGGATTTTGTGGCAATGCTGACAATCCGCGCCTCGCGCTCCTTCCAGTCGCGAACCAAAACCAAAAATTTCCTTACCTTTCCTTTTAAAACGGCGGGGGGGTGCAGGGGGGAGCCGCAAAAAATTGAAAGGAAATTTTATGGTTTTGTTTTCGTCGCTTCACTACTCCAAAAAAGGCTTGTAAATAAAATATAGCATGACGGTGGCAGTAAGTCGCCTTTTTCTCCGTCGCTTGCGCCGACCCGAGGCGCTACGCCTGTGGTAAATCGTCAGTCCGCTTGCTCACGAGAAATACCTCACACTGGCTGGCTCATACTTCGCCAATGCCTGCTCGGTGTTCGCGTGGCTCGCTCGTCGGCTTCGATAAGAGTTTTGTGGTAATTGTAGGCATTGTTGAATAATTCCCCCTCCCAATTCTCTCTTCTTCCGCTATAATGAAGGCAAAAGCAATATAAACGCTATGCCAAAAAAAGCAAAAGAAGGGAAAAAGAAGAATGGGAAGAAGAAAACGTACAAGGTCAGGAACTGGAAGGAATATAATGAAGCATTGGTAAACCGAGGAAGACTTATCTTCCATATTACCGATGAGGCACTACAACAGTGGGAAGAGCAGGAACGGGACAAGAAGAGAGGAAGACCGAAGAAGTTCAGCGATATCGCCATTGAGACGACGCTTACTTTAGGACAAATCCTCCGTCTCCCACTCCGGTCGACCGAGGGGTTGATGTCGGATATCCTTGCAAGACTCGATTCCTCATGCCAGTCTCCTGACTACTCCACGCTCTCCCTCCGAGGCAAGACACTGAACGTCGATATCCGTATCCGTCCGATTCGAGAAGACCTGCATCTCGTGGTCGATTCGACGGGTATCAAGGTGTGTGGAGAAGGAGAGTGGAAAGTGCGCAAGCACGGATGGAGTAAACGCCGGAGTTGGCTGAAGCTACATATCGACGCCGACGAGAAGACGGGAGACATCATCGTCGGAGACGTGACCAGAAACGATGTCCATGACGGAACCATACTCCCGGTACTTTTGGATCACATTCCCGAAGAGACGAACATCGACCAGTGCTCCGGAGACGGGGCCTATGATACGAGGCAGTGCTATTTAGCACTCAAAGAACGGGACGTATCGACTTTCACCATCCCTCCGCAGAAGAACGCGAAGATCTGGAAACACGGGAATACAAAAGGAGATCGTCATATATGAGATGAGAATCTGAGGCAGATCAGGAAGCATGGACGATCGGGATGGAAAGAGGAGAGCGGGTATCATCGTCGGAGTCTGTCGGAAACCGCGATGTTTCGATACAAGACCGTCTTCGGGGATACGGTATCGGCACGAACATTCGAAAATCAGCGTTCTTCGCTTCTCCTCCGATTGAAGGCACTCAATCGGATAACGATGCTTGGTATGCCGGAAAGCTACGTTGTTGCATAAATCCCGGATACAAACGGGGGATTCCGTTTGTCAGCGGGAATTATTCAACAAAGCCCCGTAATTGTACCGAAAAGGAAAATGGTTGTGCTATCACACAACGGATAGCACAAACAAATCATGTTGCGCTTGCCCCAACCCACCCATGCGCGCGCAAGCGGAACTCCCTTAAAAAATTAATCTGTTTCCTCTGTGTCTTTTTCAACTTTTTGTTCTCGTGTCAGATCGACAATCATTGGAATATTTGATTTTGAGGCTTTGCCAACAATAATTGCATGATATTGCGATAGATTTGGCATTGCTTGGACTAAATCTTTTCCGATGTAGTTACTTAAAAAATTGAATCCTGTTTCATCAAATGCTTGAAAGCAAACAATTGTATTGCATTGTGTTAAAACAGTTTTTGATACATTTGCTGTTCTTTGCGCAAGCACCAAAAGACCGACATTATATTTTCTGCCCTGCAATGCAATCTGGCTCATTTTATTAACAAGTGCCTTGTTCGCACTATAATCGCCATAGTCGCCTAAAAATGTTGTTTCAGGAACAATGGTGTGAGCTTCTTCCAAAACCAAACATATTTTCTTGCAATCTTCATTTTCCTTTGCGTATGCAAATATTTCTTGAAGTTTTTTGTTCGTTTCTTCTAATGATTGAGTGGTGTTGCTTACATCATTCAACTCAATTACAGATATTTTGTCATTTGCTATTGCATTGTCGATAGTGTCAAAATTCTCAATACTTTCTGAATCGAATTCTTTTTTCCATTCACCTGTAAAATCAACACAAATAATTTTCGTATCGTTTTGTAATTGTCTAATTACTTCACGAGTAATGAAAGATTTTCCAGAGCCTGTAACCCCTAAGACTGCCATATGGTAACTAACCGCTTCTGAAAGATTTATTACAGACGGTAAAGTAGTGTTTGGAATTACGCCTAGTTTGTATTCAGGATATTCAAAATTTGCCACCTCAATATCGGTAGTGTTCGCTTTGAAAATAGGTGTGTTAATTGAGGGAACCCAGCCGTATTTTTGAAATGATAACTCATTATTTTTCCATTCCCCAAGCTGAATTGCTTCGCCTTTAATGAAACCCGTTTCATTTCGTTGTTCGAGACTTTCTTTTTCAGTAACTCCATTCACAACCTGGTAAAACAATCGCTTGCCGTTTGTCTTGAGTTCGATTAAATCACCCTCTTGTAAATCATCCTGTTTCTTTGAGTATTCAAACTTTATTTTTCCGATATTTGACCTCTCTATAACAACACCAACAAAATTATCGGTGTTTAGTTCTTTCTCAAGTTCGGTTACTCGTTCTTTATTTGACACTTTGTATACAATGTTTTTGTCCGATTTAACTTTTGATTCTCCTATTCTGCCCAATTGCAAAACTTTTGCCCACTTCTCTTGATTGAGCAGATAAGTATCGAAAACAATCCCAGACATAAGAAAATCATCTGATTCTTGCATGGAGTATTGAAATTCCACAATATCAAACTTCTTAATATCCTTGCGGTCTTCAAATAATTTGACTAGGAAGATTTTTCTTGATTGGACTCCGAATATTTCCCCAAGTGCATTTTTATCATGTTCTTTTCTTGAAATCGCAAAGGTGCTTCTAATACTCTTGGGATTTATGGATACTATAAAGAACCATAAAATGAAAAGTGACAAAGTATAAAAACTTTGTATCGAATAGTATGTAAGTAAGAAGTACACAAAAACAGACGAATATAAAACCTTGCCCTGTCCAATAATTACAACCCACTTTTTGAGAAGCTCCGAAAGTTTATTTTTCCAATGCTCAGGGCTTTTGTTTTTGTCTTCTGTCGACATAGATATCACAGAAGCAACAATCAAAGTAATTAATACAGAAGCTGCGAACCACCAAAAAACAGGATTTTCAAAAAGGTTTTTTATTGCCAGAAAAACAAGTAAAAGAGGTATTGCGTTTGTGATTACATTTTTGGGAGATGTATAGTATGGCTCAATAAACAAGATAGAAAAAATTGCCATAAACAGCCCTGAATAGAACCACAGATCTTTTGTTTCTGTACTCGGCAACAAACTTCCCGTAAAAATGTAATTGGATAAAACAAAAACCGCAACAAAACCAAAAAATATTATAAACCTATTTTTTGACAGTTCTTTGAATTGTGAAGTTTTTGTAATCATATTTTTTGAAACACAAACAAATGCTCGTGCATAATGAGCAAGAAATTGCTCTCTTTTGATTTGTTGACCCAAAATCCTGTAGCTTTGCAATTGTATTGTCGTTTGATTATGTCTTCTTTAAGTTCAAAACCCGCATTCAAAAAACGATCCATCACTTTATACGCAAGTGGTTGATACATTTTCTTGCGGCGCGTGTCGCCAATCAAAATTGCACAAAATTTTCCAGGTTTCAGGACTCGATACAATTCTTTTGCTACTTTCTCCATTTCATCTGCAAACTCGTCTAGCTCGTGAATATTTGAAAGATCTTCGTCAATTTCTCCCTCGCTATATTTGATAATATCGGCGTAGGGCGGGTGCGTGAGAATGAAGTCAATACTTTCATTCTCAGCTTTGCCGAGGTTACGCGCATCGCGTTTCACAACTTTTTGCCATGCTTTGTTATCTGTATCAAATTTCAGACTCTCTCGCGTGCGTTTGAGTGCCACATCGTTTATATCCGAACAAATGATATTGCGATTGAGTATTTTTGCTTCGATTGCCGTTGTGCCGCCACCAATCATTGGATCAAGTAAAACATCGCCCTCTTTTGAGTAGCGAAGCATAAGATTGCGTGCAACTTCTGGCGACCAGTTGCCACGCCAATCTGATTTATGCGTTGCCCAATTTCCGCGTCGAGGAAAAGCCCACACTGTCGTGCATTCTAGATCAAATTCATCGGGATGTAGTTTTAATTCCTTTGTCATTATTTTTTACCATGTTAATTCCTCCAAAACACCGTCCTCGAGCATGTTGAGGTTAAATACTTGCCCGTTATTGTGATTAAAAGTTTCTTCAAGTGGTCGTTTTGTTGTCTCCCAGCCGAGTCCGTCAGTGATCCAAACAAAATCAATATCTTGCTCTGTTAGTTCGTCATACAAACTGCGGAATTCGCCACAAACCGCTTTCAGTTTTGAGCCACCACCATTGTAGAAGTTTGTTTCAAACAATTTGAGATTTTTAGTTTGAGGATTGTAAACGGCGAAATCAAAACTTCGTTCTGATTTATCAACCTTTATTTCGTAACCCCATTTTGCTTTTATCTCAGTTGCTCGTGCCTGTGCAAGATACTCAAAACCAAGCCTCTCCGAAAAGTCTTTGATGCACGATTCAACAATTTCTTCCATAAGCGTGCCACCACGATTTTTGCGACCGTTACTGTCCAAGCCAACTTCAACACCCATTGCATAATCAACAAGGTTTTTGATACCGTCTTTTTGGAACAAACGAGCAAGCCCAGATTTTTCAAGAAACTCAAAATACTTTTCTGCACCATCTTCACTATTGGCGAAATCAAAAAACTCCGAATCTTTTGTCACTTTATCAAAAACCTCCAATTTATTTTCGCGCACCGCAAGTAAAACAGGCAACGCTTTTACAATGTCGGGATTTGATTCATAAAGTTTTGCAAACTCGTCTTTCAAGTTCTCTTTTCCGAGCAGGTAGTTGAGTTTGTTGAGGGAAATTTCAAGATTGGCAGCATTTGTTGATACCTTATCCCAGTTCACAAAGTAATCCCATGTTTTTATGGAACTTTTGAAACTGTCCGCCAATTCGGTAAATGTTTTATTCATATCATTCAATAATTAGTTACTAATACTTCGTTAATCTTTCCACGTTTTGCAGCGTTTGAGTTTATCGAGCGTCCAGCAGATACTTTCGATACTTTCACACCTTTAATACCTGAATAGAGTTCATTGATAAAAGGAGTGTCTGAATTTGAGAGCATTACAAAACAACCTCGCTTGTGAAGTTCCACAAATGTGTCCCTTAGCTCTGTTTGTTCTTTTTCTAGAAACGAGTCTGCTGTGTATGAAGTAAAAGAAGCAGTCCTGCTTACTGGATAGTATGGTGGATCAAAATATACAAAATCGCCCTTTTTTGCTTTTTTTAGGACTGCTTTGTAGTCTTGTTCTTTTACTGTGACTTTTTGTAATACTTTAGATACTTTGCGTAAGTTTTCCTCATCGCAGATTATCGGATTTGTATATTTCCCGAACGGTACATTGAAACCTCCTTTGCTATTAACACGATACATGCCGTTGAATCCTGTGCGGTTTAGGAAAATAAAACGTGAAGCAACTTCAACATCTGATAATTTTTTTGGATTTTTTGCTCGTATTTTAAGATAATACTCTTTTTCGTACTTGTGCTTTTTGAGTGATTTAATCAGTGAGTCAACATCAGTTTTTATAACATTGTATGTCGTGGTGAGTTCGTTATTGAGATCAGAAAGCTCAGCTTTCTTGGGGAGTAGGTCAAAAAAGACAGCACCTCCACCGACAAATGGCTCGAAGTATGTGTTAGTAAGAGGATTAAAATCGTCGGGTGGGTACAATCCCATTTCGCGAAATTGCTTGAGGAGTTGTCTTTTTCCACCAACCCATTTTACAAATGGCTTTGGTTTTTCGCTCACAATGCGAGAAGCATCTTCAAACAATTGTTCTTTGTCCGCAATATGAAAAACATGTCGAGCGTAAATTCGGTTGATGTTCAAATCGTCTGCTAGTTTTGTAATTGTTTGTTGTGTAGTCATAATTATTTTATTAAATCCTCAATCGAAACGCCAAGTGTTTTGGCAATTTGTGCCATAACCATAACGGATGGTTTTTTTATCACTCCGCTTTCAATTTTCGTCAGTGTCGTATATTTCACATCAGACTTTTTTGCAAAGTCTTCTTGCGACAAACCCAGTTTGTTGCGGTACTTTTTTATATTTTTGCCGATTTCTATTTCTTTTGCCATGGTTTCAATAATTTGATAGTATTATACTGATGTGTTACACTTTCAATATAATGATAACAGTTATCTTGAATTTTCACAAACAAATTGTAAGCGACGAAAACAAAACCATAAAATTTCCTTTCAATTTTTTGCGGCTCCCCCCTGCACCCCCCCGCCGTTTTAAAAGGAAAGGTAAGGAAATTTTTGGTTTTGGTTCGCGACTGGAAGGAGCGCGAGGCGCGGATTGTCAGCATTGCCACAAAATCCGAGCGTACGATTTGGTTCAAAGCCACCACGCGCTCCGCGCGTGCGAAGTTAATCAAAATCCTGTGGATTTTGTTCATACAATGTTCGAACTTCGTCCAGAAAACACCTGCACAAATATAATCGCCGGACGGTTTCCCGTCCGGCTCATTATTTGTGCGGAGGGATTCTCTCCCTACGGGAGCAGTGCAGGTTTCCCATTTTTTCGGAGCAAAGCTCCTCAAAAATATGGGAGAACCTTTTCGAATCCCTCACGGAAGCCGAGCAGTCGGCTTCCTCCTCTCCGCCCAACAAAAAATCGCATCCCAAAGGATGCTGATTTTTGTACGGGCGGAGAGTGAGGGATTCGAACCCTCGAGGCGATTGCTCGCCTAACACCTTAGCAGGGTGCCCCATTCGACCGCTCTGGCAACTCTCCCTAAAACATTTTGCCCTTCAAAATGTTCGGGCGACCGAGCACCACTTTTATTTTGAATACATTCAAAATAAAAGTGGTGCTCGGTTTAGCCGTAAAACATCGTGTTCCACAAAAGAATTATATATTTTATTAATTAATTAACTTTATATACACACATGTGTTTTCAGAGTATAGCATATTTTCTCAATAAAAAAACGGGTCCCGAGGGACCCTTACACACTCTCTGACCTACCTCTTCCCTTCTTCGAGGATGAAAATCGACTTTCCATCACTTCCCGTATGTTCATGGATTACCGGATTTTTTAATCCCGTAAAAAACTCCCTGTCTTCATTAGTCGGCAAGTAGTATCCTATTTCAATACCACTGTCGTTGGAAATGGAGACAGATTTTTTATCGACACATACGACAAGAGGAACGTCGCATAGCCGCCTGAAATCGACAAGATAGTCTTCCCCTTTGATGGGGGTAGGGGCAATCCTCATGCAAGTTAAAAAACTTGCTCTCAGACGTTTTGTCTGAGTAATAAGTGTTTCTTCCATTTCATAAAAAATCAGAGGTTCAAAAATATATAAAGTACAACAACCAGAAAAAAGTATCATATATTGAAGTGTCGCGCAAGAAAAGAAGGTGCGGATTTCGTGCTACAATATGCTCATGTCAGATATTTCTCCTTCGAACTCTCTCGGCGCGCATGTTCGTCTGCAAGGGTCGCACAAAACAGCACTCGTGCGACTTGGTATTGATACGGTCGCTGATCTCTTATACCACTTCCCTGCCCGCTATCATCATATCGCAAATATGAAGCGTATCGTGGACTTACAGAAGGGTGATGAAGTAATTATTTACGGCACTGTCGTTTCGGCAAAAACAAAAAAGACATTCAAGACAAATGTCCCTGTCGGGGAAATCGTCGTGGACGACGGCAGTGGAAAAATCACCGCCACATGGTTTCATCAAGCGTTTGCAGCAAGCGTGCTTACCGTCGGCACGTCGGTGAAGCTTGCCGGCAAAGTGCAGGAAAAGAAGAGTGGCGTACTCTATCTCGGAAATCCCGAATTTGAGAAAACGAAAGCGCTGCCAATTGATGTGGGTGATTCGCTTTTTTCCGAAGGTGAGGACATACAGGCATTTGCTGCACCAGTGTATCCAGAGACCAAAGGCATTACGTCGCGCTTCATTATGCATGCGGTAAAAAAACTTTTTTCACTTGGCGCTCACGAGCTTCTTGCCGATCCCATTCCTACCGACGTACTTAAACGCTACAATCTTCCCTCTCTTGCAACCGCCTTGGTGTGGATTCACACACCGGAGAAAGAAGCCGATGCGCGCGCGGCGCGCAAGCGTTTTGCGTTTGAGGAAATTTTTATGATTCAGGTGGCGCGCGCGCAAGCGCGCGCCATGTATCACTCGCTCGGTGCATATAGCATCGCGCCAGATGAAAACACTATCGTGGCATTTACCGACACATTCCCCTTCCCTCTCACCACCGCGCAAGAACACGCCATCGTGGCAATCATAGAAGACATGGGAAAAGACGAGCCAATGACCCGGCTCCTTGAAGGTGATGTCGGTTCAGGGAAAACAGTTGTCGCGGCAGCCACAGCCTACGCCGTTGTCATCACCAGCCCCGAGGGGCAAGATTTCGGAACGTTCCAGGTCGCCTACATGGCACCGACTGAGATTTTAGCGTCGCAACACTTCACCTCATTTCAAACATATTTCAAACACCTTCCCATTCGTATCGGCCTCATTACCGGCAGTGGTTGCAAGGTTTTTCCTTCCAAGAGCAATCCAGAGGAAGCAACTAATATTTCTCGTGCGCAGCTTTTGAAATGGGTGGCAAATGGCGAAATCGCCATTCTCTTCGGCACCCACGCGCTGATTCAAAAAAGTGTGTCATTCAAGCATTTCGGATACGCTATTATTGATGAACAACATCGCTTTGGCACCGCTCAACGTGAGAAACTTGTCCATCGCGACGGCGACAATCGTGCACCACATCTTCTTTCCATGACGGCAACTCCCATTCCTCGTACACTCGCCCTCACTATCTACGGTGATTTAGACCTCACTCTTTTAGATGAGCTTCCCGCCGGACGCAAGAGTGTACACACCTCAATCATTACACCCGACATGCGCGAGAAGGTATATGATCATATAAAAACAGAGCTCGCCGCCGGCAGACAAGCATATGTGATTTGTCCGCGGATTGATGAACCTGATCCAGACAAACGCTTGGCACTTAATACAAAATCAGTGAAAGCCGAGGCCGCGCGTCTTTCCCACAACATCTTCCCTGACCACACCATTGATATCCTCCATGGTAAAATGAAACCGAAAGAAAAAGACTCCGTGATGGCACGCTTCTCATCAGGTGAAATAGATATCTTGGTGGCGACATCGGTGGTGGAAGTGGGTGTGAATGTCCCAAATGCCACGCTCATCGTGATTGAGGGCGCGGAGCGCTTTGGCTTAGCCCAGCTTCACCAGCTTCGCGGTCGCGTGCAAAGAAGCTCTCACCAAGCGTATTGTTATCTTTTTACCGACACCAATGCATCTCAATCTCTTGATCGACTCAACGCACTCGTTTCAGCGCGCGACGGATTTGCACTCGCGGAAATGGACCTTTCTCTCCGCGGCGCGGGCGAGCTCTCCGGTGACAAACAATGGGGCATTTCCGATATCGGCATGGAAGCCATAAAAAACCTCCCGCTTGTGGAAGCAGCGCGCAAAGAAGCCACTCTGCTTCTTGAGAAAGACCCTCATCTCACCAATCACCCTGAAATCAAGAAAGCGGTAGACACCATGGACGCCCCGCATTTGGAGTAGAAAAAAAGGATGTTTTATAGTACGATACTGAATACCCCTTATGGGCATATAGCTCAATCGGTTAGAGCACAGAGCTTTTAATTTCAAGAGAGGATGAAAACATATGTGGGTGCATAGCTCAAGTGGTTAGAGCACCAAGCTTATACCTTGGCGGTTCCAGGTTCAAGTCCTGGTGCACCCACCAGAATAGAACTTGTCGGC
>JACNGX010000026.1 GCA_014383885.1 Parcubacteria group bacterium | reverse complement strand
CGCGATAGGGTATACCGCCCTCTTCTCCAACACGACAGGGTTTAACAACTCCGCGGTAGGGGTGAATGCAGGTCGCTACATAGCCGACGGCTCCACTCCTAATGAGACAGGCTTCAACTCCCTCTTCCTCGGACGCGACACCAAAGCCCTCGCCGACGGACAGTCTAATCAGATTGTTATCGGATACAATGCTACAGGGCTGGGGAGTAATACCGTGGTCTTGGGGAATGACTCTATTGTTACGACGGCTTTACGGGGGAATGTGGGGGTGGGGACGACCGGCCCTGATAGAAAGCTCGACATCCTCGATGCCTCCAATCCGCAGATGCGCCTCACCCATACCGATGCCACCGACTACGCCGATTTCCAAGTCGATACTGATGGGTATCTCACCATCACCCCGTCCGGCAATCGACTCACCATCGCGGGAGATATCCTGCCGTCCGCCGACGATACCTATGACCTCGGCTCTTCTTCATATCGCTGGGCTGACCTCTATCTCGGACCCGACACCCTTCATATCGGTACATCCCTAACCGACGAAGGCACTATCGGATATGATACGACGAACAATATCCTCGAATTCGACACCGATTCCACGACCAATGCCGATATCGCATTCTTTACCGACGATCTGTATCTCGATAAATCAAGCGGGTATGTGGGGATTGGGACGACGAGTCCTTCTGCTCCACTCCATCTCTCGGGTAGTTCAGCTGTCTTCGGTACGGGCGAAGGAACATCGAGCCCCGGCGATTTCACATTTCGTGGCGCGGCCGGATCTGGCACGAACATTTCTGGTGGTGATATGACCTTCGATGCTTCAAATGGTACCGGTTCTGGTGGTTCGGGAGATTTCATATTTCGGACGGCACCAGGAAACGCCGGCGGATCATCTGTTCAATTTGATGTGGCAAGCGCCAATGATTATGAAGCAAATGTGACGTCTCTTGATTGGTCCCATACGGTGGGATCTGACAGTAATCGTTTGCTCGTTATCGGAGTATCGGTTGCGGATACAACCACGGTATCTTCTGTTACGTATGGTTCGGAAAGTCTGACCTACCTGACGGCGCGAAACTACTCAACAGATACTCGTGTAGAGTTTTGGTACTTGAAAAATCCGGATTCAGGAACAGATACCGTAACCGTAAGCATGTCTTCTTCAACGACTGTCGCGGCCGGGGCAACCTCTTTCTATAATACGAACCAGACAACAACCTTTGGGACAAGTGCAGGAGCCGATGGGTCGGGAGGAAATGCTTCTGTAAATGTTTCGAGCGTGACAGGGGCAATGGTTGTGGATGTGCTTTCGGTAGATTCCTCGGATTATGCGCCTTCTGCTACGGCTGGTACCAATCAGACAGAGCGATGGAGTAAAAGTATTGGTACATACGATATGCGTGGTGCGGGCTCCACTGAGGCTGGCGATACAACCGTCACGATGTCATGGAGTATTTCGGGTGAAAGCTATACTTGGGTTCAAGCGGCCGTTTCGATCAATCCTGTTTCAGGAACAAGCGGAAACGCTCTCGCTGAACGCCTCCGCATCTCAAGCGATGGATATGTCGGCATCGGCGATTCGACACCCGATGTGGAACTCGATGTCGTCGGTGATATCAACTACACCGGATCCATCACCGACGTATCCGATATCCGACTGAAAGACAATATCAATCCGCTTGAACACTCGCTCGAGAAACTCCTTACGCTTGAGGGCTTCACTTATACGCTGAAAGAAAGCGCCGAAGGATACGATGGCCGTGTGCAGATCGGTTTCTCCGCCCAGAACGTGCAGTCGGTCTTCCCTGAGGCGGTTTCTGTTATCGACCCCAAGGGGCATCTCGGTCTCGACTACACCCAGCTTATCGCGCCAACGATTGAAGCGGTGAAGGAGGTGAATATGAAGATTGAGGATCTTGCTAATGTGAATGCGACAACGACAGACGCAGAAGGCGACTTTACCTTCGTGGGCCGCTTCTTTGAACGATTGGCACTCTGGCTCGGTGATACGGCAAATGGTATTTCCGAAATCGTTGCTGGAGTATTTAAGGCAGAACGCATAGAGACGAAAGAGCTGTGTATTGAAGATGTGTGTGTGACTCGTGATGAGCTCTCGGCGCTTCTGAGTGGGGAATCTGATACGGGTGGTTTAGCCGGTAGTGGGGAAGAAGATGTGCCGAGCATTACCATGGAACTTATCGGTAATAATCCGGCGGAGGTTGCTCTTGGTGCAACGTATTCTGATATGGGTGCGAGAGCTACGGGACCCGAAGGACAAGACTTAACTGTTCATGCATATGTAAATAACGAAGAGGTGGAGAGCGTGGACATTGACACTTTAATTGATGCAACGCACGAGATTGTCTATCGCGCCGTGTTTGAAGATGCAATCGGTGAGATTGTGCGTACGGTTATCGTTGGCAATGGAGAGGAGGCAGGTGAAGGTGATGATGAAATAATTGAAGATTCGGGCTTTGATGAAGAAGAGACAAATGAAGTGGGCGAAACACAAACAAATGACGAGGAGGTGGAGGATTCGAGTTTCGACACGGAAGAAACAGACACAGAGGTCACTGAAACGGAATCATCAGGAGATGGTTCCGAATCCGACGATGAACAAGCCGAGGAAACTGATATATCAGACACTCCTCTTGAGGAAGAAGTTGGAGTGGATACTGAGGGGGAGTCCGAAGGAGAACCGATTGTGGAAGATGGAGTGACTGAAAAAGAGAGTGTCGAACAGTGATTATGAAAGGATTTGGAAGACACACTTGTTTGGTTGTTCCTCTCACTACTTCTCAAAGGGAACATCATTTGAGGATTTTTGTCGGCTTGATTGAGGGAAAAGAAGCACGCGCGTTGATATCACAAATGCGTTTCGTCGATACAAAACGTTTTGTGAAAAAAATTGGAATGATGGACAAAGATAGATTTTGTGGTATACAAAAACACGTCAAAATTTTTTTTTGACGTGTTTTTGTGTTTTTTACCCAACGTCTCCGAAGATCGGTTGGGTGAGGCCGAAGCCACTTGTACTGTAATGGTAGCAATTACATGCGAAAAGTCAATACCGCAATCTGTGTATACTCGCTGGGAACAATATATTGAAGATTTCGGATCAAGCCCGAAATGACACAAAAGAAAATAGAGAGGTTGCGCACTCCTCTCTTTTCTGCTACTATGGCGCACATGATAAAGAATGAACATAGTGAACAGGACGCGCCGAAAAAGCTCTACGAGTTCTCGTATCTTTTGGTTTCGACTGTTCCGGAAGACAAGCTCTCCGAAGAAGTTGGTGCACTAAAGAGTGCCATCGAAGGTGCCGGAGGTACGATTGAAACATCAGCTGATCCGTCGCTTCGTGATTTGGCGTATCCAATGTCGCTCTCCAAAGAGCATAAGAAAACGACATACACTGCTGGATATTTTGGCTGGATAGTGTTTAGTGCTGAATCTGATATAGTGAAAGCGATTGAAAAAGCTCTTGATTCCCACGAACGCGTGTTGCGGTATCTTCTAATCAATCGTCCGCCAATGGCTGCTGTTTCTTCAAAAACAAAAGCTCCAGGTGTTGGTGCGCAAAAAGAGAAAGAGAAGAAGGAAGTAAATGCAGAAGATATCGATAAGAGTATTGAGGAAATGGTGGATGAGCCTGTCAAAGCGGAAGCGTAATATTTTTTTAGTAAACGTTATACATTAATTTCTATCGTACTATGTACATAAATAAAGTATTTATTTACGGAAATCTTACTCGTTCGCCCGAGCTTCGTGCATTGCCGTCGGGTTCCAAGGTTTGCTCGTTTAGCATTGCAACCAATCGTTTTTACAAAGATCAGGAGGGGAATAAGAAGGAAGCAACGGAGTATCACAGTTTGGTGGCATTTGGTCGCCATGCCGAGCTCATTGCTCAATATATGAATACCGGAAGCAGTCTGTATGTGGAAGGGCGTTTGCAAACGCGAAGCTGGGATGGACAAGATGGGAAGAAAAATTATCGCACCGAGGTGGTGGTGGAACAATTCCAGTTTGGTCCGCGTCGTTCAAATGAGTCGGATTCGGGTATGCAGAATATTAATGCCGCACCCGCGCAAAATACTCCGGCACAAGACGAGAAGCTCGATACAATCGAATACCCGACTGAAGACATTAATCCTGATGATATTCCATTTTAGTTAGTAAGTTAGTATGATAGGAGGTCAGGAAATGAGTAAAAAAGATGAGAAAAAGAATCGTATCGATCTCTCGTTGTATGGCAGAAAAGTTTTGATTTGTCGTTTGAGATATATCGTTTGACAAGAGAGTTTCCTTCTGATGAGCGGTATGGAATGGTATCCCAGATGAGGAGAAGCGCGGTATCAATTCCTTCCAATATTTCGGAAGGGTATGGACGAGGAACGAAAGTATCTTTTCACCAGTTTTTAAGAATTGCATATGGATCTGCTTCAGAACTCGAGACGCAATTATTATTGGCTGAAAAATTGGAATATTGTGAAGAAAATCAAGGGCAGGAATTACTGAGAGAAGTGATGAAAATGATAAATACTATTCTCTCAAAAGGAAAAGACACGTAATATACTACCATCCTAATTTACTAACATACTAATCGTATACTATCCTCCTAACTTACTAGTATACTAATTTACTAACCTTCTATCTATGAATTGCTATTTTACCGAAAACAACATACAGTACATCGACTACAAGGATACAGAGCTTTTGAAAAAGTTTTTGAATCCGTATGGTCGTATTCAGGCGCGAAAGTATACCGGCACCTCAGCCAAACATCAGCGTCAGCTTGAGCGTGCAATAAAACGTGCACGATATATGGGGCTTCTCCCGTATATTATGAATTAAGGATAAGAAAAGGCGGCACCGAAGGTGCCGCCTTTTCTTTTGTGTCTCGTCTTTATTTTTGCCATTCATCTTCTTGTCGCACCAAAAGTGACGATGCTTCCTCAGGGTGTGCCATGAGCGCTTTTACGACCTTCTCCATGCGCATGCCTTGAGAGCCCTTTATAAATACACAATCACCTTTGCTAATAATATCGCTCATTAGACGAGACACCTCTTTGGTGTCCTCTGCAATATGGATATGTTTGGAAGAGAGTCCTGCTTTTTCAGCACTCTCGGCAAGAATACACGCATACTCACCGAGCACAATAAGTATGTCGCATGCTTCGGCGGCTCGCGCACCTACTTCTTCATGTGCTTTCTCGGCATAGTCACCAAGCTCAAGCATGTCGCCAAGCACGGCGATTTTTCTTCCTGTCGTACGCAGTGAATTAAGCGTGTTAAGGCCTGAAAGCATTGCGGCGGGTGCGGCATTGTAGGTGTCGTCGATGAGGATGCTTCCGCGGATACCTTCAATGACATGGAGTCGTCCGGGTGTAGGAGTAATATTTCCAAGACGTTCAACGATTAACTTTTCATCGACGCCGAGCGTGGAGGCAACAGTAAACGCCGCAAGTGTGGTATACACATTGTGGGTACCGATAGTGTGATTGAGGGTGATAGAGTGGCGTGTGTCGGACGTGGTGATAGTGTATGAGAGTCTTACGGGCGTGTCTCCATTATAGTGCACGGTGATATTGTTGCCGACGATATCACGAGAAGCATCTATGCCGTATGTGACAACGTGCATGTCTTGAGATTTCTGAGAGGGAGGAGTAATACGCGGATCATCGGTATTAAGGACGGCAACGCCTCCTTTTTTGAGACCAGAGAGGAGGGAGAGTTTTTCTTTTGCTACTTCCTCGGGAGAAGAATAATATTCGACATGTACGGGAATGTCGCCGATTTTTGTAATAACGGCAATGTCAATCGGCAACCAGGAGGCAACAGTGGCGATATCTCCCGGATGATCAGCTCCCACTTCCAGAATGAGAAGCTCAGGATACGGATGAGTGCCGATAAGAAGCAAAAAACCCTTTGCGATATTTTGTATCCAGAGAGAGGGTTTGTTCCATCCCGTAGGCAGCCCAAGAATAGTAAGCGGCAAACCAAACTCGCTATTGAAACTTTTCTCGCTTTTTCGGACATTGAACGAGTCTTTCACTATCGTGTACACAGCGTCCTTGGTGGATGTTTTACCGACACTGCCGGTGATGGCAACAATACGTGGACGGTATTTTTTCAGTACCAGCTTTGCCTCAGTGGTGAGGATTGCAAGAATGATGTGTTTGAGAAGTGATTTTAGAAACATGGTAGTTAGTGTGAAATTGGCTCGTCTTCAGAAAGGGGAGAGAGGATAAATGTGGCAAGAGTGGTGAAGAGAAAACGGAGGGAAATTATGCCGAGAAGTATGTACGGTGCCGGATAGTGGAGAGAAATAACGAAGAAAAAGGCAGTCTCTAGGATGATTGCAAGAACGGTGATGAGGTGTGTTTTAAGTGTTTTACGGGAAGGAAAAGGGAAGCGTTTCCTCGTGCATCGACAAAGATTGTGCACAATACCCAAGAAAAGAATAAAGAGAATGCCAGAGAGAAGCACTGTCTCATCCATGCCGTAGGCAAGGATAATGATTCCTACACTGAAGAGGATGCGTCCGAGAAAGGGGAAGTCGCGCAACTTTTCTTTCCCTTCCGGAGTGCGCAGCATTGAAATGAAAGCATTAAAACGATATCCAACGCTCTGCCACAGAGCGGTAAATTTCGCATGGTCAAGCACCATGCCAACAATCCAGAAGGTGGCGACGATGATAGGGATGATATCCATATGTCAATCATAACATAAAAAACCCCATTTTTTCTGGAAAGGACGGACCTGTCTGCAAGGTTTTGAAAAATGTGGTATAGTTTTTCAAAACATAACGTGCTCACCCTACCCCCAAATACGAAGATCCGGGTAGGTTAAAAAACGGGTAACGGA
>JACNGX010000052.1 GCA_014383885.1 Parcubacteria group bacterium | reverse complement strand
TTGATGATTTCGCCATATGTGACAAGTGTACCACATGTCTTCGTATTTAAAGGTGGGGGGAGCTATAAAAAATTGAAACAATATAATTATGATTATGCCCGAAGAAAAAGTGCTTCTGGAAGCGACAGTATGTTTTCTTGTCTCCCATGGTATCCGTCAGGGATACACGCTTTTACTCGCAAGAAAACAAAAGAAAATCGGTGCCGGAAAATGGAACGGATACGGTGGTGGCCCGAAAAAAGGCGAGTCAATGGTCGATGCGGCTATTCGCGAATTGTATGAGGAAACAGGAAGAGGGGTAGTCGTAGAGAAAGAGGACATGGAGAAAGTCGCTGTTGTTGATTGTCACAACAGGAAAAGCGATGGAAAAACTTTCACTTGCAGAGTTCATTTTTATTTCGTCCATGAGTATAGTGGCACCATTAAGGATACCGATGAAATGAAAGATCCAACATGGTTTCCATTTAAGAGTATGCCGTGGAAAGATATGATGCCTGCAGACAGAGATTGGCTCGCTCCTGTCCTCGAAGGAAAGAAGATATATGCGAAAGCATATCTCGGACCCTTCCAAGGAGAAAAAATCGGCGAGACGGAAGTGAGTATTGTGGAAGACTTCTCCGCCTTCAAGGAATAACCCTCGTATCAACGAGGGTTATTATGTGTCTTGTCTTGATTTCAATCCAGTGGTACCATACGTGTATGAAAAAGACACTTTATACTATGTCGGTCGTAGTGGAACACGATGCAGACGGATATGTTGCAACATGTCCTGCTCTTTCGGGTTGCTATGCTCAGGGTGATACTTATGAGGAAGCGATGGAACATATTCGCGATGCGATCGCACTTCATGTGGAAGATCGCCGCGAAGTACGGGAAGAAGTGAGAACGCAAGGAGATGTGAGTGTGTCTCTTGTTGAAGTTGCCGTATAATCATGTCCAAACTTCCTCGCATGACAGCACGTGAAATGATTGCTCTTTTGGAGAAGAACGGTTTTTCTCTTGCACGGCAAAGTGGAAGTTACAAGATATATAAGAATCGTGACGGAATACGAGTGACAGTACCGTTTCATGCGGGAAAGATTCTCCATCCAAAAATCGTAAAGCGAGTTTTGGATGATACGGGAATTGAGATATAGAGAACAGGGAAAAGTTGCGCGGTCATTAATGACCGCGCAACTTTTTTGACTGTTAATTATTACTTCACTCTCCGCACCAATCCCACAGACTCTTTTATGCATCCCTTAATTTCAAGTGCGGAGAGGGCGATATTGGCATCGGTGATGGAAAGCTCCGACTTCCTAATGAGTTCGTCGCGGGAAAGTGGCTCAACAAGAAGAGAGAGGAGTTTCAGCTGTGGTGCGGGGAGGTCGGTGGGAGTTGCAGAAGCATTTTTTGCACTACCGCCTGCTTCAGGGTCAAAACCGAGTGCACGAAGAATATCAGAGGAATCAATTGCCGGAGCCGCACCTTGGCGAAGAAGTCGGTTGGATCCGTGCGCACCTTCGGAGAAGATGCTGTGCGGCACCACAAGAAGCTCGCGATTGTAATCAAGAGCGAGGCGTGCGGTGATAAGGGTACCACTCCGTTCTCCTGCTTCGATAATAAGCGTGGCATGCGCCATGCCTGCCATGATGCGATTACGTTTGGGGAATGTCCATTGCGCCGCGCGCGTCTCAGGTGGCAATTCCGAAACGAGTGCGCCACCCTTTGCAACAACATCTTCGGCAAGCCCGCGATGCGAAGCGGGATAGAGTACTTCGGGTGAGAGTCCTGAGCCAGGCACGGCAATCGTCGAAAGGTGTGCTTTCATGGCTGCGCGGTGCGCAATGGCATCGATGCCGAGTGCGAGACCTGAAACGATAGCGATGTCGTAGCCAGTGAGTCCGGCAATAAGCTCTTCGCATGCGTCGCGACCGTAATTCGTATATGAACGCGAACCAACAACAGTGAGAAGTTTGGTTTCAGGAAAGGGGGGTGTACCGCGAGCGAAAAGTTCACTCGGCGCGTCCGGCATTTCAGAAGTGAGAGGGAATATCTTTGAGGGATTGATAGCAATAATTTCAGAAGATGACATGAGTATAGTATAGCAGATAGAGGTGGAGAATTAGAAACATGAAAGATGAAATTAGGTCACAAAATCGTTCATATTCCTCATTTCTGACTTTTGCGCTATACTGGTAACATATTAGATTCCCGTTTAAGTTGGGAGTAACAAGATTTTTATAGTTTATCGTTCATCCACCGTTTTTATCATGCTCGACATTAAATTCATCCGTGAGAATAAAGATATCGTTATTGCCGGTGCGAAGAAAAAGCACGTGGATGTTGATATTGAGGCACTCATCGTCGCAGACGATAAGCGCAAAGTGCTTGTGTCCGAGACAGAAGAAATGAAAGCACAACAAAATGTGGTGTCAAAAGAAATTGCCACACTTGGTGATAGTGAGCGTAGCACAAAGATTGCCGAAATGCAGGAGCTCAAAGAAAAAATACAGGCAAAAGAAGATGAGTTGAAAGAAGTGATGAAGACATGGCAAGTCCTCATGCTTCAGGTGCCGAATGTTCCCGATATGTCGGTGCCCGAGGGGAACGATGATGCTGATAATACCGAAATACGCACATGGGGAGAAAAGCCGGATTTTGCATTCGCACCGAAAAATCACATTGATCTCATGCTCGCTCACGACATGATTGATTTAGAGCGAGGAGCTAAGGTGTCGGGCTTTCGTGGATACTTTTTGAAAAATGATGGCGCGAAGCTCTCCATGGCGCTCTGGCAATACGCGCAGGAGCATTTTGGCGCAAAGGGATTTACGCCGATGGTGGTACCGTCGCTTGTGCGTCGCGAATCTTTCTTGGGTACAGGATACCTCCCGCAAAGCGAAGAAGACTTATACAAAACGCAAGATGGTGAATTTCTCTCCGGTACCGGTGAGGTGGCAACGATGGGGTATCACATGGATGAGACACTTTCGCGTGAAGAATTGCCGAAAAAATACCTTTCTTTTTCTCCATGTTTCAGGAGGGAGGTGGGAAGCCATGGAAAAGATACAAAAGGACTCATTCGCGTGCATGAATTTTTCAAGTGGGAGCAGGTGGTTCTGTGCGAAGCATCACACGAAGAATCGGTACGCATGCATGAAGAGCTCACACACAATGCCGAGGAATTTATCCAGAAACTCGGTTTGCCGTATCATGTGGTAGTGAACTGTGGCGGCGATCTCGGACTCGGACAAGTGAAAAAATATGATATTGAAGTGTGGGTTCCTTCAGAAGAGACATATCGCGAAACACATTCGTCTTCGTATTTCCACGATTTTCAAACGCGACGTTTGAATATTCGTTATCGCGACGAAGAAGGCATGCTTCGTTTCGTACATTCGCTTAACAATACTGCTATCGCGACACCGCGCATTCTTGCGGCGATCATAGAAAACAATCAACAAGAAGATAGTTCTATCATCATCCCCGAAGCACTGCGTCCGTATATGGGGAAGGATGTAATCGGGGGATAATTTTATTTGACTCGTGTCGCTGCTAGGGTATCCCTAGCGCTGGTTTGTCTTTTGTATGCGTCGTAATGCTTTCATCCACAAAAAACAAAAAGAGAAAAAACGCGCTCAGCAAAAAAAGTTTGGCGTGAGTGTCGGTGTTGGTGTATTTTGTACGTGTCTTATTATTGGGCTTCTTGCATGGGGGTCGCATCATAGCGCTGTATCAATCGGCTCTGTCAGGGTTGAGGGTATAAAGACGATTGATGTGGGCGGTGTGATTGAAATAGCGAAGAAAGAATTGAACGGAAATAATCTTCTTGTATGGAATCGTGCAAATACATTGTGGTATCCCAAGAGCGACATCATTGCACGCCTGGCAGAAACATTTCCTCGTGCGAACACGATTTCTGTGAAGCGAGAAGGAATGACGGCGATCACTATCAATATTACCGAGCGCGTACCCACTTCTTTGTGGTGTGAGGATTCATATATTGACCGCGAACGCGATAAAGCGCTTACTGGGGAGGAACACACACCGACATGCTACTTTGTAGATACGAAAGGATTTATCTTTGATGAAGCGCCGTTTTTTTCCGGTTCAACATTTTTTGAATGGTATGGAGGTGGAGTGGAAGGCGAGAGTATTGGCGAATATATCGTTGCAGATGAGGTATTTAATACTGTTAGTGCTGTGGTTGAGCGCGCAAGAGAGGTGGGATTGAATCCGATGCGTCATGAATTCCGCGGAGAAGACGGGTATCTTTTCTTTGATGACGATACGTATCTCATGTATCCACTTGTGGTCAATCCGGACGCGCTCGGTACCGATATTGTGGCGGTTTTGGAATCACTTGAAGAGGATGTTGATTGGGAGTATCTTGATATGCGTTTCGGGAACAAGGTTTTTTTTCGGGATAAGAAGGATCATGATGATACGGGTGATGAATCAACTGAATAATGTTTGGTTTGAATATAAAAAAGAAAAACGTGTGGGACACGGTGCGCATACAAAAGCCGTTTTTTGCGCTTGCACCGATGGCGGATGCCACCGACAATGCGTTTCGAGAGATTATTGCCAAGAAAAGCCGAATGGGAAAATGGGGCGGTGGTCCCGATATTATGTGGACGGAATTTGTCGCTTGTGATGGCTTGGCAAGTGAGGAAGGGCGAGGGCATCTCTTGCGTGATCTTGCGTATACAGAGCATCAACGACCACTTATTGCCCAGGTTTTTGGTGGCAATCCGGAGACGATGTATGTTGGCGCAAAGGTTGTGGCGGAGCTTGGTTTTGATGGCATTGATATTAATATGGGTTGCCCACAAGAAAAAATCATCAAACAGCGTGCCGGTGCCGATCTTATCCGCGACCCAAAACGAGCGAAAGAGATTGTGGAAGCGGTGCGTGAAGGCGTAAAAGCGGCAGGGAAAGATACGCCTGTGTCGGTGAAGACGCGTGTTGGATTTTCAAAAGATATACTGGAAGAGTGGATTCCTGAGCTTCTCTCGCTCAATCTTCCCGCACTGACCATTCACGCACGCACGCAAAAAGATATGTCCAAGGTTCCGGCACGGTGGGAGCGCGTTGCGCGCACGGTGGAGCTTCGTAATATATATGCACCAAATACGCTTATCATCGGTAATGGTGATGTGATAAGCATTGCTGATGGAAAACAAAAAACAAAAGAAACAGGAGTTGATGGTATCATGATTGGTAGAGCTGTGTTTGGTAATCCGTGGATATTTGCTGGTCGTGATTCGAAAACCATTTCTCAAAAAGAAAAAATCGCAGCACTCATCGAACACACTAAGCTCTATGAAGAAAGGCACCCCGACAAAAACTTTGCCATCATGAAAAAACACTATTCCGCATACGTCCGCGGATTCTCCGGAGCAAAAGAACTCCGCATGGAGCTCATGAATGCGGAGACGTATGATGATGTATATAGAATAACAGGAGAGTTTTTGAGAAAGATGTAAAATTTTTTGACTTATCTTTACATTGTGATATAATGCTTTTTATTCCATGTTGGGTAATGGCTATTGTTTTTTACAAAGCAACAGAGGAAAGTCCGAACACACCCAAGCACCATGATGGTGCTCGGAAAAGGGTAGCGGGTAATGCCCGTCGAATGGCTTGAAGGGGCTATAGAGGTGCGAGCAGAGACGTCGTATTCCGAAAGGAATCGAAGCTCGGTTTTATTCTTAAAATCGGCTAGTTTCTATGGCAACATAGAAAGTGAAACGGCTAAATCCTTACCTGTGTGCAAGGCCGTGCCGAGCACCACTTTTGGTGAAAAAGATTTTTTACCAAAAGTGGTGCTCGGAGTGCCGCATTGAGGTGTGTGGCAACACACATCCCAGATAAATCATTGCCACGTGCGTAGCACGTACAGAATTCGGCTTATAGACATGGTCCTTCAAAACATCAAAAATTCCGCGCAAGCGGAATTTTTGATTTGCTTTTTTGTGCTCAAACACCCATGTGATATACTGGTGTTTATGTCACAAGCACTGTATCGCACCTATCGTCCGGCTTCGTGGGAAGAAGTCCGCGGACAAGAGAGTATTGTTTCCACACTTCGCGCGGCAGTCGAAGCGGGCAACCCTGCTCATGCGTATCTCTTTTCCGGCGGACGTGGCACGGGGAAGACAACCGTCGCGCGTATTTTTGCCAAAGATCTTGGCTGCGTGCCGGAAGATATCTATGAAATCGACGCGGCGTCTAATCGTGGTATCGATGATATTCGCGAGCTTCGTGAGGCGGTATACACATTGCCTTTTTCTTCGCCATATAAGGTGTATATCATCGACGAGGTACACATGCTCACTAAGGATTCATTTAATGCACTTCTGAAAACGCTGGAAGAGCCACCCGCGCATGTGATTTTTATCTTGGCAACAACAGAGCCACATAAACTCCTTGATACAGTCGTGTCGCGCTGCCAAGTGTTTACCTTCAAAAAACCGGGCATTGAAACGCTTTCTGATATCGTGCGCGATGTTGCAAAAAAAGAAGGATATGAGCTTGATGCGTCGTCTGCCGGACTCATCGCGCTTTTGGGTGATGGCTCATTTCGTGATACGCTCGGTATGTTGCAAAAAGTGATTGGTGCGTCGTCAGATAAAAAACTTTCGCGTGCGGAAGTGGAAACAATCACCGGTGCACCACAAGTTGAAACCATTCATGTGCTCATTGAAGCTGTTTGCTATGCCGACGGCGCAAAAGGATTAGGGGCAATTCGCACAGCAAAAGAAAGCGGTGTGGCAATGGATGTGTTTGCTAAGCTCCTTTTGCGCAACTTTCGTACACTCCTTCTTCTTCGCTTTGACCCAAAGATAAAGGCGGTACTCGCAGAAGATATGGCAGAAGACGAGCTT
>JACNGX010000059.1 GCA_014383885.1 Parcubacteria group bacterium | reverse complement strand
GAAAAACCGAGATGTAACCTTGGTATATATACCAAGGTTACATCTCGGTTTTTCATTTTATGTTAGCCGAGCACAACTTGTTGTGCTTTATGCTTTTTTCTTTATTCCGTTTTCTCTAAAATCCGTCTCGTCTACAATTTCGTCTTGGAGGATTTCTTCCATAATGTCTTCGAGAGTGATGATGCCGGCAGCGTCGGAATCGGTGTCGTAGACCGCAAAAAGGTGTTTTTTCTTGAGCTTGAACTTATTGAGCACCGCATCGAGATGTTCGCTTGCCATGACCTTGGGCACATCGTCGCTCATCACATTTTTCACCGGTGTATTGTCGTCGGGATTTATGGCAATGAGCTTCTTCACATACAGCATACCGACAATATCGTGAATGCCTTCGTCGTAAATAGGTATGCGAGAATGCCCGCTTTCATATATTTCGCGGAGTTTTTCTTCCGAAAGAAGCGTGGTGTTGGGGAGCAAAAAAACTTCTTCGATTGGCGTCATCACATCGCCGACATATTTTTCCGAAAATGATACACCGCCGAGGAGAATCTGTTCTTCGTCTTCATCGATAATTCCTTGGTCTTCCACATGCTCAAGTATTTTGGAGAGCTTGCGCTTGGAATAAATTGCCGGCAACTCTTTACCGATCATGGTATCAAGCACCCAGGAAATTGGACGCGTAACTGGATAGAGAATCGTCATCACCGCATACAGAAGTGGTAGCGACATATAGCCCATTTTGAGGCCATGTTTGATTGCGATTGATTGCGGAAGGATTTCACCAAACACGGTAATGAGCGCGATAGCAATAATACCGCCGATAATGCCACTGGCGATATCAGAGAGAAAGATGGAAAGAACGGAATTGACGATGACATTGGAGACGAGAAGCGTGGAAAGAATGAGATTCCCTTTCTGTCGCACCGGCAAAATCTTCTTCGCCAGACGCGAACCGAGGTCTGCCTCAATTTTGAGATCTTCAGGAGAAAGCCCGAGAATACCGATGGTTAGTCCGGAAAAGAGACCTGAGAACAGCACAAGGAGTGCAATGAGTGCAATGTTCGTATCAAGAGAGAAAAGTACCGCAAAGAGAATAATAAGCCCTGCATAGAGAGCAAATATAGAACGTATACTGGGGGAAGGGTCGTCGGTCATAGATCAGTAAATTAGTATGACAGGAGGTTAGGAGGTTGGTAAAAAGTGAACATAATGTCCATCCAATATAGCATATTTTGTAGAAATAGAGTGTGGAGAAGGTGAAGCCGCGCAGCCCGAAGGACTGCGCGGCTTTTTTGTTTATCGTTAAAAATTTATCGTTTATCGTTTTTCTACTTCTTCTTGCTCTTTCTGCGAGAAACAATAAGGTGGTTTGAATATTTCTTTGCGCGGCGTGTCTTGTGTCCTTTGCCGGTCGGCTTACCCCATTTGGAAACAGCACGGCGACGTCCACGTCCTTGGCGTCCTTCTCCACCACCATGCGGATGATCCACAGGATTCATGGCATTACCACGCACCGTCGGGCGCTTTCCCATCCATCGACTGCGTCCCGCTTTTCCAATAGTGACGAGCTTATGCTCTTGGTTGGACACTTCACCGATTGACGCCCATGCCGTGGCAATAATCTTGCGAATTTCTCCCGATGGCATTTTCACCTGGGTATAGCCCTCATCGTTGGCAACTACTTCAAGAAATGATCCTGCCGAACGTGCCAAACGTGCGCCGGCACCCGGCTTCAACTCCACATTGTAAACAAACGTACCAGCCGGAATCTTACCGAGTGGAACACGATTTCCCACTTTTATTTCTGCGTCTTCCGATACAATAAATTCATCACCCACGGCAACACTCCGCGGAGCAAGGATATAACGACGTTCTCCATCACGATAACAAACAAGTGCAATAAAACCTGAACGATTCGGATCGTATTCAATCGTCTCCACGCGCGCGATAATGTTTTTCTTATCGTATGTAAAATCAATATCACGCTGCAGACGCTTGTGACCACCTCCTTTATGACGAGTGGTGATACGACCGGCATTGTTGCGACCAACAGAGCGCTTTTTTCCTTTCACGAGTGGCTTGTGCGGCTTATCACCGGAAAGCACGCCTCGGTAGGTAACCGTGGTCATGTGTCGGCGGGATGCTGTTGTCGGCTTGTATTTTTTCATGATTCAGTAGATTAGTAAGTGAGTATGTCAGGAGGTTAGTATGAAAATTTTTCTATGCGACGAATATTGCTTTTATCGTTTATCGTTTACAGTTTTTCGTTTCTTATACAATTTCAATCTTCTGTCCTTCGGGGAGATAGACAACCGCTTTCTTACCACCGCTTTTTGTACCCCTTCTTCCACGAATAAACGTGCTCTTTTTTGGGATGCGGGTCATTGCGACTTTTCTTGGGAGAATACCATATACATGGAAAAATGCTTTCTTCACATCCACTTTCGTTGCCCCAGGCGCAACAGTAAAGACGTACGCACCATGCTCGCCCGAAAAAGCCGCCTTCTCTGTGACGCGTGGCGCAAGAAGTACATGCGCATACGCACCTTTTTGGGGAGCAGTATTCGGTGCAACTACTTTTTTCCCTTGGCCGGTCGCCTTCGACGACTTAGATGCAGCAGCTTTTGCTTTCGGCTTTGCCGGAACTTTTGCTTTAGACTCTTTTGTTTTGGAAGAGAGAATGCTCATAGAAAAATAAATTATGCGTTTCCTTTTTCACGTGCCACTTCAGCTACACACGCATCGGGACCAACAAATACAATATGCTTATAGGACAGCGCATCGACCGGATTTATATTCCGCGCTTCCATAATAGCGACGTTACCAAAATTCCCAAAGCTCTTGAAGACGGCATCGTTTTTCTCGCCAACAGCAATCAAAACGGCATTGTTCTTGCGATTTGCAATCGCCTCATACCCTTTTACACCGCCAAGTGCGTCAAGAACACCTTTTGCCCATGCCGCTTTTGGTTCTTCCGTGGAAAAACTATCAACAAACAGCACCTCCGCATCTTTCACCTTACCGGAGAGTACCGTGTGGAGCGCCTTGCGTGCCATTTTGCGATTAATTTTTTTGTCGAAGTTCTTTTCATTACGCGGACCGTGTGTCACTCCACCACCAATCCAAATCGGTGAACGACGTGAACCATGACGTGCGCGGCCTGTACCTTTCTGCTTCCATGGTTTCTTTCCACCACCTCTTACTTCACTTCTATCTTTGACATGCGCCACATTGGTACGAGCATTTGACTGCATAGAAACAACCACCTGATGCACAAGATCGTCGTTTTTGGGAAGACCAAAAACCGCTTCAGGGAGGGCTACCTTTCCTGTTTCTTTTCCTTGTTCGTTGTAGACGAGAGATTCCATGGTTAGTAGTTAGTATGTTAGTAAGTGAGGAGGTGAATATGAGATACCTGCCTCCGGCAGGATTGGTGCTACGCGCCTATTTATGCGGTACGGACTTCAAGAAGTGTGCCACGACGACCGGGGACCGCGCCTTTCACAAAGAGAAGCCCTTTTTCCGCGTCAACAGCAACAACCGAAAGGTTCTTGACCGTGGTACGATCAGAACCCATGCGTCCTGCCATACGCACACCTTTGAAGACACGCTGCGGACCGGTAGATCCGATAGAGCCCGGCTTTCGCTCGGAGTGCTTCTGACCATGCGTTCGCGGACCACCCTTGAAACCATGACGCTTCACAACACCCTGGAATCCTTTTCCTTTGGAGATGCCACTCACCTCAATCTCTTCACCCGGCTCAAAGATAGACACATCAATTGACTTTCCTTTTTCCATGTCGGCAGTATCTTCTATACGAAATTCGCGAAGTGTTTTGAATGCACCGAGGTCTTTGGTGTGTCCAAGGATAGACTTGCCCAATCGAGATTCTTTCTGCGCACCAAAACCAACCTGCACTGCCGTGTATCCATCGGTGTCAGTATTTTTTACTTGTGTTACTACAATAGGACCGGCGGAAATAGCCGTTACCGGTACGACACGTCCGTCTTCCTGGAAAATCTGTGTCATTTCTTCTTTTGTGCCGAGGATAAATTTCATAAGTTACGAATTACAAATAGGTTACGAATATACGAATACTCAATATAACGTGTATCTTTGGATTTCTCTTTTGTCGTTATGCCTATTCCGAAGGTACTTCGAAGGCACGCTCACTATTTTACTCATTCGTATATTCGCGCGCATTCGTAATTCGGAATTATACATTTTCAGATACTACCTTTTTTGATTTAAAAAGTCAAATGAATGGATGAGAAAATAGGAATGAGGAATAATAACACACGAAATGCAGTTTATTTCAAAACCCCATTTTCGTATGTATTCGTACTTCCCTAGGCCGACCGTGGCTCGGCACGGGCAAGGCGTACCCATTATTCCTATTCCTTTTTAAAAAGCAGACTGATTCCCAAAGTTTAACCTTGGGAATTTCCCTTCTCCAACACAAAAAACATGCGGCTCATGACATATCTATTCATGTCGTGATTCGCGTTGTTGCGGCGCGCGTAGCGCGCCGCCGCGGCTTTTTGCATTGGTCGGGTAGAGCGCATTCAATTACTGAAAGCAATTGAATGCGCGAACCCGAGCAATACCACTCAGAGGATTCTGCCGTAGGAGGATCCTCTTACATCATGCGTACATCCACGCTGACGCCCGAAGGGAGTGAAAGGTTGGTCAATGCCTCAACGACTTTAGGAGTCGGATTGAGAATATCAATCAAACGCTTATGCACTCGCATTTCGAACTGCTCTCGCGCGTCTTTGTGAACGAACGTGGAGCGATTGACGGTGTACTTCTTTGTTGATGTCGGCAAGGGTGTCGGTCCGGAAATATCCGCGTCATAGCGAATCGCCGTGTCGATAATTTGCTTTACCGATGCATCAAGCACTTTGTTCTCATACGCACGCACCTTAATACGAAGTTTCGGCGCGCTTGTTTCAGAACGTTTCTTCTTTTGTGTTTCAGTTGCTGTCATAGAACAAAAATGATGGATGACGCTCATTTCCTCTTGAGGAAAAAGTGTCTGGAGAAGTGAGACGATTAGGCAACGACTTTGGTTACCACACCGGCACCTACCGTCTTACCGCCTTCACGAATAGCAAAGCGTTGCTGATCTTCAAGAGCAACAGGTGCCACGAGCTTCACCTTGAAAGTTACGGTGTCGCCCGGCATCACCATTTCCACACCTTCCGCCAAAGTTACATCGCCGGTAACATCCGTCGTGCGAATGTAAAACTGTGGCTTGTATCCTGAGAAAAACGGCGTGTGACGACCCCCTTCCTCTTTCTTAAGCACATACACTTCCGCTTCAAATTCGGTGTGCGGGGTCACGCTGCCTGGTGCGGCAAGCACCTGACCGCGGTGGATGTCCTCTTTCTTGGTACCGCGAAGAAGGATTCCCGCGTTGTCACCAGCTTCACCATGATCAAGCGACTTGTTAAACATCTCAATACCGGTAACTGTCGTTTTCGTCGTGTCTTTAATACCCACGATCTCCACTTCTTCACCGACCTTCACTTGCCCGCGATCAATACGACCGGTGCAGACCGTACCGCGTCCTTCAATTGAGAAGATGTCCTCAATCGGCATAAGGAACGGCTTGTCTGTATCACGTTCCGGAAGCGGAATATATGTATCAAGAGCATTCATGAGCTCGAGAATCTTCTGTACATATTCATCATCAACAGACGTTGCTTCAGACGCTTTCAGACCAGAACCCTTAATGACCGGCGCATTTTCACCGTCAAAACCCTGCTGGGTAAGCACTTCGCGGATTTCTTCTTCCACGAGCTCCACCAAGTCAGCATCGTCAACCATGTCCACTTTGTTGATGAAGACAATGATTTTCGGCAAGCCCACTTGCTTTGCAAGAAGCACGTGCTCGCGCGTCTGCGGCATCACACCGTCGGTTGCTGCAACCACAAGGATTGCACCGTCCATCTGTGCGGCACCGGTAATCATGTTTTTAATGTAGTCGGCGTGTCCCGGCGCATCGATGTGCGCGTAGTGACGAGATTCCGTTTCGTATTCACTGTGGTGAAGCGAAATGGTAATACCACGCTCGCGTTCTTCCGGAGCGTTGTCGATTGCACTCACGTCCTCTTTGCGAACTTTTTGTCCGGCGAGGTCGAGAGCATTCAAGATGCCGGCCGTCAATGTGGTCTTTCCGTGGTCAACGTGACCGAGGGTACCTACATTCACGTGCGGCTTGCTGCGATCAAATGAATCAGCCATATGTTGAATATTGGATACCTGTTCTTTCTCGAAGCGAGAGCGTGCCCGAAAAAGAACAGCTATACACAAGAAATGAATAATAAATAATTCGCGACGGACGGGGTTTCTTCGTATTTGAGACATGCATAATAACTATATGCAAAAGTCTAAACAAGAAAAAACAAGCCCGCCATGCGGTGCAACTATCCTACCAGAGCTGCCGCATTTGCGCAAGCGCACATTGAGCTTATAGCTTATAGAAATCAACAGGGAACATGCAAGCATGTTCCCTGTTGATTAAAATTTGGACGTAATATACAAGAGTCCGCGCTTTTGCCTGAAGGCAAAAGCGCGGATTACGCTGGGTAAGTCGTTCGACTTGTCCACAGCCAGAAGAAAAAATATGTGTGACATACTTTTCATCAGCTGTTAGCGGACATTGTCCTCTGACTATTGTTGTTCATTCTAAAAACAAAAGAAGAAGACACGGGCGACTCTTTCTTTATTCAACCTCCTCAAAAATTAGTCGTTTTAATTTAAGACGGATTCTTTTACAATGTTCTTTATGTCTAACAAATTATTTTTTTCTCCAAAGAGGTGTTTTTTTGCCAGAGACTCCAGTTGACTATTCCCATCAATCAATTTACTATCCTGGATAATAAATCGCGCTCACCCTACCCCCAAATACGAAGATCCGGGTAGGTTAAAAAACGGGTAACGGA
>JACNGX010000027.1 GCA_014383885.1 Parcubacteria group bacterium | reverse complement strand
TAGGAGAAGACCGACAATAATGATTTCAATGAAGGAGCGAAAGAAAAAAGCTGCCACAGACCCCAGAAGTAGTGTTATCCACCAAGGCGCAAAAAAGACGCAGAGGAGGAGAACAATATCGGTAATGATACGGGTAATGGTTTGAGACATACACAACTGCTTTTCGCTGTCATTCCTGACTTGATCGGGAATCTCGAGAAAGTAAGCTCCTAACATCCAGATTCCCACTCGGGGTCGGGAATGACAACATATTTATGTTAACCTTGTGGCGCTTCGCTTGTTTCGTTAGAAGACGTCGCCGAGGAATCATCTGCCTCATCTTCTTCAGTAATCTCTTCCCTCTCACTTTCTTCCATATCAATATCCAACAGCACGTCATCGTGGCGCACATATTCCGGAAACTCTGTTACTGTCGGTGGTAAGACTGCCACATCGGTGAGTGTAGAGAAATGCACGTCCACACGTATGCGAACCTGCTGAAACGGATCGTTTTGTTCAGTTTCAATCACGCCCACTTCTCCAATACGCACGCCACCCAAACCAGGTACTACCACCACATCCCCTTCCGCTATATCAATATCACGCGGCAAGACAGCAATGAGATTTCCACTTCCTCTGCCAAATACTTGTGTTCTGATTTGCTCCTTACCTATTAGCGCTTCAGCTACATAACCAGGAGACGACACCAGTTCCACAAGTGCGGTGTATGGAGAGATAGCGACAACCGTCCCTACGAATGAATCATAAGCTGTGTACACCTGTGAACCCACGGCAATGCCACTCTCTTTACCACGATTAATCACAAGAGTGTCGTACAGCGATCGTGGTGGCGCGACCAATACACCAGCTATAATAACGCCATTGCCCGTCGCATTTTCGCCATATCGGTCAAGCATTGTGGCATATCGATTATTTTCTCCCTGCATGTTTTCAACTGTACGGCGAAGGTTCTCATTTTCACGCTCGAGCGCAGCAATGCGCACACCTGCGTCGCCGAGGAAAAAGGAGGAGAATACCGAGGCGGACGCGCGCGATAGAGCGGTACCCACACCAAACACCGGCCGCGCGATACCGTGGACAAACGACGCAATAGGAGAAAAGAAAAAGATAAGAATAAAAAGTGTGATGACACACCCTGCAAGTATCGTCACGCGTCGCGACGACGGTTTTCTATTGTGGCGGTAAGTCTTCTTCATTTTCAATTAAGACATCACGATATGTTTCTATGTCTTCAAGGATAATACCGGTGCCACGTACCACGCAGGTCAGCGGGTCTTGCGCCACATACACCGGAATGGAAAGCTCTTCCGAGAGAAGTTCGTCAAGCCCAACAATGAGCGCGCCACCACCTGTCATCACCATACCGCGCTTCATCACGTCGGCGAGGATTTCCGGCGGCGTTGATTCAAGTACCTCCTTTGCTGTTTCCACGAGTCGCGCCACAGAGCCGCCAATCGCCTCCTTGATATCCGCTTCAGTAATAACAACTTCGCGCGGCAAGCCCGACACCAAATCACGTCCACGAATCGTTGCCTCCGGCGACTCTTCATCTCTCCCCATACCACCAATAGCCATCTTCACTCCTTCGGCACTTCGTTCCCCGATCAATATCTTAAACTCATCTTTGATGTAGCTCACGATGTCGTCGTTGAGCTTATCACCTGCCAAGCGCAAGCTCTGCGCATTCACAACACCCCCGAGAGAAATCACTGCAATATCAGTGGTGCCGCCACCCATGTCCATGATCATAGAGCCGACAGGATCATGGATCGGCATCTTCACGCCGATTGCCGCCGCCATCGGCTCCTCCACAATATGCACTTCTTTTGCGCCTGCCGACTGCGCTGCTTCACGCACGGCACGAATCTGCACGTTGGTCACGCCCGAAGGCACGCCGATCACGACACGCGGTCGTGCCCATTTTTTAGAAAGCTCTTGTGCCTTTCCAATAAAATAACCGAGCATCTCTTCGGCAACTTCATAATCTGAAATCACACCATCCACGAGCGGACGCACGGCAGTAATGTGCGCAGGCGTTCTTCCGAGCATTGCCTTTGCATCGTTGCCCACAGCCACCACCTGACCGGTCTTTTGATTGATTGCCACTACCGACGGGTCATTGAGAATAATCCCGTGCCCACGAAGGTACACAAGCGTATTAGCCGTACCAAGATCAATACCAATATCATTGGAGTGCAAAAATGGGATATCGGGTAATTTCAATTTCATGTGCACCCAGTATACGGCAAAAGCCCGAATTGGCAAAGTCTTTCAGAGACTTTGCCAATTCGGGCTTTTGAAGGATTCATCTCCCTTATCTACCCTACCAACCGTACAATATCCTGCCAAGTAACAACGAGAATAAGGAGCATGAGTGCGGCAAAGCCGATGGAATTGAGTGCTCCAGCGATTTTTGGGTTGATGGCACTTCCTTTTATTTTCTCAATCAGCACGAAGATGAGGCGACCGCCGTCGAGCGCTGGAAAGGGCAAGAGATTGAGCACCGCCAAGTTTGCGGAAATAAACGCCACGAAATAGAGCACATACGCGAGACCAAATTCCGTTGCATTTCCAAACATATCAGCGATACCGACCGGTCCGGCAACAGAAGAAAGATCCGCCGCGCCTTTGAAGATGTCGGCAATAAGAAACCAAAAGCCCGTTGTGATCATGACTAAAAGCCCCCACGTTGCTTTCAACCCTTCCCCAAAAGCAGCGAAAAACGGTAAACGAACCGTCCCCACCATATCCATAGTGATGCCGATTGCTGGACGTCCTTCGGCGATACCTTCCTTCGGTGTTACTGTGAGCGTGGAGGGTTCACCCAAACGTTTGTAGAGTATGGTGATCTCTTCGTCGCCGTGAGCGACGATAAAGTCGGATACATCGGAGGTAAGAGCAATATTCTGTAGCGCATAGGTATTGGTTGTCAGTGCTGTTATCACATCGCCGGGCATCACACCCGCTTCATCTGCCGGCGAATCCTCCAAGACCGACAAAATTGTAAGGCCAACCTCCTCTACATTCGCGCTCTCCGGCGCTGTCTCCACCGACATCGGCAAGCCGGTCATAAACCCAACGGAAAGAAGTATCCACGCCACGATTGCGTTTGCACTTACACCAGCGATAAGCGTAAGCGCCTGTGCCCACTTTGGACGTTTCCCAAATTGTCTGCCGTCGTCTTTACCGGAATCAGTCGCACTTTCCTCATCCATATCCTCGCCCCAAATACGCACAAAACCGCCAAACGGAAGCCAGTTGAGTGTGTATTCGGTCTCACTTCCCTTTGGTTTCCAGCCGGCTGCCTTCGGCGGTAAACCAATACCAAATTCATCCACACGCATACCCGTCATTTTTGCAGCAATAAAATGCCCAAACTCATGAGCAAGTATAAGGAGAACAAGGACGATGATGAAAAGGATGACAGTCATGGATGAGAAAACGATAAACTATAAACGATGAACAATAAAAGTGGGTGGTCATTCCGACCTCTTTATCCCGCTCACCCAGCCCCACTTTCACAAATTACTTTTATATAACTCATGACGGTAAGAATGTTACCCAACGAAATATGCCAATACTGTATGATAAATGAAAGTGGGGCTGGGCGGGGCGCGGGCGAGCGGGAATCTAGAGTTCTGTGCACAGACTCATTTCCGGCAACAACTCTATCTTCGTATGTTCGTATGTGTTCGTACTTCGTATCCTTACTCTAAAATATTCTTCTCCTTCGTGTCGGCAAGTGCCTCGAGCTTTTTATTCATTTCATCAATAATGTTCTGAAGCTCGTCTTTCAAGCGAAACTTTTCATCTTCACTCAGTGCACCGTCTTTCTCTTGCTTTTGAATATCACTCCATGTTTCCTCGCGCTCTTTGCGCACCGACACGCGCGCTTCTTCGAGCTTACTGCGCACGATTTTTGCCAAACCCTGACGACGCTCACCCGAAAGCTCCGGGAACGATACACGAATACCCGTATCCGATACTGCCGTGGAGAGTCCAAGATCCGATACAACAATCGCACGCTCAATTTCCTTCATCACACCCTTATCCCACGGCGCGATGAGAAGCGTGCGTGCGTCTTGCACCGACACAGTCGCGAGATTTTTAATCGGTTGTTTTTCACCGTATGATTCTACCTTGATGCCGTCTAACACAGCCGGTGTCGCACGTCCGGTATGAATAAAGGCATATTCTTTTCCGAGCCATTCTTCAATTTTCCCCAGCTCGGTTTTGAGAGATGAAAAGTTGTACATATGCAAAGAGTATACCACAAAGAATACTGTTTTAGGAATATTTTTCTACGGAAGTAAGAGTGCGACATGCTCCATAATCAATTTCACTGAGGAGCCATTTTGGGTGAGGTAATTGCGGAGCCGGGAGAGTTCGGCGAGGGTGGGCGCGGATGCCCTCCAGGCATCCGCGCCCTTTTTGTGTGCGTCGTCGTGAAGTGTTGCAATAATCTCATCGAGAAGCGCTGCAGCGGCTTTTTTGTCTTTTTCTTTTATCATCGGTGCGAGTGTGGCACTTCGTTCTTTCGGATTCATTGCTAAAAATTTTTCCGCGGACAGTGTCGCTAAGGGCTTTGCTTTTGCTTCAATCGTGAGCGCAAGGAGGCGCGAACGGAGAGTAGGAAGAAGATCCCCCATTCGTGGTGTGATCATAAAAAAGTGATTTCCTTCTCCTGGCTCTTCAAATGCTTTAAGTAGGGCATTCTGTGCTTCACGCGTGAGCGACTGCGCGGAAAAGAGAATCACGCGTCGCCCTCCCACTGGACGCATAACACACTGCGCACGCACTTCTTTCGCATCATCTACCCCAAGCACGTCAAACTCCCTTTCCCAAAAATCGGGATTACCCGCGCAGGTAAACGCCCATTCTTTCTCCAAAAAATTACGCACACTATCATGCGCGCCATTCGTGGGCATGAATATTCCGTATGCGTGATGCGTGAATGATTCCATGAGTTACGAACTACGAATTAATACGAACATTGCTTTCCAAGAACACATACACGTGTCATCCTGAACCTCCACCAAGCTTCACCTGCCCCTTTTCGAGAAAGGGTCGGGTGAGTGAAAAAAGAGGTCGGAGTGCCAGCAGAGAGAGTACGTGCCACAAACACTGTCTTCGTATGTTTGTACATGTTCGTACTTCGTACCCTTACCGTTTCGCAATAATACTCTTCTTATATACATCCAAGTGCTCAAGTGCGATACCTGTCCCTTTTACCACGCAGTAGAGCGCGTCTTTTGCGAGTCGTGCTTCCACGCCGGTACGACGATACAAAAGCTCGGGAAGGTTGGTGAGCTGCGACGAACCGCCCGTCATGATAATGCCGTGATCAATGATGTCGGCAGAAAGCTCTGGCGGAGTATCTTGGAGTACCGTCTTCACCGCTTTTACCATTTCGCGAAGCTCCTTATCAATCGCCTTCACAATTTCATTGGTGCCAATTTCCGTTGTCCGCGGAAGTCCGGAAACAAAATCCCGTCCTTTGATTGCCATTGTTTTCTCCTCTTCGAGCGGCACAGCCGAACCAATCTTAATCTTAATATCCTCAGCTGTCTTCTCACCAATAGCGAGATTAAAACTCTTCTTAATATAATCGGCGATTGCATGATCAATACGGTCGCCCGCACACTTCACGGATGTAGACGCCACAATACCTCCCAAGGAAATCACCGCCACATCAGTTGTTCCTCCGCCGATATCTACAATCATATGTCCGTGCGCTTCTTGAATCGGCACACCCGCACCAATTGCTGCAAGAATCGGCTCTTTCACAATATAAGCATTCTTGGCACCAGCTTTCATTGCCGCCTCCACAACAGCGCGCCGTTCGGTGGAAGTAACACCTGCCGGCACCGACACCATCACTTCGGGTTTCCAGATGTTCCATTTTCCAAGTGCTTTGCTGATGTAGTAGCGAAGCATGGCTTCGGTGACACGATAATCGGCAATCACACCATCACGCATCGGGCGATACGCGCGAATAGCATCAGGTGTACGTCCAATCATTTCTTTTGCCTCAATACCCACGGCGAGCACTTTGTTGTCGGTTTCCGACACAGCCACCACCGACGGCTCATTCAAAATGATACCTTTACCCGGCTTAAAAACAAGGGTATTTGCGGTTCCCAAATCAATACCTAATTTTGGTGTAAACATACTCATAGTAGGGACAGTATAGCATACGGAGCTTATAGCTGGTAGCTTTTCGCTTAGAGGAAAAAACGGCGCTCACGCGCCACTTTCGACACAAAAAAGACCGCCTTGGATGATTTATATCAACAAGAGTAGTGATGAACATACCATGGTATGTTCATTATAATACATTAAAAAGTCGCGGAGCTTCGCTCCGCGGCTTTTTTTGTTGTGTGCGGAAACACAACATACCCTTCACCAAGGTTTAATCTTGGTGAACCCTTTCAATATCAACCCCGAGCGAAACGAGGCGCTCTTCTACGCGTTCGTAGCCGCGATCTATGTTGGAGACGGCATGAATAGTTGATTTTCCTTCCGCCACAATTGCTGCCAAAACATACGCCAAACCGGCACGGAGATCCGGACTCTCAAGTGTTCGTCCTTTGAGTGCTTTTGGTCCACGCACAAGCGCTCGATGCGGATCCATAAGCGTGATATCCGCTCCCATAAATTTGAGCTCATCGGTATAACGCAAACGACCTTCGAAAATCGTCTCAAATACTGTCGTCTCCCCTTCCGATTGCGTGAGGAGCGTTACCATCGGTGCCTGCAAATCCGTGGGAAATCCCGGGTATTCATGGGTGGTAAACGACGCACTTTTGAGTGCTGTCTTTGTCCCGGCAGTGAGGCGCACACTTCGCTTCTCTTTCTCAATATTCATTCCCATATCTTCAAGCATAAAAAGAAGTGCGTCCAATTCTTCTGAATTAAATCCTGATACCGTCACATCTCTACCAGCAAGTGCCACCAAAATACAAAAACTCCCCGCTTCAATCCTATCGCCCGGTATCGTATACGCGCTCCTCGCGCGTAGCAATTTCCCTCCTCTTCCTTTGATAGTGATTGTTGGCGTACCCAAACCACTTATGTCAGCACCGCTTTCTTTCAAAAAATTACCGAGCGACACGATTTCCGGTTCCATCGCCGCGTTTTTCAAGACCGTGGTGCCGTGCGCGAGTGTTGCGGTCATCATAAATGTCTCGGTACCCGTCACACTCACCTTCGGAAAGAAAATCTCAGCACCGCGCAATCCGCCCCGAGGAGCAATGATGGTATAGGCACTTTTCCCTTCGCGCACTACTGCGCCCATTTTCTTGTATCCATTCAAAAAGAAGTCAATCGGACGAGCGCCGATAACACACCCTCCGGGATGCGGAAACACCACCTTCCCTGTGCGTGCGAGAACCGGCCCTGTTGCCACCACCGATGCACGGATGTGCTTGGCAATGTGAGCGGGAAAAACCGATTCGGAAAAATGCCGCGCGTTATACGTGCGTTTTCTCTTTCCTTCTTTTGTGATTTCCATTCCCATTGCCTCCAAGAGCTCATCGAGCTTTTGAACGTCGGCAATATCGGGCATATTGGCAAGTGTGAGCGGTGTGCCAAAAAGCACCGCCGTCGCCTGCGCCTTCAGCGCCGCATTCTTCGCACCGTTTACTTTCACTTCTCCCTTAAGCACACGCTTCCCGCCCAAGCCGGTAATATGAAAAGTATCGTTTGTTGTGTTGGACATGGGTATCATGATACTACGGAAACGGTGAATGATAAACTACTATGGACTATTGAGCGATACGTGAGGTCTTGACAAAAATGATTAAATATGATAAGATGTAACAAGCTAGACCTTGCTCACCCTACCCCCAAATACGAAGATCCGGGTAGGTTAAAAAACGGGTAACGGA
>JACNGX010000017.1 GCA_014383885.1 Parcubacteria group bacterium | reverse complement strand
GTGAGGAGAGCGAGAGAATATCAATCGGATCGCCTCTTTTATGAAGCTCGAGCATCGTTTCATATATGATGCGGTGCTTGTCGGCATAAAACATTTCCGGAGTTACTAAATCAGCAACGTCGATCATTGCCGCGGGTTTGATCATAATGGCACCGAGAAGCGCTTTTTCAGAATCAAGATGTTGAGGCGGAATTCGTCCGCCGCTGCTATTTTTCTTACTCATGTCCGCATATTGTATCATACCGCTTAAAACCGACCAGAAGACAAAAACGTGAAAATAGGGGAGAGTGTGGGGATTATATGGGGATATCCTGGAAATGAGGAGTTATAAGTTAGAAATATGAAATATATACGCGGGCTCACGCCCGCGCAACCACTTACAACACAACTTTTCTGAGGTCGCATTTTATCACACCCTCTCAACACGTCCACCATCGGGTGTGTCTTTTATTGCATATCCTTTTTCTTCAAGCTCATCGCGAATGACGTCTGCTCCCGCATAATCACCTTGCGCGCGGAGCTCATCGCGTTCTTTTACGCGAGTAAGGATGTTTTCAGGGATTGCTTCTTTTTTCTCTTTCATACTATCTGCGAGCCCGAGCCCGAGCACGCGGTCCATATCGATGAGCGTGGCACGCTTTGCATCACCACCCATATCAGATCCGAGCACGTCATGGAAAACAGCCAGTGCCTGAGGCACGTTGACATCATCGGCGAGCTTTTCGGCAAAACGCGACACTGCTTTCTCGTCGGACTGCGCGTCGGCACTTTCGGGAAGAGTCCGCAGTGTTTTCCTGATATTCTCCAAACCGCGCGATGCCGCTTCAAGTGCTTCCCACGTAAAATTCTGCTTTGAGCGATAATGTGCCTGGAGAAAGAAATAGCGCAACGCAAGAGGAGAGAAGCCCCTCTCTTCCACCTCTTCAAGAGAATAACTGGTGCCTTCGGATTTTGCCATTTTTTTACCATCAACAGTAAGATGTTCATTATGGAGCCACACACGCGCATACTCCGCTCCGTCATGGACCGATTCACTCTGCGCGATTTCATTGGTGTGGTGCACCGAAATATGCTCAACACCACCCATGTGAATATCAAGCGTCTCACCGAGATATGCCTCACTCATCGCCGAACATTCAATATGCCAACCGGGAAATCCCTCACCCTGCTCCACCAAGGGCGATTCAAAAAGCGATGCCCAGGTTTGAAGAGCGTTTTTGTGTGTACCTGCCTTGAAAAACCACAAGGCAAAATCACGAGAGTTTTGTTTGTCCGGATCAGATACATCTCCTGCGCCGGCACCACTCCTGAGTTCGTCGAGGTTTTGTCTTGAGAGCTTGGTGTAATCCTTTGCTTTACTCACATCAAAATAAATAGCGAGCGGTGTGGCATACGCATATCCTTTTTCCAGGAGCTTTTCGGTCATGGCAATCATATCTGCAACGTGATTGGTTGCGCGTGGACATATGGTGGGAGGAAGAATATTGAGCGCGGCGATGTCACGCTCATACCGGTCGATATATTTCTGGGCGATTTCTTCAGGGGACACTCCTTCACGGCGCGCGCCTTTTTCCATTTTGTCTTCACCTTCGTCTTCGTCGGACGTAAGATGTCCAACATCCGTGTAATTTCGGATGAGCGTTACGTCGTAGCCGAGATAAGTGAGGGAGCGCGTTACCACATCACCCATAATCGCAGCTCGAAGATTGCCGATATGCTGTGTCCAGTATACCGTCGGCCCACATTGATACATCGACACGGAGGGTGGATTTCCCGGCTTAAAGAGTTCTTTCTTACGGGTAAGCGTATTGTGAAAATAGATATCTTTCATAGAGAGAATATGATCTCTTTTAGATTCCCGGCAAAGTCGAGTGGGATTGGCAGGTGTGTAGGCGGCGCGGCGTAGCCGCGCCGCCTTTCTAATTCCTAATTTCTAACCTACATCCAATCCTTATGCCGAAAATACACAAACATGATAAGTGTCGCTGTAATCATGATACCAATAACCACCCAAAAATCGCCCTGATAACCAACAAAGGGCATGTCGGTTGTGTTCATACCAAAAATACTTGCGATAAGCGAGAGGGGAAATGTCACAAACGCGAGAATGGTGAAAACCTTCATGGTCTCGTTTTGCTTTGTGGTAAGAAGTGAATCGTTGGTTTCGCGCAATTCAATAAACGACTCGCGATGGCTTTCCAATTCGCTTGAAATACGATAATACTCACCGACAAGCGTATGCATATATGGCGCAAACTTCACACCGAAAAAGTTGGGGCCCACTCTCTCAAGTGATTCCAGTACATTTCTATGAAGTCGGATAGACTGCTTAAAATTAAGCAAATCGCGCGACACCCCCGAAAGTGCATGCACCATTTTTTTCTCCCGCCCTTCAAAGACATGTGTTTCAATTTCTTCCAAATCATCACCGATTGCGTCGAGTCCGTAGCCAAGCGAACGATACAAACGCTGCAGAATAAAGAAGAGGACAAAACCGGCATGATTACCCATCATACTTCGATCTACCATAGAATGCACCTCAAATACTTTTGAAAATTCATGAATCGGATCAACCATTTCGTAATGCGTCGTGATGATGAAATCTTTCCCCACGATAAAGTCCACTTCTTGTTCACCATAATCATGCGCGGCGCCGTGATTATGCAAATAAGCGGGGAAGTGAAGAATAAGATAGAGATAGTCGCCGTAAAGATCAACCTTCGGACGAAGCGTGGGGGAGAGCAACTCTTCGGCAACGGTCGGATGTACGTTAAATTCCTGCATCACCTCTCGCACCTCCTCCTGGCTGGGAGATTCCAAATCAATCCACGTAATTTTTTTGTATGTGTAGCGCTTGAGCATAAAACGAATTCCCAATATATACGAATATACAAATCCCACGTACTTTGTATGTTGGAATAAGTATATCACGTTTGGTATACTTATATCCATGAACACCTATCATCGTATTATCTTCGGGGTGCTTGTGCTAGCACTCATTACCGCGTCGTTTGGACTTGGTGTGTATGCCGGATATATGGAGCGCCCAGAGGCGGAAAAGATTACCGAACTCTTTCACATCACGAACGCCGATATCACGGACACCGCCGATTTTGAGCCGTTCTGGAAAGCATGGAACCTCATTAAGGAACACTACGGTGGCGAGATTCCCAATCCGCAAGAACGCGTCTGGGGCGCAATTTCCGGCATGGTTGCATCCGTTGGCGATCCCTATACAGTCTTTTTTCCACCGCAAGAATCGGAGAAATTTGAAGAAGACATCAGCGGACAATTCCAAGGTGTCGGCATGGAAATTGGCATTAGAGATGACGTCCTCACCGTCATCGCACCGCTGAAAGATACTCCCGCCGAACGTGCTGGCATGCGAAGCGGCGACCGCATTCTCACTATTGATGAAGAATCGACCGACACCGTGTCGGTTGACGATGCTGTCTCGCTCATCCGTGGACCACAAGGTAGCGATGTGGTGCTTACCGTACTTCATGAAGATGCAGGAGAAACAGAAGATATCACAATTACCCGCGCGGTGATTGATATCCCCACCATCGATACCGATATTCTTGATGGCACCACCGGAATTATAAAACAATCTGCCGGTCCCAAAGATGTTTTTGTTATTTCACTCTACAACTTCTCAGCACAATCACCCAATCTTTTCCGCAATGCTTTGCAAGAATTCATTAAGTCAAACACACATAAGCTTATCCTCGACCTCCGAGGCAACCCGGGCGGATACTTGGAAGCGTCTGTTGATATGGCGAGCTGGTTTTTGCCTTCGGGGAAAACAATCGTTCGTGAATCATACGACGATAAAGAAGATGAACAGGTGCATCGAAGCAAGGGCTATGATATCTTCACCGATTATCTCGATATGGTCGTTTTGATCGATGGCGGAAGCGCGTCAGCTTCAGAGATTCTTGCTGGTGCACTTTCCGAACATGACATTGCCACACTCGTGGGGAAAACCACATTCGGCAAAGGATCAGTGCAAGAACTTATCTCTGTAACCGATGAGACATCTCTAAAAATAACCGTTGCCAAATGGCTTACTCCCGAGGGCAATTCTATTTCTGATGGTGGCATCACACCCGACATTGAGGTGGAAATGACATACGACGATTTCACCGCGGGAGATGACCCGCAAATGGACGCGGCGATTGACTTTTTACAAGGTAACGATTAACACCTATGGACACTGCTCGCATTACTCACTTTCTTCGCATTATCGCGCGAATACTCATCACTGCCATTGCAATCTTTTTCTTCATGTTCGCACTTCTCTCTGGTGCTGAAGAATATGGCGGTGGTATTTCCGGCATTATTCAAAACAGCCCCAATGCATTGCCGTGGGCACTTCTTCTTGTTCTTGCCGGAGCCACATACAAATGGGAGAAAGGGAGTGGTGTGATTGTTGTTCTCTTCGGACTTTTCATGCTCTTTGCATTCAACGCATGGAATGAACCCTTCGTGCTTTTTGCGATTTCGCTTCCCCTTATCATCCTGGGTGGTATTCTTGTGGGAACATCGGTGTATACGAGAAAGAACAGACAGGAAAGCTAAATACTTGTCATTCCCGGCTTGAACAGAAATCTTCGTAAATTATTTTTAGAAGTCATTGGGGAAGATTCCGCATCAAATACGGAATGACATAAGGGATTGATTTTTGTGCGCATATATGATTAAATAGAACAACTATGAAAGTTATCTTACTGAAAAACGTCCCCAAAGTGGGAAATGCGCTTGACGTCAAAGACGTAAAGCCGGGCTATGCTCGCAATTTCCTTATCCCTGAAGGGTTGGTAGAAATCGCAACCGACGCTGCTATTGCTCAGATTGAAGAACGTCGTGCCAAGGCGGCTGTGGCAAATGAAGCAGCGCTCGCTGAGGCAACAGAGCACATTAAAGCTCTCGATGGAAAGAGTGTAACCCTCTCAGAGAAAGCAAATGAAAAAGGACATCTCTTTGCAGGTATCCATCACAATGAAATTGTTGAGGCAATCAAAAAGCAGCTTTCGATTGATCTTCTTCCTGAACATATCCTCCTTGAGGAGCCGATCAAAGAAACAGGGGAGCATGCCGTGGAAATTGGCAATGGTAACGTGAAAGCAACTCTTACACTTTCTGTAACAAAAGCGGAATAGAGTAATAGTTTCTCCGATTCCGGCGCACAAAAAAAGCCCTTCAAGGGCTTTTTTTGTGCTCGTTGCACTCGCTTTCAATCTTTCAGAAGCAAAAAATTACTGATTCTTTGATTCCACGTGCACCACCTTCTTTACAACAGTCTTGCCGTTGAAACCGGTCTTGCGCTTGGTGCCAAAACGCACCACACCTTCAATAAGAGAGAAAAGGGTGTGATCTTTGCCAAGACCCACATTCTTGCCAGGCAACATACGCGTACCGCGCTGGCGCACAATCACAGAACCGGCCTTCGCCTTCTGCCCGGCATAGAGCTTTGTACCGAGATATTTCGGATTCGAATCTTTGAGGTTTTTTGCGGATCCACCCGCTTTTCTATGTGCCATAGGTGATAAACTGTCCGCGAGCGTTCACAGCTGTGTTCAGTCGCGTTATAATTAACGTAATGAAAGCTAGTATAAAAGAAATGGGACAAAAAATCAAGGGGGTGGGGGAGAAAGCACGCGCCCTCCTTGGACATCGCGAAATTGTGTTGTCAATACTCATAATTTTGATCGGTGTCGTTTCTTTTGAACTTGGATATCTCTCCCGAAACGATTCAGTTTCATCTTTGCGTGTATTGCCACCGCTTACACGGGAATCGAACGACACAAGTGCTTCCACAGCCCAAAAGAACTCATACGTCCCTCAAACAGCCGCCGTGGGAGCAGTAGGAGCAGTTTCCGGCTCATATGTTGCCTCCAAAAACGGCTCAAAATACCACTATCCGTGGTGTTCGGGTGCGAAGCGAATCAAAGACGAAAATAAGATATGGTTCGACACAGTGGAACAAGCCCGTGCCGCCGACTACACACCCGCAGCCAATTGCCCGGGGTTAGAGTAAGTGATACCATGTTCGTATATGAAAATTACTGACACTTCAGGGAAAGAACACGATATATCATGTATTGCATGTGCTATACAAGACGGCACAATAGATCTTCCTATTGAGAGAGTACACGAAACTGAGCATTTTGTGGTGGAACAAGATTTAGAATATCCCATAGAAGGGTTCCTCATCGTTGCATCCAAAAGACACATTACCTCTGTCATGGATATGACTGAGGAGGAAAGTGGTGAATTAGGAAAACTTCTTCGTACATGCAGACAAGCGATGCAAGAAGTCTTGAATATAAAAGAAGTAACGCTCGTACAAGAAGAAACAAGTTCATCCTCACACTTTCATGTGTGGCTTTTCCCTTGGCTCAATTGGATGTCCGTCGATAAAAAGAAAATAGATAGGATTCTAGAAATTATGCGTAAAGCTAAAGAGGAGAGAGTAGGAAACGAAGAAAGTGAGGAGATGCTAGAAAAGGCAACCGCATCACTGAAGGAATATATGGATGCGCACTAGCATGATGAACATACCATGGTATGTTCATCGAAAAAGGCGCGCGGAGCGCGCCTTTTCTTTTTTCTAACTTCTATTCTTCCTCCTCTTCTTCCGCCACACCCTTCTTCTTTGAAACACGTAATGTTTTTGAAACACTGACCTTCCGTGCCTCTTCAAGCTCTTTTTGCACGCTCTCCGGCAAATCGGGGAGCATGTCTTCCAGTTTCTTTTTATCCGGAGCAAGTACCCTCTCCCACACGCCTGCTTCGCGGAGTGCCGGCTCCGCTTTTTCCATATCATACGACACACGTTCCTGCGAGCTGCGCGTCACATAACTGTCGGAGGAAAAAACACGTTCCAATCCTTGGGCATCCAAATAGCGATTGATAATATCTTTCAGCGCTGCCATGCGTTTTTTTGTCTGGTCTTCCGTATCTTTGAGTGCCAAGAATTCAGAAAGCGCTTCCTTGAGTTCATTGTCGTCGGGCGTGTATTCTTCTTCCTTTTTATACTCATGCGCCCACATTGGACACAGGTGCCGAAAATCACACCAGCCACACAGTGGCCCCGGGGTAGGGGGGAAGTTGTTTTCTTCCATACTTTTTTCAATCGCGCGAATCACCTCGAGGATATTTTTCTTCACCAATTCGAGCTTTTCTTGCGCCATTGTTGTGGAAACCTTCTCATTATGACGAAGAAAATACAGCGACACGGTGATATCCTCTGGTTTCAAATCAGGCCACCGCTCCACAATCACCAGGCTATATAGCCCAAGCTGCATATTGTCTTCGAGCATTGCCACACTCGGCATTTTTTTGCCGGTTTTGTAATCGATAATCTCATATTGCGACGAATCGGGATCTTTATCGAGGCGGTCCATAATGCCCACAAGCGTGTGTGTCTCGCCACTTTCTGGGTCTTTCACATCCACGGAAAATCTGCTCTCAAGCTCCACCGCATTAAAATTCCATGGATTATTTTTCTTCGCAAAACTCTTCAAAATCGCCAACCCTTCTTCCATATACATCGCTTCTTCTTTTTCTTTCTGTGCTTCATCACGCCACATCACATTCTCCGCCGCTGATTTCCACGCACTTTTATAATGACTCACCACCTCATCGAGAGTAGGGTAGAGTGGATCACGCTCAAACATATACTTCAGTGCATCATGCACCACCGTACCAAACACCTGCTCCGGACGCTTCGGCGTTTTTTCTTTATCGATCTGACGAAATTTGTATTGCAATGGACACGTTTTGTAGGTATCCAAAGCTGAGTATGATGTACGCATATGGGTGTATTGTAACAGTCATGCGCCATAAATGCGAATAGAGAGTCTTGCGAATAGAGAGTCTTGTGATATAATAAAGATATATGGAAATTGCTCACCCTACCCCCAAATACGAAGATCCGGGTAGGTTAAAAAACGGGTAACGGA
>JACNGX010000042.1 GCA_014383885.1 Parcubacteria group bacterium | reverse complement strand
TTGATGATTTCGCCATATGTGACAAGTGTACCACATGTCTTCGTATTTAAAGGTGGGGAGTGGTACCTGATATAAACCCTGCGGCGGCTCACGCCACCGCACCAAACGGAGAAAAAAATGGGAATGGTCTTGAACGCACTCATTATAATGGGGGTGATACTTTTCATCTACACCCTCTTCAGAGTAAGGGGTTTTTATGTGGAGGAGGGTGATAACCCCTTCGCCGCATTCGCGCCCCCTATCGTGGGAGCGCTCTGCCTCACGATTGGAGTGATGGGGAAATGGGTGTTCCCCTTCTTCGTCTCTGCTGTGGTGGAGATGGAGAGGGCTTTTTTGGCGTCAGTTTTGGCCGGCGTTGTCTTGTTCACCCTCTTCCTTGTGGTGGGCTTCTTCTTGGCTGTCGTTGGCGAATTGGTCTAAACCGCGATTAGAATCGCGGTTTTTTTGTGGTAAAAAGAAAGTTGAAACCCCGGCACTGCGCAAGCGCAGTGCCGGGGTTTTTTAATCGTTTATCGTTTTCCGTTTATCGTTCGTATCACTTCTCATGCCTGAGCCCAATTTCCAAAAGTGCGTCTGCGATTTTTTCTGCGGCATCAAATCGAGCAAATGACTTCGCTGCTTTCATCATTGTAAGCTGTTCTTCCTTACTTTCAAGGATACGGGTGAGATTCGTTGTGAGCACATTCGGTGTTAAATTCTCATCCTCAACAACCACACAGGCACCACTTCGTGCATAGTTGATTGCGTTGTGTATCTGATCATGACTCACATCGGACGAAAGAGGTAGAATAATACTCGGTGTCCCCCATGTAGCGATTTCAAATATGGTTGAGCCCGCGCGCGAAACAACAACATTTGCAACACCTGCCGCCATTTTCATCGCAAGGTCATTGAGGTATGGAAACGCATGGTAGCGACTTTCATGGGGGTTGTCTTTCAGAATCACGCTCGCCGTTTTCTTCACGTCATCAATATGTGCCTTTCCTGTTTGGTGAATAATCTCATACGCCTTCACGAGGTCCGGCAATGCATCGAGAAGTGTTTCATTGATACGCTTTGCTCCCTGAGAACCACCTAAAAAGAGAACCACCGGAGTTCTTGCTTCAAGATGGAGATATTCACGTGCACCTGTGGTGTGTGGCTTGAGGATAGAGCGTCGCACCGGATTTCCCGTGAGAGCAACTTTCTCTTGAGGAAAATACTCCGCGGCTGCCGGATACGAAATGGCAATCTTTTCAGCAAACTTTGCCGCGTAGAGATTTGCTCGTCCGGGCTTTGAATCGGATTCATGGATGACAACGGGAATCCTTAAGATACGCGCCGCAACCATAACTGGAAAACTGGTATACCCTCCTTTGGAAAAAATAACATCAGGAAAAATTCGATATACAGCAAAGAGCGCTCGCACTATCCCGAAAAACGTCTTCACTGTGTCAGTAATATTCCAAACCGACACATAGCGACGGATCTTCCCCGCACTAATACGGGTGAAGGTAATGTTATGCTCCAAAAGCGCCGTTTCATCATATGGATGCGGTCCCATAAAATAAAGCTGGGGCGGAATGAGATGTTGATCTTTGGCACGACGAGTGAGTTCGTCGGCAACAGCAATAAGCGGATAAAAATGACCGCCGGTTCCCGATCCTGTGAGAAGTATTTTCATATATCAGTAGGTTAGTAAGTCAGTGTGTTGGGATGCTAGTATCGCGGGGCGACCGCGCAACGGTCGCCCCGCCTTTTACTTGATCCGAACACAGCTTGCTCTGTTTTAAGCTCGTGTATCGTTCAACTCTTTGTCGTTCGCTTATACATATTTTAACCCTTTTTCATGTGTTTGGAAACATTGAGTACAATGCCCATTTGAGTCAGCGTGACAGCAAGCGCCGTACCTCCATGACTAATAAAAAGGAGAGGTAATCCAGTGAGTGGAAAGACCTTGAGCATGGCGCCAATATTCACAAACGATTGCCACACAACCATAATCACAATACCGGAAACAAGTAGCAAAGAAAACATATCGGGGGCACGTTGGGCAATATACAAACCACGGTAGAGAAATATCATAAACCCAATGATAATCAGCATACCACCGACAAAGCCGAATTCCTCGGAAGCCACCGCAAAAATGGAATCTCCGATCGGCTCAGGTAAATAGGAAAACTTCTGCACACTCTGACCGAATCCCCTTCCCACCATACCACCCGAACCGATTGCAATAAGTGATTGATTGATTTGCCAGTCGGAACCGAGCACATCATCTCCTGGTTGAAAATAAGACACGACTCGTTCTCGCGCATAGGGCCGAAGTGCAAACACTCCACCCAAGACAATCACACCGATAAGAAGACACCCGATTACATGTTTCCACTTCGCGCCGGCAACAAGAAGCATTGATCCTGCGGCGCCGGAAATCACAATAAACGTACCGGTGTCAGGTTGTGAAAGAAGGAGCGCACCTGTAATACTAAGGATGACAAGAAATGGCAACACACTCCACTGTACTTTGCCGATTCTCCTTCTCACCGACGAGAGCCATGCGGCCAAATACACCACCACCGCGAATTTCAAAATCTCCGCCGGCTGGAAAGTGGTAAAACCGAGATGAATCCATCTCTTCGCCCCACCGTGCTCAAATCCGATATGTGGGACAAAAACGAGGAGCATTATAATGAACGCAAAAATACTGATAGGTAATGCATATTTTCTCCACGCTTTGTAAGGAATACGTATACCCGCATAGAGCCCGATGGCACCTCCCACAAGACCAAGCAGAAATTGATTAAACACCACTGAACCAAATTCGGCTCCTTCGCGTCCATACAAACCAAGCGATGCCGACACAAAGACAAAAAAGCCACCTAAAGTAACAAAGGTAACGATAAGTAAAAACCACGTATCGAATGTTCGTTTTCTTGGCATAACATCAAAACATACTCACACTCAAAAAAGTTCATCTTCGGTAAAGGGGCAAAGTATGTACTTATCCCGCAAGCGCAATGATGACACCCGCCACGGCACATATAACCGAAAAAATCCAATACCGCATCGTCACCTTATATGCCGGCCAGCCGATTGCTTGAAAATGATGGTGAAGAGGCGCCACAAGCAATATCTTTTTGCCGTTGCGTAACTTTTTTGAAAGGAGCTGAAGGGCACTCGATCCGGCCGTTGCAACAAGTGGCAGTGCAATAATAAGGAGGACGATTGTCTGATTCGAGAGAAACGCCACAACTCCAAGCGCCATGGTGAGCGCCATTGATCCGGTGTCGGACATGTAAAACCGCGCTGGTGGGATATTAAACCAAAGAAATGCGAGAACCCCTCCGACGATTACAAAACAAAACGCCGCAAGGTCGATTTGATTCTGAGCAAAAGCAATCACTCCGTATGCAGAAAATATAGATGCAAATACCCCGCCTGAAAGTCCGTCGATGCCATCGATAACGCCTCCAGCGTATGTGCCAATCATGACAAGAATTACAATTGGAATAATCCACCACCCCACCGTCCACGCACCAAAGAACGGCACAAAAAGTTCGGTCATGCCGAGCTTTGTAAGGAACCACCACCCGGCAATCAGTCCCATTGAAGCCACAATCAGGAGACGTTTTTTCGCCGAAAGCCCTCCCCCTTTTTGATCGTATTTATCTCGTACTGCGTAAAAATCATCGATAAGCCCAACTACCGCACCGACAAGAAGCGCAAAGAACGGAAGCCACGTCTGCGCTCGGGTGACAAATTCCAGCTTGTCGGCAATTGGAGAAGATATCACATGCGCGATAATCCAGATACTTGCCGCTGAAAGGAACACGCTTCCCCAAATAACAATACCCCCCATTCTCGGAACCGGCACCTTTTCATCATTGTGAAGCGATTGGGTAATTGGTGCTGGTCGTCCATCGATCGTTGCTTGCACGTTTTTCTTTTTCCACATTTTTCGGGAATAGAGGAAATTGGTCAAAAACGGTGTTATGCAAATACCAAACAAGAATGAAAGTATAGAGGGAAGCAACACTTTAATGAGATTAATATCGAGGACCATAGGCGTTGAACAAAAAATGAATAATGATTACCGCAATGTATGTATTGTTGCATCAATCAACTTCTCAACATCGACAAAACGCTCCTCTACACTTGAACCAAGCACTACAACGATAATTTTATGCATCGGTTCTACTTCAAAAACAACGACCAAATTTCCACCCGCAAGATCCGTATACCCGGTCTTACCCGCAACAAGTCCGGGAATATCTTGCGCGATGATATTCGTATTAGCCGCAGTGTGGAGCATGTCCGAGGATGCGATGGGCGACTCGGGATGTGCTGTTGCCTCAAGCATATTCGGGTATGTTTTAAGTACGTATTCAAACAAAATGCTCATATCACGCGCTGATCCATATGCCCCCGACATATTCATATTTTCATCCAGACCACTTTCGTTGAGGAAGAATGTTTGTGCCATCCCCAGTTCATGCGCTTTCTTATTCATGTGTATTACAAAGAGTCCCTCTTCACCCGCTGTCTTCCTTGCAAGGGCACGCGCCGCATCATTAGAAGAGATTGCAAGCATAAGATCTATCAAATCATCGCGGGAAAACGATTCTCCCCGGAAAAGGCCACTATCACCTTCGGGAGATAAATCACTCTCTTGAATAACAATACGCGCATCTTCAGGTATACGTTCACGCACAATGAGCGCTGTCATTACTTTAGTGAGCGATGCAAGTGGGAGTTGCGTATAAGGCTCCTTAGAAAAAAGCTCTGTTCCGCTCATCGTATCATACACATACACACTCTCAGCACGAAGCGATAGTGTTTCAAAGAGACTTTCACCTTCACACACCACACACGCCGCGAGCAATTCCCCTCCTTCCGGTATATCCATGTCAGAGAAAGCGCTATATATGTGTGGCATCACAAAAAACACCGTCATCGCAAGAAATGCGTATAATCCGTTTCTGTATATCATGTGTTGAGGCATATCCATCATATATATCTAAGACCCTCTTTCCATATCAACACTATCTTCCTCATCTTCATGAGAAAACATCTCATCCTTCTCCCGCCTCTCTTCAAAGTAAGCAATTTCTTCACGTATCGCCTCATAGTCAGGCAGCACCTCCACTGATTCCGCACCAAGGTGTGTGAGAAGCTCGAGCGTGGGACGATACATCATACTCCGTCTGTCGCTCGGACTCGGAATCTTTTCTATGAGCCCACGCACCTCTAAGTGTCTAAGCGTGGAGGCGGAATTCACACCACGAACGTGGTCAATACGCGCGCGCGTAATCGGACCCATATACACGACAATTGCCAAAACCTCCGACCCTGCCTTTCCCAAATCTTTTGATAATTCTTCCTTCACAAGCTCTTCAATGGAAGCGGCATATTCCGGCGCTGTGGCAAGCATCGCCCTTTCGGAATCAACAACAAGCCGCACGCCACCGTCCAAACGCTCTCCGAGAGTGCGGAGTGCCTCTCTCACCTCCTCTTCACTTGCATCCGTCATACGACTCAATTCATGCACCGACACCCCCTCTCCTTTATAGAAAAGCAACGCCTCCACATGGTCAGAAAGAGAATATGACATACCGTATATTGTAGCATACTTCGTAATAGAAGTTAGAAATTCGGAATGAGAAATTAGGTGAAATACAAATATTTTCAGGGGGTGTTGACACTCATCTGTTCTTACCGCCAAAATACCATGCTGGTTGAGGTAGTTGTTTTTATATCAAAAAGCGCGGACCGACATGTCCGCGCTTTTTTCTATTTTCTAATTTCTAGTTTCCAACTTCTAATCCCCATATCTCGGTGTTCCCGCCCTCATCGACTCAATCGTAATATCCCCAAAACGACTCTCTTGCGCCACATCCACCACCCCCTGCTTCACGAGCTCAAGCATGGCGAGAAAGCCGACCACAAGCTCTACCTTCTCCACACGACTCCCGGTAAATTCTGTAAAGCTCAATGATAAACTCTTCTCAATTCGCTGTGAAAGCTGTTTCATCATTGTCTCGAGAGACACAATCTTTTTTACCGTCGTCTCCGGTACCTTCTCTTTCTCCTCTGGTAAACGGCTAATCACCGCGCCAATCGTTTCGCGGAGTGTTGCAACTGTTGTTTCTTCATCGGGAGCAAATACCTGCTCACTTCGTATCTTCACACTGCGAGCAAAAAACATACTCTCTCCAAATCGTTTTCGGATACCAGTAGCGTGCACTCGTACTTTTTCATACAGCGCCAACCTCTCTTCAAGATTGCGGATATCCCCTTTCTCTTCATCGGTAAGTGAGAGATTCGGCAGGAGCGATTTTGACTTCACGAGCGCAAGCGTGGAAGCTACAAGGAGAAAACCGGCAACATCGGCCATGGGAAAATCTTGCACCACTCGCACACTCTCAATGTACTCCCCTGCTACATCCGCAAGCGACACGTCACTCGCAAAGACTTTGCGTTTTTCTATAAGCGAAAGAAGAAGCTCAAGCGGTCCTTCAAAGACATCTGTCTGCACGGTGAATTGCGTTTGTTCCATTTGCTCTATTATACCGTATTTCTCTCTCCCCTGCCGTGATATTGACTTTTTCCTCAAATATGCGATTCTATTGCTTAGTAATCGAACTCTATAAACAAGGAAGAAGATGGAAGAAAATTACATTATTCCCCCTCAGAAGTCCGAGAATGTCGGTCTTCTGAAAGAAAACGAGAAGCCCTGCATCACCGCAGAGCTTCTCTGCCTTACTTCCTACCCGCTCGACGAGTGGGAGGAGTGGTTAGATAAGGAAGACGAAGCCGCAGACTAATGCGGCTTTTTTACGGCATATCAAAACAAGACGACGATTAAAAAGCAGGGCGTGAGCCCTGCTTTTTTGCTATCCCTTTTTAATCTGTAACTTTTACTCTCCTCTTCATATTTTTCTTTTGGGTTTTGATATTTTTTATTTATTTTTCTTTTTTTATTGTTATTCCGAGCTCATCTAACGTCTCTTGATTCACCTGTGTCGGCGAGCCGGTCATTGGCTCTTTCGCCTCACGCGTCTTCGGAAACGCAATCACTTCGCGAATATTCGGCTCACCCATAAGGAGCATCACCACACGATCAATACCTGGAGCAAAACCTCCGTGTGGTGGCGTACCATATTTGAATGCTTCAAGCATGTGACCAAAGCGTGCTTCTTGTTCTTCCTTACTGATACCAAGCAAATCAAACACTTTCTCTTGCATTTCTTTTTTATGAATACGAATACTGCCGGAGCTGAGCTCGTAGCCGTTCAAGACCAAGTCATACGCATTAGCGCGCACGTCCAAAATATCCGCACCACTCTTCGCTGCCATAAATCGTTCTTCATCTTCATCTTTCACCGAACAAAACGGGTGATGTGCCGCGGCAAGTTTTCCTTCTTCGTTGATTTCAAACATTGGAAAGTCCACTATCCAGAGGAATGCGAGCTCGTTCGAATCATTTTTGTCTTTGCGTAAATCTGGCTTATCGGAACCATACTTCTCCATCGCCTCTTTGTAGGTTATGCGCGGAAACGGTTTTTCGGTAAAATGTTTCTCGGGAAAGAGTGTCTCCACAAGCTCGATAAACATCGCCTCGGTGTATTGTAAGATATCCTCCTGACTTACAAACGACATTTCATAATCAAGTTGGGTGAACTCCGGTTGACGATCACCGCGTAAATCTTCATCGCGCATACATCGCGCCATTTGGAAATATTTTTCAAATCCCGCTACCATTGCAAGCTGTTTATACTGCTGTGGCGACTGCGGCAATGCATAGCACTTCCCTTTCTCCAAGCGCGATGGCACCACATATTCGCGTGAGCCCTCCGGTGTCCCTTTCATGAGCATTGGTGTTTCGATTTCCACGAAGTCGTTTTTGTGCATGTAGTCGCGGAAAAAGGTCATCACTTTATCACGCACACGAATATTCTTCTGCAAACGCTCTGATCGCAAATCTAAATAGCGGTATTTCAAACGCACCTCTTCATCAATACCAGATGTATCTTCGGTAATATCAAATGGTGGTGTTTCCGATTCATTGAGTACCGAGAGTCCCGTCATTTCAATTTCAATATCACCGTTTTGCTCATCGGTGTTCACCATCTTCTCAGGGCGAGCATTCACAATTCCCTTCACCTCCACAACCCATTCCGAGCGAACGGTTCCCGCCACAGCATGCGCCTCTTCATGATTTGGTAATGCCACCATTTGTACAATACCGCTCGCATCGCGCAAATCAATGAAAACAAGCTTGCCATGATCACGTCGCACATGTACCCATCCAGCAATTGTCACTTCCTTGCCAATATAATTATGGAGGTCTTTGATGTATGTTCGTTGCATAAAGATAAAAAATATTATTGTCATTCCGCACTTGATGCGGAATCTAAAAA
>JACNGX010000034.1 GCA_014383885.1 Parcubacteria group bacterium | reverse complement strand
CAGGCGGTTACTAATCCGGAGCATACTCTCTTTGGTATTAAGCGCTTGATAGGACATCGCTATGATGATGCGGCTGTGCAGAAAGATAAAGAGATCGTGCCGTTTGCTATTGAGAAAGCGGAAGGCGACGGCGTGCAAGTAAAAATGGGTGAAGACATGTATCGCCCGGAGGAAATTTCAGCGATGATTTTGGGAAAACTTAAAGCCGACGCGGAAGCAAAACTCGGCGAGACGATTACCGAGGCGGTGATTACCGTACCGGCATACTTCAATGATGCACAGCGCAAGGCGACGAAAGATGCAGGAAAAATTGCCGGTTTTGAGGTGAAGCGCATTATCAATGAGCCAACGGCGGCTGCACTTGCATACGGATTTAATAAGAAGAAAGATGAACAAATTGCCGTGTACGACTTTGGTGGCGGTACGTTTGATATCTCTATTTTGGAGGTAGGTGATGATGTGATTGAAGTAAAATCAACCGACGGCGATGCGCACATGGGAGGTGAAGATATCGATCAGGCGATTGTGCAGTGGTTTGGTGAAGAGTTTAAGCGCGATCAGGGAGTTGATATTTTGAAAGACGTGCTTGCCTTGCAGCGCCTGAAAGAGGCGGCAGAGAAAGCAAAGCATGAACTTTCAACGACGATGGAGACGGAAGTGAATATTCCGTTTGTTACATCTGATGCTTCAGGGCCGAAGCATTTCCTTCTTAAAATGAGCCGTGCAAAACTTGAAGAACTTGCCGCGGAATATATTGATCGCTCGGTTGAGATTACCAAGCGCGCGGTGGAGGCGTCTGGTTTTTCTGTGAGCGATATTGATGAGGTGATTTTGGTGGGGGGACAAACACGCATGCCTGCAATTACGAATGCCGTGAAAGAGCTTTTCGGTAAGGAGCCGAATAAATCAATCAACCCCGATGAAGTGGTGGCACTTGGCGCGGCAATTCAGGCGGGAATCTTGCAAGGTGATGTGAAAGACGTTCTTCTTCTTGATGTGACACCGCTTTCTTTCGGTATTGAAACAATGGGCGGCGTGGCAACAAAGCTCATTGAAAAAAACACCACTATTCCGGCGAATAAGTCGCAAGTCTTTTCCACGGCAGTGGACAACCAGCCGTCGGTGGAGATTCATGTGGTGCAGGGTGAGCGTCCGATGGTTGCCGACAACCGTTCGCTCGGTCGCTTTGTACTTGATGGTATTCCGCCAGCCCCGAGAGGGGTGCCTCAGGTTGAGGTATCGTTTGACATTGATGCAAATGGAATCTTGAATGTGAAAGCGGTTGATAAGACAACAAACAAAGAGCAATCAATTCGTATTGAGGCAACGTCGGGTATTTCCGATGAAGATATTGAAAAAATGAAAGCAGATGCCGAGAAACATGCTGATGAAGATAAGAAACGCAAGGAGTCGGTGGAAACGAAAAATACTGCTGAACAACTTGCCTACGGAGCGGAAAAAGCACTTAAAGATAACGCTGATAAGATTACCGATGAGATTAAGGCAAATGTGGAGGAGAAGGTGAAAGTGCTTCGCGAAAAACTCGCTGGAGATGATGTGGAGGCAATAACAAAATCATCTGAGGAACTTTCAACCGCCATGCAAGCAATTGGCGAACACATTGCCAAGACCTCTCAGGATGCGCAGGCGGCAACTGGCGAAGGGGCAGGTGCGAAAGCAAGTGAAGCTCCAAATGAAGAGAATGTCCGTGACGCGGAATTTGAGGAGAAGAAGGATGAGAAAGAGACAGATAAATAACAAATTTCAAAAAACAAAATAACAAAGAGAAAAGCATGGCGGCACCTTCGGTGCCGCCATGCTTTTTATATTTTTGCAAATTGTGGTATGCTTGTGCGCATACTGTACTTTTTATAATCAATAAAATAACAAGATCAAGATGTATCCATTTGAGTTCACTCTTAGTCAGATCATGTTTTTTTACAAAATAACCACATTCTTCAGTATCTCTTTCATTCTCTTTCTGTTTATGATGAAAGAATCAAAAGGAGAATCAGAAAAAGATATTGCGAAAAGAAAGAAATTGTGGGCATGGAGAATGTTCGGGATTGTATGCGTATTGCTGTACGCAATTGTCGGACGTCATCTCATGGAGTTATGGGATTTTGATATTCCTGCTCACTTTACCTTCTGATTACTGTATTGCTCGCCCTTCACGGAGGGCGTTTTTTTGTGTATACTATCCTCGTATGAGTAAAGATTATTATGATATTTTGGGTGTGACGAAAAGTGCATCCAAAGACGATATTAAGAAGGCGTTTCGCAAACTTGCACATAAATACCATCCCGATAAGAAAGAAGGAGATGAGGGAAAGTTTAAGGAAGTGAACGAAGCGTATCAGATTCTCTCCAACGATACGAAGCGCAGGGAGTATGACACATACGGACAGACGTTTGGTGGGCAAGGTGGGGGATATGGTGATTTCGGTGGATTCGGCGGTGCGCAAGGCGCGGGCGTGGAATTTGATATTGGTGATATTTTCAATCAGTTTTTTGGTGGTCAAGGGGGCGGTATGGGACGCGAGCGACGCGGTCGCGATATGTCGATTGATATTGAAGTGTCGTTTAAAGATGCGGTATTTGGTACGAAACGTTCCATCCTTCTTACCAAGACAGGGGTGTGTGACGATTGTGGTGGAAGTGGTGCCAAGAAGGGTTCAGGCATGAAAACATGCGAGCTCTGCAACGGGCAAGGGAAAGTTCACGAAGCACGCAAGTCGCCGTTTGGAACCTTCTCAGTCACTCGCGTGTGTGATGCGTGTGTAGGAAGCGGTGAAGTGCCAAAGGAAACATGTGCCACATGTAAAGGACAAGGAGTGCTTCACAAGCGCGAAGAAGTGAATATCCGTATTCCTGCCGGTATTGCGGTAGGTGAAATGATTCGCATGACCGGCGGTGGCGAAGCAATTCCGAAGGGAACGCCGGGGGATCTCTATATCAAAGTGCATGTGACCCCCGATGAGCATTTTTCCCGTGAGGGAAATAATATTGTCATGAAATTGCCGATTAAGCTCTCTGAAGCACTGCTTGGTGTGACACGTACGATTGACACTCTTGACGGGGAAATTGATATTTCTATTCCTACAGGTGCGACATTTAATGAGAAGCTCCGTGTGCGTGGTAAAGGTGTACCAACAGGAGAAGGTGAGCGACGAGGTGATCTTCTCGTGGTACTCTCTATAGAAATGCCAAAGAAATTATCACATAAAGCAAAAAAACTTATTGAAGAGTTGCAACAAGAGGGTATTTAATTTTTTTTAATCATCATTATATTTACCATCTGATATGAAATGGCGTCTCAGTGATGTGTGGTGGACTGTTATCCCGTGGATACTCCAAACACTTGTGTGGATTCCCACACAGATTCTTCTACGTTTTTTCCTTCACTTTCGTGTGGAAGGATATGAGCGAATCAAACACGTGCGTGGCCCGGTGATATTCGTTTCCAATCATACAAGTTATTGGGATCCGATTATGGTTGCCGCGGCACTGCCATTTTTCTCGCGATTGTATCCGATGATGTATATTGTGCGCGAACGCGACTACTATACACCAGGAAAAAAGTTTATCGGTGGCTCGTCGTTTAAGATGTGGGGTGCTCATGTAGCGCATGGCGGATTACGCAACTACGAACGTTCGCTCAAAAATCATCTCCACCTTCTCAATCAAGGGAGGAGTGTGTGCATGTTTCCCGAAGGGTCAATGTCCAAGGAAAAAGGAGTAATACAACCCTTCAAGGGAGGTGTCGGGTACTTGGCTCATCATAGCAAGGCAACTATTGTCCCCGTTTCCATTACCGACATGTTTCAGGTGACGGCAAAAGATTTTTTCAGTAGAAAACGCCACGCGAAGCTCACCTTCGGTGAGCCACTCTCATGTGCAGGTGTGTGCATATCAGCCAGTCCGACAGTAGAGGATTACAAGCGCGTCGCTTCGGTCATCCACCAAAAAGTGGAAGAGCTTCTTAAAAGAAAGTATAATAATCATATATGATTAGTCGAGAAGCTGCCCGAAAAATACTCGGTATTGAAGAAGATGTATACTTGGAGCCCGAAGAAATGGCCGATAAATTAAATATTACGTTTTACCCGTATGACCCTGTAGAAGTAAGTGCAGATGTACTTGCTTTTTCTGCTCGTCTTAAGGAGACACTTGTCGAGCTCGGGGCAAACATTGTTCCATTTGAAAAAGCATTGGAAAGAGTGCCGATACGAAAACGTTTACGTCGCGTGGGGCGTATTATGATAAACAATGTGTGGTACGGTATTCAGAAGTTGATTGGAAGCGATCCGGCAAATCCGTACATTAACATCCCTGTGCTCTTTCGCGCCTTTCGATCTAAAAGAATTAAGGCAGGTATTTCTATTATTGCACTCGGTGAACAGGCAACAGGTAATCTTCCCATGGATAATACGTCGAGCTTCAGAAAGAGCTCCGTCATTAGTATTTTAGATAAACCAAAACACATTAATAGACAGAGCGGGTTTCATGATCATTTCAACACGGCAATGAAACTTTTTGCTTATCATATGACCAATATTGTCTTGGCTGTCGATAAAAAAGAGTGGATTATTTATAACTTCAACGCCTCGCACCCTATTTTTGATTTGAATGATGGAAAATTTAAAGAACACGTGCTTCATGGACTTGTTCCTAAGATTGTTGCTCCGATTCGACCGTATCGTTTTTCCGAGTTTTCTGTACAGAAGAGATCGTTTGACGTGCACGATGAGGAACACGAAACGTTTGTACATGATTTAGTACGAAGTGGAACGTTACTTGAAACAACAGGACTATACCCCCCAGGAAAAAGCATTAAAGATTTACCGTTTAGAAATCGTTTTTATGAATGGATAGGTAAAATTCACTTGGATAACCGAAATGGTATGAGTTACGGATTTCTTGCCGTACAAATGCCGTCGGAGTTGTCGGAGGTGTTTTCATATGAGAAGGCAAGAGAGCGGTTTCCAAAAGAAATAGAGAAAGGAAAAGATTGGTTTTATCAGGAAGAAAATTTGTATGTTGTTGCGTCGATACTTGATACACGATATGTACTAAAAGTACCTGATGTGTGGGTACTGAGCCAGCGATCGGGATGTAACAAAACACATATGGATCCAGAACGCGATGTGATTAAAATGGGTCTTATTTCCGGACAAATGTATTTGCAGGCGCCTAGGAATGTTGTTTTGGATGATGGATATAAACCGTCGTTTGACACAAAAGTGATTTTAGCTCATGCGGTTGGACATGCAGTAATCGCATCACTTTCTGCACATCTGGGAATACATAAGAATTTCGTTGAATCATTTGTCTCACGCGGTCGAGCTCTTGGGCATTGGCACGGATACATAAATCCTTCAGGAATTCCCGAGGGATGGTTTGTGCATGGCATGCACAATCCTCATGTATCTTGCTCGTCACCGCAATCGGCGATCTATGCCCTTCGGGGGAAAATGCGCGTCTTTGAGACGGCGACCGGAAAGGGAGAGGAGTTTCTTGGTGATATACATATTGAACCACATCATGGAACAAATTTATCGTATCCTACGCTGACCGACCTCGGTACGTTTCTTGCTCGCGGACCAGAGGTGTCAGTGTTGGGGAACGAGTATCTTTTGCGGTATTCACTCACATAAATATTATGTATCTTTTCGCGGACTATTACAGCTTATCGCTTTTCATGGGAGGGGTTATTGCGCTTGTCTCAGGTCTTGTTGCGTTTGTTAATGATAGTAAAAAGAGTGCAAATATTGCCTGGCTTCTTCTTACGGTAACGACAGCGATCTGGAGTTTTGGATACCTTCTTCTTATCAACGCCACTAGTCCACTTGAGGCACTTATTCAAGACTGGATACTTCACGCAGCAGCAGCTCTTATTCCGATTACGTACCTGGCTTTTGTTCTCCACCTGACAAAATTTTTTAAGAAGTTCAAAAACGTATTTTATAGAATTATGTATGGAGGACTCATTTTTTTTGTTTGTGTTCCGTTTCCTTTTTTCAATGCCTCTCCGATCCCGAAGCTTATATTTAAATATGTTCCTGATGCTGGGCCCTTGTATTGGATATTTGCCCTCTATTTTTTTTCCATTGTCCTGTATGCGCTTAGTATTATTGCACGCGCCCTTTTTGAGAAGGAGAGAGGGATGGAGGAAAAGCTTCGCTTGAGATTTGTCTTGTATTCTTCGATTTTTGGATTCTTAGGGGGAGGAAGTGTATTTCTCCTTACGTTCAATATTATGATCTTGCCATATCCCTTACTCCTTTTCACGATATATCCTATGATTATCACCTATGCCATTGTGCGGCACCGTTTACTTGATATGAAGATGATTACCGCAGAGGTAATGACGCTCGCTCTCTGGCTTCTTCTTCTCATGCGTGCACTTCTTTCCGGTTCAATACAAGAACAAATACTAAACGGATTGGTATTTCTTGGTTCTCTAGTTATCGGTGTGTTCCTTATTAAGAGTGTTGGAGAAGAAGTGAAAGCGCATGAAGAAACAGAACGTCTTGCTGAGAGTTTGCGAAAAGCTAATGCGCGGCTCAGAGAGCTTGATCGGCAGAAGTCTGAGTTTGTTTCCATTGCATCGCATCAGTTGCGCACGCCGCTCACCGCAATCAAAGGATATTCATCGATGCTTTTAGACGGTTCGTTTGGGAAGCTGTGTAAAGGAAATGAAGAGGCGGTGGAGAAGATTTATCGTTCGTCACAGCGGTTGGCGGGCGTGGTGGAAGATTTTCTGAATATAACACGTATTGAGCAGGGAAGGATGAGCTATGATTTTGCTCCCGTGGATATGCACGATGTGTGTGAGGATGTTGTGGATGAGCTTTCGTTTGGTGCAAAGAATAAAGGATTGGAACTAACATTCAAATGTGGAAAACCGGGAGCAATCGTATCAGCTGATGAAGGGAAAATTCGTCAAGTCGCGCTTAACCTCGTAGACAATGCTGTGAAGTATACCGAGAAAGGGGGAGTGCAGGTATATCTAGATGACAATGATCCGAAACACACTATCTTCAAGGTTACTGATACTGGTATTGGTATTCCCGAAGGATTCAAAAAACGCATGTTTGAGAAGTTTAGTCGTGCCGATAATAGTGGTATGTATCATGCAAATGGTTCAGGAATTGGCCTCTATATCGTGAAAGAGATTGTGAAAGCGCATAAAGGCGATATTTCTGTTGAATCAAAAGAAGGGAAGGGGACGACAGTTACCATTACCTTGCCACGCGTGAAAAAAAGGGTATAAAAGAGAGAGATTTAGAGGTCTGCTTTTGGAGCTCTCGCGAAGATTGCATTTTGTGGTATAGTGATATCCATGCAAACTCAAAAAGAACAACCTATCGCATTGACTGGTGTGAAGCCGACGGGACGTCCTCATGTGGGGAATTACTTCGGCGCCATGAAGCCGTTTGTGGATTTGCAGAGCGAGTATCAGACGTGTGTCTTTATCGCCGATCTTCACGCTCTTACCACTCTCCACGACAAAGAGAAAGTACGTGAATATGCTCTCGGCGTGGCAATGGATTATGTGGCAATCGGCGTTGACCCGGAGAAGACGGTGATGTATCGGCAATCAGATATTCCCGAAATCGCCGAGCTTTCATGGATATTTTCCACACTGACCACCATGCCGTATCTCATGCGTGCACATGCCTTCAAAGACGCGGAAGCAAAAAATAAAGAAGTGAATGTCGGCACGTTTTGTTACCCTATTCTTATGGCGGCCGATATTTTGATCCAAGACCCTGATATAGTGCCGGTCGGGAAAGACCAAAATCAGCATGTGGAAATTGCTCGTGATACGGCAGCGAAATTCAATCACACGTTTGGTACCGAGATGTTTAAAACCCCCAAGACGATGACGATTGAGTCGGTTGCAACGGTGCCGGGAATTGACGGGCAAAAAATGAGCAAGAGCTACGGGAATACCATTCCGCTCTTTGCCGATGACGAAACATTACACAAAGCAATCATGAGTATTGTGACGGACTCTAAATCTCCCGAGGAGTCGAAGAATCCGGAAGAAGATAATATTTTTGCCCTCCACAAGCTTTTCAGTGCGGATGCGATTGAGGATATTGCGCGGCGATATCGCGAGGGAGGTATGGGATATAAAGAGTCCAAAGATATGCTGTATGAGAATGTTCGCGCGTATATCGCGCCTTTGCGGGAGAAACGCGAGGCAATTGCCGCCGACCCGGGCGCGGTGAAAAAGATATTGGATGAGGGGGGTGTCGTCGCGCGAGAGCGGGCGGTGAAAAAACTCAAAGAGGTACATGTAGCTATTGGGCTCGACTATTGAAAGTTACAAATGACGAATAACACGAATATACGAATACAGCTTATATTAAGCAATACACGTGTTATCCTGAGCTCAATTCAGGATCCAGGAATATATTTTTAGATTCCGCATCAAGTGCGGAATGACAATAATATTTTTTATCAA
>JACNGX010000029.1 GCA_014383885.1 Parcubacteria group bacterium | reverse complement strand
TATTGGAAGGAATAATCGGAAAGTCGATGGCGGCACCGGCGGTATTGGTAATAATACCCTTCATACCCGCCATCTGACGCACCTGCGTAATGGTACCGCGCGCGCCTGAACGCACCATGTCGTTGATCGGTCCATGCTCATCAAGCGTGCCGGGAATAAGTTTTTCCACTTCGCCAACCACACCCTGCCAAATTTCAATCACACGACGATAGCGTTCTTCTCCCGAGAGAAGTCCGTCAGAGAATTGCTCTTCCACATTGTCGATTTCCTTTCGCGCCTCTTCCACAAGTGCCGCCTTACCTTCCGGCACCTGGACATCATCCATACTAAATGTTGCGCCTGAAATTGTCGCATACTTAAACCCGAATGCCTTAATCTTATCGAGAATATCCGGCGTTGCGTCAATACCATATCTCACAATGAGTGCATCGATAATACGACCAAGGTCTTTCTTGCCAATCACTTCATTGATATACGGAAAGTCATTCGGCAAGACACTGTTGAAAAGCAAACGTCCCACCGTTGTCTCAAACGGCTTTCCTTCAAAGTGTGCGTATTTCGGATGTTCTGTCCCCGCCACCTTAATCTTTGCGCGGAAATCCACCTGATCGAAATCGTACGCGGTGATGGCGCTGTTGGGAGTTGGGAATATTTTTCCCGCTCCCTTCTGGTCGTCAATTTCTTTCGTCATCCAATAACACCCAAGCACAATATCCTGCGACGGCTTCACAATCGGATCACCACTTCCCGGACCAAGAAGATTTTTATTCGACGCCATAAGCTCTGCCGCCTCTTTCTGCGCTTCTTCGGAAAGCGGCACATGCACTGCCATTTGGTCACCATCGAAATCGGCATTGAAGGCGGTACACACAAGCGGATGTACACGAATAGCGTTTCCTTCAATCAAGACAGGACGAAATGCCTGAATACCCAAACGGTGCAGTGTTGGCGCGCGGTTCAAGAGCACATGCTTTCCTTCAATCACTTCTTCAAGAATAGCCCACACTTCCGGAATGCCTTCTTCAATAAGGCGATTTGCTCCGCGAATATTGTATGCAAGTTCTCGCTCAAGGAGTTTGGAAATCACAAATGGACGGAAAAGCTCGAGTGCCATTTTCTTTGGCAATCCGCACTGCGAGAGCTTCAAATCGGAACCGACAACAATCACACTTCGACCGGAATAGTCGACGCGCTTTCCAAGGAGATTCTGACGAAAGATACCCTGCTTTCCTTTAAGCGCGTCGGCAATTGATTTCAGTGCTCTGCGCTGACCACCCACCATGCCCGTTTGTGTTTGATGACGCATGGAATTATCAATAAGCGCATCCACCGCTTCCTGGAGGATTCGTTTTTCATTACGCAAAATCACATCTGGCGCGCCGATACCTTTGAGCTTGGCGAGACGATTGTTGCGGTTAATCACACGACGATACAGATCATTGACATCAGAGGCAGCATAACGCCCTCCTTCAAGTGGCACCATCGGACGAATGCCCGGCGGAATCACCGGAATCACCGAAATAAACATCCACTCCGGACGGATATTTGAAGCAATCATAGAGCGCGCGAGTGAAAGACGCTTATTGAGCTTTACTCTTTCAGCACTCCCTGCCTTCTCTAATTTTTCAGCAAGCTGCTTCTCCATCACTGGGAGTTCAATTGCCGTGCACAAATCATACAACGCCTCAGCGCCAATACGCGCTTCAAACATCGTACCGTATTTCACGGAATAGCGATGATATTGCGTTTCGTCAATAACCAACCCCACTTGAATGGAAGCAAGTTCACGCTTTGCCTCCGAAAGTGTTTCTTTCAGTTTTTCTTTTTCTGTGTCGTTTGCCGCGGCTTTTGATTTCATCTTATATTCACTATCCATTTCCGAAAAAAGCCGCGTACGTTCTTCGTCATTCACTTTGGTGATAATATAACCGGCAAAATACACTACCTTCTCCAAGTCTTGCTGCGAGGTATCAAGAAGCAATCCAAGACGCGACGGAATACCCCGCAAAAACCAAATATGCGCCACCGGACTCGCGAGTTCAATGTGACCCATGCGTTCGCGGCGCACACTTGCGCGTGTCACCTCAACGCCGCACTTTTCGCAGACAATACCCTTGTAGCGAATACGGCGATATTTGCCACAATAACATTCATAGTCCTTCTCCGGACCAAAAATACGCTCATCGAAAAGCCCTCCGCGTTCACTGCGACCAGTACGATAATTGATCGTCTCAGGCTTTGTCACTTCACCGTAAGACCATGTCTTAATTCGCTCTGGACTCGCCAAACGAATCGAAATTGCATCAAAGTTGTTTGTCGGCAGGCCGTCATCGTGTGTATGGTGTGTGTTCATAGTCGTGATGTAATGGTGATTAATCTTACGCGTCCTCATCTTCGGATTCTTCCTTTTTTGTCACATTGATATGTTCGAGTGTAACATCAAGCCCGAGACCGCGAAGGTTGGATAAGAGCACATTGAAAGATGCGGGAGTATTCGGAGCTTTGAGTTCCTCACCTTTCACAATCGCATCAAATGTGGCTGTTCGACCTGCAATATCATCTGATTTTACCGTAAGCATTTCACGCAAGACGTGAGCAGCGCCGTATCCTTCGAGCGCCCAGACTTCCATCTCTCCAAAACGCTGTCCACCCTCCTGTGCCTTTCCTCCGAGTGGCTGCTGGGTAATAAGTGAGTACGGACCGATAGAACGCATATGGATTTTGTCTTGCACCATATGATTGAGCTTGAGCATGTGCATGTAGCCGACAGCAATATCCTGCTCAAAGGCACGGCCAGTACGCCCATCGTGAAGTTTCATTTTTCCGTTTTCATTGAAGCCAGCTTCCTTGAGTTCCGCTTTAATTTCTTCTTCCGTTGCTCCGAGAAATGTCGGTACCACCGCTTGATAGCCAAGCTCGTTTGCGGCAAGCCCGAGGTGCAACTCAAGCACCTGACCGAGGTTCATACGCGACGGCACGCCAAGTGGTGTGAGGATGATGTCTACTGGCGTTCCATCTTCCATAAACGGCATATCTTCTACCGGCAAAATACGCGACACGACACCCTTGTTTCCATGACGACCGGCAAGTTTATCACCCACCGAAATATTGCGCATCGTGGCAACTTCCACATGAATTTCCTTCATCACACCGGAATCAAGGTTGTCGCCGCGATCACGCGAGAAGACCTTCACCCCCACCACACGTCCACGCTTTCCATGTTCCATGCGAAGCGATGTATCTTTCACATCGCGCGCTTTATCACCAAAGATACTGCGGAGCAAGCGCTCTTCCGCGGTGAGTTCCGTCTCACCTTTCGGGGTAATGCGTCCAACCAAAATATCGCCGGATTCCACTTCCGCACCAATACGCACAACTCCCTCTTCGTCCAAGTCTTTCAATTTTGCTTCACCAACATTCGGAATATCGTGCGTCGTCACTTCCGGACCGAGTTTCGTCTCACGCACTTTTGCGGAGAATGTTTCAATCTTGATGCTGGAGAATTTATTTTCACGCACCAGTCGCTCAGAAATAATAATGGCGTCTTCGTAGTTGGCGCCGTCCCAGAGCATGAAAGCAATGAGAGCGTTTTGTCCGATTGCCATACGACCATCAACCGAAGAAGACACGTCCGCAAGAACATCACCACGCTTTACCTTGTCGCCCACCGATACACTCGGACGCTGGTGAAGCACCGTGGATTCATTGGTGCGCATGTAATTGAGAAGTTCGTAGATGCGCTCTTTCCCACTCTTCGTTTCTTTCACTGCAATTTTCTTTGCATCGGCTTTCATCACCTCTCCGGCTTCTTCCGCCAAAACGAGTCGTCCGGTATCGCGCGCGGCGTGTTCCTCCATACCGGTAATCACAAGAGGTGCCTCAGGTCGCACACACGGCACAGCCTGCTTTTGCATGTTGGAACCCATGAGCGCACGGTTTGCATCGTTGTGCTCCAAGAACGGAATCATAGATGTTGCCACCGAGAATGCCTGATTGGTTGCCACGTCGATGTATTCCACATCTTCGCGTGCAATGAGTGTTGGGCGACCATGATGACGCACTGCAACCATCGCATCGGCAAACTTACCTTTTGCGTCCACGTTCGAAGCTCCGTGAGCAATATGGCACTGCTCTTCTTCAAAGGCATCAAGAAATACGATTTCATCGGTAATCATTCCTTTTTTCACTTTCGCGTACGGTGTCTCAATCATACCAAAGCGGTTAACACGAGCGTACACAGCGAGGTGCACAATCAAACCAATGTTCGGACCTTCCGGCGTATGAATCGGACACACGCGTCCGTAGTGCGAAGGATGCACGTCGCGCACTTCAAGTCCTGCGCGCTCACGCGTGAGTCCACCTGGGCCGAGTGCTGAAAGTGTGCGAAGATGCTCCACCTCATTCAAAATATTGATCTGCGACATAAATTGCGAGAGCTGGTTCGTGGTGAAAAATTCCTTCATACGCGCCTGGAGCGGTCGTGGCGAAATGAGATTGACTGGCAGTGTTGTATCGGAATCCACGGTGGACATGCGGTCTTGAATATTGCGCTTCATTTGCGTCATACCGATACGTACCTTCTGTTGCATCATCTCACCAAAGAAACGCACGCGGCGAGAACCCAAGTGATCAATATTATCTTCGGTCGCATCAGGCGTATGATTGAGCTCCACAATATGCGAGACAATAGCTACCACATCATCAAATTGAATCGTGCGCTGTTCCTGAATCGTCTTATCTTCAACCGAAGCACCGAAGCGTTTGTTCATACGAAAACGCCCTACCGGAGAAAGGTCATATTTTTCCTTACTGAAAAGACTGGTAACGAAATCGCGCGCATTATTGACCGCGGCAAGCTCGCCATCACGGAGACGACGGTAGATTTCAATATATGAATCATCGAGTGTCTTTGCTGGATCTTTTTCAAAAGTAAGCTCAATTGCCTTTTTCGTTTCTTCATCTTTCTTGAAAGCGGCGATAATTTCTTTATCAGAAGCACCACCGGCAAACACGCGCAAAAGCGAAGAGACATGAAACTTACGCTTTTTATCCACGCGTACATAGATACAACCGTCGGGATCACTTTCAAACTCCACCCATGCACCACGCGCCGGAATAATTTTTGATCCAAAATAATCAACACCTTTCACATCGTTGGCAATAAACATCACACCGAAGCTCCGTGCAAGCTGTGGCACCACCACACGCTCTACGCCGTTAATGACGAAGGTGCCGTGCTCGGTCATAAGTGGCACATCAGCCATAAACATTTCCTGCTCTTTCTCGGTACCGAGTGTTTTATTCTTGAGTTTGACTCGCACCTTGAGCGGCGCTTCGTAAGTCGCCTCTCCTACTTTTGCTTCGTGCTCACTCATCTTCGGCTTATCGAGCTCAATAGATTCAAACGTGAGCTCAAACTTCTTACCCGAATAGTCGCTGATTGGAGAAAATTCATCAAAAATTTCTTTGATACCATCTTTCACAAACCACTCAAACGACGCCAATTGATTCTCCATCAAATTTGGCATTTTGGTAAGCGGCTTTTTGAAGCGTGAGAAATATTTTTGTTTTGTCGCCATAGACACACATATCCTACTGCAATGTGTCTCCTTCACACATTCCAGTAAGGACAACGAATACATAAATTGTTAATAAAGCATTCCTCGGAAAAAATAGGTACGAACGTATACACAATTTTGAAATACAACACAAAAAGAGCAAGATGCCTTGCCTAGACGAAATCGTTTATAGTATATTCGCCGTCGTATGCATTACGTTGAAGGAGATAGACCAAAGAGGTCGCCGAATAATGCACTACGCTTTCATGACTCAATCTCAGTAGTACGAAGAGTGTATTCTATTTTTCTATATATGTCAATACTTTTATGTAGCTTATAGCTTGCAGGTAAAAAGTCGTGCTGTCGCACGCCAAAAAACGCGGCGACCGAAAGGTCGCCGCGTTTTCTTTTTTGACTTATTTAACTTGGGCGCGCGGTAGCGCGCCTTTCCCTATAAGCTAAAAACTATGGGCTAATTTAAATTCCTGCGGTAATGTTGTAAATCGGCACAAGCACGGAAGCGAGAAGTGTCGACACACACAAGCCAAGAACCACAATCATAAACGGCTCTATCAGTCCTACTAAGGTATCAACAGCATTATTCACTTCACGTTTGTAAAACGTGGCAAGTGTTTTTAAGATGTTCCCCAGCTCACCGGTCTCCTCACCCACGCGTACCATTTGTACCAAAATACTTGGCATACTCGGATACTGCTCAAGCACCACAGAAAACGCCGATCCTGCCTTCACGTCTTGTGCTACATCAAGTAGTGTTTTACGATAATCCTCATCACCTACAACACTCGCTGTAATCTCAATCGCGCGCACCATGGAGATTCCCGATGAAAGCATCGTGTTCATGTTGTCGGCAATACGAGAGAGGTAGAGTTTAGTGTAAAGATTTCCCAAATATGGTGTTTCGAGTTTTAAGCGCGAGAGTGCGCGAGATCCTTCGTCGGTCTGCGAATACCGAAAGAGGAAAAATCCACCAACAATAAGTGCGATTAGGAAGAAAATACCGTATGTGGTCAAAAACGAACTGATTGCCAACACTATTTTCGTATATACTGGAATCTCCTGACCGGTTTCGGTCAAAATCACCGACAAACGCGGAATAACCATTGTAAGCATGAGCGTCATCACCACAAAAAATGTTGCGATCACAAATGCCGGATACACGAGAGCATTTTTTGTCTTTGAGGTAAGTTCATACGAACGATCCAAGTAGTCCGCCAAGTACATGAAGGTATCGTTCAAATTACCTGATTCCTCACCGGCCTTCACCATATTCACATAAAAATCAGAAAATGCTTTCGGATGCTGGGAAAGCGCTTTGGAAAGCGACACGCCACCCTGAATATCATCAGCAACACCAATCATAATCTTCGAAAGGAGCGGATTTTCCACCTCGGCGGAAAGTAAACGAAAGGCACGAAGTGCCGACACATGTGCAACAAAGAGTGTTGCTATCTGACGCGAGACCATCACAATCTCCTTATTGGTCACCCGCTGAAATATATCGATTTCTATCGACAAAAGCGAACCACCACCTCCACTTGCTTCATTTAAAGTCACGATAATAAATCCACGTCGTTGCAACGACGAAATAGCAACCTCGCGATTGATTGCCTCAATACTTCCCTCTTTTTCTTCCCCATCTTGGGTAATGATTTTATAAGCAAAAAGCATATATTACATGAGTCGCTCAAGACCCCGCGGATTAAATGAGTGTAGATACGCATCATCAGGACGAATCTCCCCTGCACGCACAAGCTCGGCAAGCGACTTATTCATATCAACCATACCGTGTTCCATACCTGTTTCAATAAGAACATTAATTTCATGCGTCCTTCCTTCGCGAATGAGATTCGCCACTGCTTTATTATTAATGAGAAGTTCATACGCAGGAACCATACCACCGGAAATACGTGGAATAAGACGCTGGGAGAAAATACCATTCAAGCTGCCGGCAAGCTGAATGCGAATCTGGTCTTGCTGTTCAGGCGGAAAAGAGTCGATAACACGGTCGATGGTCTGTGCGGCATTATTGGTGTGAAGCGTAGAGAACACCAAGTGTCCGGTTTCTGCGGCAGTCACCGCTGTCGACATTGTCTCTGTCCCACGCATCTCACCCACAAGAAGCACATCAATATCCTGACGGAACGCGCTCCGGAGTGCCGTGGAAAAATCTTTCGTATCAACTCGCACCTCGCGCTGATCAATAATACTCTTGTCCTGATCGTAGACATATTCAATCGGGTCTTCAATCGTCACAATATGCTCCGTGCGCTTATGATTCACAAGATCAATCATGGCGGCAAGAGTGGTCGATTTCCCTTGTCCTACAGGTCCAACCACGAGGAAAAATCCTTGTTGCTTCATGGCAAAATCGCCCAAAACAAGTGGCAAAGAGAGTTCCTCAAGCGTGCGAATCTTGCGCGGGATAAGACGCATGGCAATGGAAACACTGCCACGCTGAAATGATGCATTACACCTAAAACGCGCCTCTTGTCCGTATTCATAGGAGAAATCGAGCTCTTGGGTTTGGAGAAATTCTTCTTTTTTCTCTTCGGAAATAAGCTCTGTGAGAAAACCGAGCGTATCTCCGGCTGTGAGAATATTTTTCTTTGCAAGCGGCACCAAAGAGCTGGACACACGAATCGTTGGTCTGCGTCCAACGGAAAAGTGAATATCCGATGCATTCTCTCGAATGACAGTTACAATCAAATCCTCAAGTTCTGTTTTGTAGTCCATGTGTATATTATACCTGACAGCACCGCGAAGTACCAATATATGACGTGTGGATATATACATCCTCACTGTCATTCCCAACTTGATTGGGAATCCAGAAACAAGCAGCGGCACCTTCGGTGCCGCGCTACTTCATCGTTTCTCTGTCATTTCTAACGCAACCCTTGCCATTCCCAACTTGATTAAGAATGACAAACAATAAA
>JACNGX010000038.1 GCA_014383885.1 Parcubacteria group bacterium | reverse complement strand
TCCGTTACCCGTTTTTTAACCTACCCGGATCTTCGTATTTGGGGGTAGGGTGAGCAGCTCCGCTCATGGTATACTATACAATATGAAACTTTCTACCCCACCCAAAATATGTATTTCAGGTGCCGCTCACTTAGAGGGATGTGGGCCACTTGCCGGAGAACGTGCACGCGAGCTTGGCTCCGCACTTGCTTCTTCCGGTGCTGTTATTCTCACGGGTGCGACAACCGGTTTCCCTCTTCTTGCCGCTCAGGCAGCAAAAGAGGCGGGAGGAACGGTGATTGGATTTTCACCTGCGGGCAGTGAGAAAGAACACAGAGAAGTGTATCATCTCCCGACAGAGTACCATGATGTTGTCGTGTATACTGGATTCGGATACGCCGGTTCGGAGCTTCTTCTTGCCCGTTCGGCTGATGCGGTATGCGTGGGTTGTGGAAGAATCGGCGCTATCCATGAGTTTACTGTGGCGTTCTCAGAAGGAAAGCCCGTTGGTGTCCTTGAAGGCCCGTGGAAGACCGATGATATGGTGAAAGAGCTGATTGTGCATTCCGGCAGAGCAACAGAGCACGTTGTTTTTGAAGAACATCCGGCAAAACTCACTTCCGCGCTCCTTAAGACGATAGCTCGTATGCATGCAGAGGAGCATGTTTGACACACCTGAAACAATCGCTGAAGAAATTCGCTCGTGCGTGAAGTGTCCGCTTGCGGGGACTCGCAATTGTGCTGTTCCCGGAGAAGGAAGTGTGAGATCTGACATTGTGTTTATCGGAGAAGCACCAGGGGCAAGCGAAGATAAAGAGGGAAGGCCGTTTGTTGGTGCGGCGGGTAAGTTTTTGGACGAGATGTTGGCTGATATTGGCATGAAGCGAGGAGATGTGTTTATTACCAATGTCGTGAAATGTCGCCCGCCAGGAAATCGCGACCCGTTTCCCGAGGAAGTGAACATGTGCACGGAAAGCTTTTTGTGGCGACAGCTCGAAGTGCTTCAGCCGAAAGTGTTGGTTACGCTCGGGCGCCATGCCATGCACCGCTTTCTGCCTGCAACGGAAAAGATTAGCGTGATTCATGGCATACCGATGCATATCACAAGCCCAAAATCAGGATGCACGTTTACCATTATACCCTTATACCATCCGGCAGCCGCACTCTACAACGGCTCCATGCGGAAAGTCTTAAAGGACGATTTTCGGAAAATACCGAAGATGATTGAGAGGATGGAAAAAGAAGAATGAAATAAAAGGGGCGTTCCACGAGGCAACGGGATATTCTTCAATTGAATAACTATTGATATATGTTTTCTACCCACCAAATATGGAGTTATGGATTGCGCGCCGTTGCTTTTATGGTCGGCTTGATTGGAGTTGTCCTCAGTATAATGACTTTCGTGTCTTTTCCTTCCTTCATTCCTCATATCTCGTTTTTCTTTGAAGGCGGAAACGGACCAGCTATGCCTCCGGGGTGGCTTCAGGTGGCTTTTGCGGGTGGATTGATTGCTCTGGGAATGTCCGTTTCGCGTTCACTGAGATTTCATACATACGCGGTATTGTTTTCTCTTATCACCGTTTTGTTGATAATTTTTTTCCATGTGGGCGCGGATAATTGGGGTCAACAAACTATTCTTATGTCCGGCGGTATGTTTTTTCCTTGGTGTGTTATTGCGGCGACCGCGTACGGAATGCGTCGTATGAAGTCACAAGTTGCATGGAAAAGAATGTTTCTTGTTGCCGGTATTGCTTTCGGATTGCCGCTCATCTTTATAGTGGCGCCCGATACTTGTCTTCCGTGTGTCGCGCTTGCAATATCGTATATCGTATACGCGCTTCTTATTTCCTCGCTTCTTGCAATAGCGGCCGTAATTGCGATATGGAAATACGCGCGAATTGCATGGCAGCTTTTTCTTTCCGCCGCTTGTATCTTCCTCGGAGTTATCCCGTATTACGGGAGTGTTTTATCAGGCGTGAACGATAACACTTCTTTTGCATCATTGTTTTTCTCGCAGCTTATGGCTATTACCCTTTGGCCATGGATAACACTTCTTGCCACCGCGGGCATTGCGTATGTTGTTGCACGGAATGAGAAATGAATCGGAGGAATGAAATGAGAATACGGAAAATGAAATATATAGAAAAAGTGCGCGACCGAAAGTCGCGCATTTTTTTGTTTATAATTTATCGTTCGCTTACTTCTTCACCGCTTCCACGATACGACCGAATGTTTCGGGTTGCTCTGCCGCGATTTCGGAAAGCATTTTGCGATTTAGAATGCTCCCGTATTTCCCGAGTGCGCCCATAAATACGCTGTATGACATGCCGTGCTCACGAATTGCCGCATTGATGCGGGTTTGCCACAAGCGGCGAAAGTCATTTTTCTTATCGCGACGGTGCGCGAATGCATGTGCGCCGGCATGGCGAATTGCTTCCTTTGCTTGGCGTTCTTTGGTGCTTCGTCCAAAACGATAGCCCTTTGTCTGTTTCAAGACATTGCGACGACGCTTCATTGAAATGGTTCCTCGTTTGATTCGTGCCATAGTATTATAGAATTAAGAGTTATGAATTAAGCATAGATCATATACATGTATATGATCGGCCACAGAAATAAAGAATTAGAGATTTGCGAGAAAACGACTCTTATCTTTTGTGCTCATCTGTACTTCTTGGCTGTTTTTGCGATCAAGTTGTTTACTGCGAGATTCTTTCGCATTGAAGTGATTATGACCGGGTGTGCGAGCAATGACCTTGCCGTTTTTGGTCACTTTCACGCGTTTTTTGAATGATTTATTGGTTTTCATAGTTATTTAGGGATTTGGCACATATCGCGAAGAGATATGGCACAATTCAGTACCGCACTACCATAGCATATGTTTTGGTGCTGTGCAATGTTAAGAGTTAAGACCTTTTTATTCCTCAGAACTAGGAGACGGTCCTTGCTTCTCTTCTTTTGGTATTTCATCCGATTGTGTAGGGACTATTGGTGCAGCATTCTCTTTTTTCTTCGTGCTTTTGTCGCGTTCGAGTACGAGGGAGAGTCCTTTCGGGCTCTTTTTTGGACCATCGGCGACCTTATAGGCCTCGGAAACGATTACGAGAACACGGTTTAAGCGCTCTTTCAGAAAATCTTCTTTCATATATTTTGCACGTCCGGCGAGGAAAAGATCAAGTTTCACTCTGTGACCTTCTTTGAGCCATTCGGAAATACGTTTTGCTTTGAGCGCAAGATCGTGTTCGCCGGTGCCGATTTTGATTTGCACCACTTTTGTCTCTGTAGAGGTTACAGTGCTCTTTTGATTTGCCTCGCGCTTCTTTTTCTTTTGCTCGTATTGATATTTTCCAAAATCAACGATATGAGCGACAGGCGGATTAGCATTGGGGGAGACCTCCACCAAATCAAGTCCAATGGCACGTGCTTGTTCAAGGGCTTCTCGCGGATCCATCACACCGATATTTTCCCCACCATCACCAATAACACGCACTTCACGTGCGCGGATCTGTTCGTTGATGCGAGTGCGTGGTTCACGACTCACGTATTTGTTTCTATTTTTTCTGGGTCTCATGGAACGTGTGCACATTCTACATTGCGTGATGTGCGATGTCAAGGATTTGCATTGCCCGAAGAGCTACATGCTCCGAGTTCGTCGTGGTATACTTATTCCATGACACCCGATATGCACAAGCAGTGGTTTCATACGGCGAGCGTGTATCATATTTATCCACGCTCATTTAAGGACGCTAGCGGTGACGGTATTGGTGATATTCAGGGTGTCATTGATTCTTTAGATTATTTCAATGACGGTACGGAGCAATCACTTGGTGTGGATGCATTGTGGCTCTCGCCGATTTATGTGTCGCCGGGCAAAGACTTTGGATACGACATCACCGACCACAAGGCGATTGATTCGCTTATGGGCGATATGGACACATTTGAGACGCTTCTTGCTGAGGCAAAACGTCGCAACATTCGCATCCTACTTGATTACGTTCCCAATCACACCTCAGATGAACATCCATGGTTTCAAGAGTCGCGCAAGAGTCGAAAGAGCCCTAAGCGCGATTGGTATATCTGGCGTGATCCTTCCGAGTGTGGTGGCCCCCCTAATAATTGGCTGTCGGTTTTCGGCGGCTCGGCATGGACGTTTGACGATTCGAGCAGTCAGTATTATCTCCATCATCACTTTTCATTTCAGCCAGATTTGAATTGGCGTAATGAAGAGGTGCAAAAAGAAATGCTTGATGTACTGCGTTTTTGGCTCGATAAAGGGGTGAGCGGGTTTCGTACTGATGCAATTTACACGCTCATTGAAGATGCTTCTTTTACCGACAATCCACCAAATCCGAATTATCGTCCGGGCAAAGATGACCCGTATCTTTCTCTTCTGCATGAAAACGACCTCGGCAACGACGAGCTCTATGCGGCAATCGGCATGATGTGCGCTGTCTTATCAGAATACGACGATGCGTTTATGGTGTCGGAATCATATGTGGACGTTCCAACGCTTGGTCGTTTGTGTGCCGCTTGCAAAGATGGACGCCACGCGCCACTCAACTTCTCTCTTATTTCATTGCCGTGGGATGTGCAAGAATATAAAAAACATATTGAAGCGATTGAAGAAACATTGAACGGACACGAATGGCCAAATTATGTGCTTGGAAATCACGACAGACGGCGGGTGACCGATCGGCTCGGACGAGAACGTGCACGCCTTCTGGCGATTTTGCAGATGACACTCCGTGGCATGCCATTTATATATTATGGAGAAGAGCTTGGTATGCAGGGGGCGGACATTGCCGATACTGACCGCAAAGATCCGCTATCCGCGCTCTTGCCCGGTCTGCATATGGGACGCGACAAAGAGCGCGGACCGATGCAATGGAGTGGCGCGCGACACGCCGGTTTTACCAAAGGAGAGCCGTGGCTTCCCGTTGCCGAAGATTATGAATTGTATAATGTAAAAGCGGAAGAAGAAGACCCATACTCATTTCTTTCTTTGTATAGGCATTTGATTTGGTATCGAAAACACTCCCAAGCGCTTTCTTCGGGTGTGTATACGTCGCTTGAGGTTGGCTCCGGAGACGTGCTCGCTTACGAGCGTGTTGCTCAGGGAGAGAGGGTGTGTGTTATGCTCAATTTTAGCACGGAAGATCGCGATATTGCACTACCGTTTGAGAAAGCGGAAGTGGTAGCAAGCACACACATGCGCAAAGAAGGGGAAGCAGTGGAGTGTGCTCGGTATCGTCTGCGCGGATATGAAGGATTGGTTTTGTCTGTGCACACATAATTATGTCTCACTATCGTTCAACACTTATCCATACGCGCGCTGAGAGGAATGTCTCGGAAGAAGTACAGACGCTTCTGCGCACATGTGTTTCGTATGAAGACAGAATGAAGAAAGCAACGACAAGCGACATGAGTATACCTGAGTCCGTCATCGCTTTTCCCTCCTATGCCGATGCGCAGGAACTCGCAAAACAGTTTCGCAAGCAAAGAATGAAGGTGTGCGTGGTTGTGGGAACGGGTGGTTCAATTCTCGGAACGAAAGCGGTGTATGAGGCACTGCGCGGACACGCCGATACGGAGCTTCTCTGTGTTGAGTCGGCGGATCCGGAGCGTGTGCAGCTGGTCGTGGGTCGGTTGCTTGAATGTGAGCGTATAGAAGATGTCGTATGCGTTGTCGTGAGTAAATCCGGGCAGACGCTTGAAACAATGGTGGCACTGCGTGTGATTCATGATACACTTCGGCAGTGTTTCGGTGATGCATGCGACACGCGCATGGTTGCCATTACCGATGCCGATTCGGTACTTGCCGGAGAAGCGAAAAAAAAGGACTGGCATACGCTTTTCATCCCACGACATATTGGCGGAAGGTTTTCTGTTCTCACGCCAGTTGGTATATTTCCGCTTGCGTGCGTGGGTATCAACACCGACACACTCCTTGAAGGAGCGCGCGGTGCTGTTGAGCTTTGGAGAGAAGAAGAGACGGTGAGTGAAGTTTCCGTATACGCGGCGGAACTCTACGGAGCGTATCAATCAGGTACGCGTGTACTTTCTCTTTTTATGTTTGACGCACGACTGCACGCTTTTGGTGTGTGGTACCAAGCGCTTCTTGCTGAAAGTGTCGGAAAAGACGGGAAAGGTTTTTTACCGATTGTGATGAAGGGGAGCGAGGATCTCCACGCGCTTGGGCAATATCTCTATGACGGACCCGATATAGCGACAACACATGTGTTTTCCGCGTCGCGTGATGCTGATATCATTATTTCTTCGGGAGAGTATAGTGGTACAGTGCTCGGCGACATGCACGACGCGATTCAAGATGCGTTTGTGGATACTTATAGAGCGAAAGGAAAGTCATGTATTGAAACGCACATACCCGGTGGTATCACACCTGAGGCAATCGGTGAACTCTTGGGTGAACAAATGATCATGATTATGATTCTTGGACATCTCTTTGACGTGAACACATTTAATCAGCCTGGCGTTGAGGCATACAAAGAAAAAGCACGCGAAATTATGGCACAGCCATAATTTCGCGTGCTACGCGACGTAAGTCGCGTTTTTAATATCCTCATTATTTTTTAATCTCCTCGTATGATAATTCTCTTCGACATTGGCGGCACAAAAATGCGCCTCTCATGTTCACACAATGGCACCACACTCGATGATGTGCGTATTGTGCCACGCCCAGAAATGTTTGATGATGCAATGGAGCTTTTTATTGCTACGGCGAAAGAATTTGCGGGAGGTGAGAGTATTGAGCGTGTTGCTGGCGGTATTGCGGGTATTGTGGATAGTGAAAAGGGAGTGATTATCGATGCTCCCAACATTTCCGCCGATTGGATTGGCAAGCCGTTTTCCGATACACTCTCTCAGGCACTCGGCGCGCCGGTCTTTGTGGCAAACGACGCCGCGATTGTCGGCTTGGGAGAGGCGGTTGTGGGTGCTGGAAAAGGGAATGATATTGTGGCGTATATTACGGTGTCGACCGGTGTGGGTGGCGCACGCATCGTTTCGGGTGATATTGATGAGCATGCTTTGGGATTTGAACCTGGGCATCAGATTATTGATGCTGATGCGACGATATATGAGAATTTAGAAAAACCATATGATTTGGAAGACATGGTATCGGGAAGTGGTGTGGAGAAGCGTTTTGGTAAGAAACCATATGAAATCCCGCAGACGGATCCTCTCTGGGACGAACTCGCTTATTACCTAGCAATCGGACTCCACAATATCAATCTGCAGTGGTCACCGGATGTCTTTGTCTTGGGTGGTATGATGATGATTGGTGATCCGAAGATTCCGCTTGTGTCCGTTGAGCGTGAATTTGCCAAACTCCGCGACGTGATGCCCTCACTTCCACCGCTCATCCTCGCTACCCTTGGCGACATCGGTGGTCTCCACGGCGCGCTTGCATATGCGAGAAAGAAAACGATAAACGACCCTAAACGAGCACCACACTGATGTGTTTAAGACACCGTGCACATCTTCAATAATTGCATTACTGAGCACGTTGTATCGTTTCAAAAATCAAAAGTGTGGTGCTCGTCGGGCACGGTAAAAAAGAAAAAGACCAAACATAAAAAAGACGATATCATTTTCACTGTCATTCCCGGCTTGAACGGGAATCTCGTTGACGGGCACAGCAAAAAGGGAAAAGACCACACAAAAAATTAAAAAGAAAGAAGCGCGGACTAACGTCCGCGCTTCTTCAGAAATAAAACCGCCCACTGGGCGGTTTTATTTCTGCGGGCTACTGTGGGCGCGGTTGCCGAGATGATCTTTTCGGACAATGCCCGTTTTTTCTGTCTGGAAATGATGCGCTTTCCGGTAGCCAACTGACTGGTTTTTAAACCTCGCATCTTCTTCCAGAGCATCTTTTTCGCGTTGAAGTTCTTCTGCTTCTTCCGCGAGTTTCTTCTTGAATTTTTCTTGCTCCTCAGAAGAAAGAGGTTGTTCAAATGTCCTTGGAATAGGCATGGCGTTAGATTTTTTATGAGTAAAAATTCTTTTCATATAATATCATGGATGCTGTTGGTGGCAAGGAATATATGGGGATTGACCCCGCGGTTACTAATCATGCTCCACATACAAAAATGGCTCGCTTTAGGCGAGCTCGTTTTTATAGATGTGGAGATGGGGGAATGTCCCGGAGTTACTAAGCGGATTGCTCCAGGTATTCGCAATCCGTAAAGTACTCCTGGACGGCGCCTCAAATCTCACGCAAGCATGAGATATATTCCGGCGCTTCAATTCCCCACGCGAGCCAAGCAGTTGGCTCGCTCCATCTCCACCGAATATGTACAAAACAAAACACCGGGCAAGCCGGTGCTTTGTGTACATATTGGTGGAGATGGGGGGAATTGAACCCCCGTCCATGCAAGGTATGTGAATGACTCTACAAAGAATAGTTTGTTTGGAAATCTTTGATCAACACACTCATCAAACAAACAAAGAAGTGTATTGTCGCAATTCCCTTGAACGTGGCACAGCTCGGAAATAGTTGCTGTGTTGGAATCTGATGGATAACACTCGAAATCCCGTATCAGATGTCAGGGGTCGAGCGTCGCTCAGGCAACCGTTCGCGCAAAGCGCGTCAGGATCCTAAACACACAAGGTGTCGGATATATTTAGGCGTGAGCGAAAGCGAAGTCGTTCGCTGTGTAAAACGGAGAAACGATTGCCTTCGCTTTTTGTGCGATTGTGTTTGCACGTATTGGTTGAAACAGTTTTGCGAGTTGTCTCAGCTCGTCTTTGCACAAACCCACACGATTACACGTCGAAGCCGATCATCCCCGAGAAATACACGAAGCGTATTTTGAATCCAGCCCCACTTTCACTGCACACTTTTGTATGTAAGAGATGAATAATCACTTCCTGCAATATAGGTGAACAAACATATTCACAGGAAAGTGGGGCTGGGCTAAAACATTCGTGTACTTTTCGGAAAAGACCGTTTGGCATGCATCTATGGATGCACTATTCTTCTTTCAACGAACGGCGCATATCAAGCTCCATGTCGCGCTTCTTAATCGTCTCGCGCTTGTCGTGTTTTTTCTTTCCGCGCGCAATAGCGATTTCCATCTTGAGAAGGCGACTCTTATTATACACTGAAATGGGCACAATTGTCAATCCCTTCTGTGATTCGTGTTCGGCAATATGGGCAAGTTCTTTTTTTGAAAGAAGAAGTGTGCGCGTGCGGTTGGGATCGTAGTCGTCGGGAGTATTTGAACCCTGATAGGGCGGAATATGCATACCGACGACAAATGCTTCGCCACCACGGACGACCACATGCGCACCCTCAAGTGACCCTTGTCCCTTGCGGAGTGCCTTCACCTCAAAACCGCGCAAGGAGATTCCCGCTTCCATCTTCTCCAATATCTCATAATCAAATCCGGCTTTTTTATTGCGAACGAGTGCCATATACAAAGTATCATACCAGAAAATATCATACATGCGATACGTTTGCCAAATGTGGATCATGTATGGTATAAAGCATTGAGTCATAAATACATTTCCGTAACTTGTAAAAAGAAAAGAGAAAATGAAAAAAATCACATTGGGGGTTACTGGTGTGTTGGTGGTAGTATTTCTCTTTGCCACCGGTGTATGGTATGGAGCTCATCTCCAGAAGCACCTTGCCTTCTTGGAGAAGGAGAAAGAGAAACGCCCTGTCGGACAAGTGTTCGGGGTGTCGCTTGGGTACGTTAAAAATAACGCCGATTATGTCCTTGTGGGATATGACATAAAAGAGGGTAGATATCACACCCTTTTGTTTCATCAGCAGGGAAAGTTGGTGCGAGGGTTCGGCATAACCTACAAATTGGCCGTGCTAGATGCGGTCAAAAAATTCCGAAAACAATTTCCTGAAAAGGATGACCCGTTTAATGGGAAGCCCTTTTTTAAGGAAGCAAAAAAGGAGATGCTGTGAAAAAAACTTTTGTCGTGCTCATGACGTTGCTCATCCTGGCGGGATGTGCGACGACACAGGAGCAATCTGCCCCGTCGCATTCGGAATATCACCTTGCGGTGTATATTCCTGAAACGGCGGAAATTCACTCTGAATCGCATGCAGATTTTCTTGATGCGATTCTGGATGTGGAAGAACAGGCGGAGAGGTTTCGTGTTTGTCTTACAGAGGACACGAATGTCTTCGTCCTTGTGCAAAAAAATTTTCCCGACGGCTCATGTCAGTCGCTAGGATATTTTTCAGGACCGTACATTCGCTCTCTCGCCGAAGCGCGAGCGGAACTGGATGAGGAAAACTAACAATCCGCGCGCATGCACAGCGCGGATTTTTTTTGTGTGATTTGTGCGCAACCCTTTTATGGACGAGAGCGATTTATTTTATTCATGTCCATTTTTATGGTACAGTTATAGTCTGAACGAGTCGGTTATGTCGGGGTAGCCGACGTTACTGCACTTATGTCGCTATAAAGCGATGTACTAACAAATAAAAACTAACAACTCTCTGTATATATGTTTCCTAATCCTAAAAACAAAAAACCGAAAAAGGGAAAACGTGGGCGTCCGAAAAAAAAGGTCGCAACAGGTACGCAATTTTTGAACAATATCGTGAGCACGGTACTCATTTTTGCCGTGCTTCTTACCCTCTATTCATTTCTGAGCGGGAATTTTGAGGATCCTGAAGAAATGACACTCTCAGAACTTGCCTCTGGCATCACCTCCGGTGAGATCGTGGCAATCACCGTGGAGGGTGAGGAACTCAAGATCACACTTGCTGATGAGTCTGAGCGGGTGTCTAAGAAAGAAACAGAATCGTCGCTCTCCGAAACGCTCGGCAATTATGGCGTTACCCCTGAAGCACTTTCAAGTGTGGCTATCGAGATCAAAAACCCGAGTGGTTTTGGGTATTGGGCACTCAATCTCTTGCCGTTCCTTCTCCCGCTTTTTTTCATTGGCTTTATTATTTGGTTTATGATGAGACAGGCGAAAGGTGCCGGCATGCAGGCACTTTCTTTCGGACAATCAAATGCGCGCGTGATTGATCCCAACGACAAAAGCCAGAAGGTACGCTTCAAAGATGTGGCGGGCGTGAAGGAAGCAAAAGAAGAACTAACGGAAATCGTTGATTTTTTGAAGAATCCGAAAAAGTTTTTGGACATCGGTGCGCGTGTACCGAAAGGTGTGCTGCTTATGGGTGCTCCAGGAACGGGAAAAACACTTCTTGCGCGCGCTGTTGCGGGGGAGGCAAATGTGCCATTCTTTATTATTTCCGGATCGGAATTTGTGGAGATGTTTGTTGGCGTGGGTGCGAGCCGCGTGCGCGACCTTTTTAAACTCGCGAAGAAGGCAGCGCCGGCAATTATTTTTATTGATGAGATTGATGCGGTGGGTCGCGCGCGCGGCGCCGGCATGGGTGGTGGCAACGACGAACGCGAGCAAACCTTAAACCAAATTCTTGTGGAGATGGATGGTTTTGAGCCGCAAGAAAAGGTGATTGTGATGGCGGCGACCAATCGCCCTGACGTACTTGATCCGGCATTGCTCCGGCCCGGGCGTTTTGACCGCCGGGTGGTGCTTGATTTGCCCGACAGAGCGGATAGAGAAGAAATTTTGGGCATTCATGCGCGGAGAAAGCCGCTTGCCGAAGATGTGGATTTGAAGGTTGTTGCCGAGCGCACTCCGGGATTTTCCGGTGCCGATCTCTACTCGCTTATGAATGAAGGGGCGATTCTCGCGGCGCGAGAAGACAGAAAGCATGTATCGCAATTTGATTTGATTCGCTCTATTGAGAAGGTGATGCTTGGTCCGGAACGTAAGAGCCGCATTATTTCCAAGCGTGAAAAAAATATCACCGCCTATCATGAAGCGGGACACGCGATTGTCTCGTCGGTCTTGCCGTTTGCTGATCCGGTGCATAAAATTTCTATCATTGCGCTCGGGCATGCCGGCGGCTACACCCTGAAACTTCCGATTGAAGAACGCAAGCTCCAATCGCGCAAAGAGTTTTTGGATGAGATTGCGGTGTCGCTTGGTGGGTATGCCGCCGAGCTTCGCGTGTTTGATGATATCACCACAGGACCGTCGCATGACCTCGCAGTGGCAACAGCGCTTGCGCGCGATATGGTGGGACGCTACGGCATGTCTGAATTGATTGGCCCGGTGGCATTTGAGTCTGCCCCGGCGAAACGTTTCTTGGGGACAACGAAAAGTGAAGGCGAATATTCCGATGAGGTGGCGGCAACGATTGATAAGGAGGTTACTCGCATCATCACCGAAGCGCTTGCGCGTGCAAAAGAGGTGATTGAGGATAATACAGATGCGTTTGAAGCTATTACGAAATATCTGCTTGAAAAAGAAACCATTGAGCGTAAAGAATATGAAGAGATTCTCCGCGCGCATGGTATTGCACTGAAAGATGAGAAAGACAAAGAGGAGGTGAAGAAAGAAGCATAATCAAAAAAGTGGCGCCTGTGGCGCCGCTTTTTTGATTATGCAATAATATTCTCTTTTTGCTCTGTTTTTGTTTTCTACAAGATAAGATGTTGCTTTTTTGATTGAAGATGGTATTATTGAGTACATAAAGGCCCTCGGGCTCCGAGACCCCCATCCGTACGGATGGGGGATCGTTTTTTATAGAATCGCTCTTATTTTTTCTTTGACACCTTCAAACTCGTCAACTGGGAGTGTTCGGATTTTACGTAGAAGTCTTTTACTGCTGATTGTCCGAATCTGGGAGAGAATAATACAGTACTCTCGATTTTCGTACATCGTCCTGAAGTAATATTTGTGTTCTTTTACTGTGCTTGTTAGAGGGAGTACCCATAGAAGATGAGAATTAAACTTTTTCACTATGAGCACCGGGCGTTCAAATTTCTTGTTTTTCCCATCTTGTTCATAACCAACGTTAGCACCTAAGCTTGCCCACCAGATTTCCCTTTCGTGGAAATAAAAATTGATATCTGCGATATGAAGCTTGACTTTGAGTTTGATCCACGTGACAAATTTTCTAAGGACAACCTCTTCAATCATATTTGATAAGTATATCATGAGGACAGAGGAGGGAATATTGTTTTTGTGTTATTATGGAGTCAATGAGTACCACATTTCGCCATATGAAAGAGGATTTTGTCTGTGAGAAATGTGGTATGCATGTTGCCGGCAACGGCTACACTAATCACTGCCCAAAGTGTTTGTGGAGTAAACACGTGGACATTCATCCCGGGGATAGAGCTGCCTCATGTGGCGGTATGATGAAACCAGAGAGCTTTTTTATCAAAAGGACGGAAGAATATATTGTTCATACATGCAAAGTGTGTGGGCATGTAAAAAATAACCGCGTTGCTTCAGAAGATGATCGTGATGCGGTGATTGCGCTTTCAGCGTATCATGAGGAAAATGGTAGACGATAAAAAAGATAAAATAATACAAAATTGCGTGAGCGTTGTTTGTGTCCTATACAAGCAACAAATGTAACTTATGTATATTTGCCTCATCGCACATGATCATACCGATACCCTTGATTCCACACTGGAAGAACGTGTGGAGCGTATGGCACGCCTTACCGAGAAATTGTTTGTGTGTGTCGTGCGAAGCGATGAATCGTCAGCACTTAATGACCTCCCTAATAATACGGAAGTCGTGTATGTAGACGAGTACCGTCTTTCCCTCATAACTTCCCGCAGAGTTAAAAAAGCGTGCGCTCCGTTTGTGGAGAGTGCTAAGGAGTATGTTTCTATTGTTGGTGATGATATCGTGAAGGTGGGAGGATATACTCGCGCGCTCGCGCGCGCGTTTCACGCGGAGTACAACATATACGTACACGAGGAAATTTCAGCGGGCGATAAATCATCGCGCAACATCGCGCGTATTCTTACAGAATCGCGTTTGACTGTGGTGCCGTCTATACGAGTGAAGAAGACGTGCGATACATGTGCGGGAAAAGATCTCTCAGCGATTGTCGCTATCGTCCCTCCTCCCGTTTTAGTATCTCATGTGCCCGACACACGGCCGGATGTGTACAATAATCGACAACCTGTTTTTTTTCTCGATGCAACACACATGCATGAACAAGATGTCCATACCGCCCTTTTGGCGTTTGCTCCGGTGGCGCGCCGATATCCCAATGCGTTTCTTACAGTGTCTGGATGCGTGCGTATTCAAAAAGAGATCAAACGCCTTATTCACGCAGAATCGTTGGAGCAACACATCATCTGCCTCCCAACTCTTGAACAGAGCGCGGTGTGTACGTATCTTGCCTATGCCGATCTTGCACTCTACACTCCGAGACAAGCAGGGTACGGCGCAGCTCTTATTCGTGCGCTTCTTGCGGGCGCACCCCTTCTCACCACCGACGTGGGTGTGGTGGGCTCGCTTGTAACCACCGACGACGCGCTCATTTGTCCGCCGGGCGATAGTGCGTGCCTCACCAAGCGTATGTTGCTTCTTTTGGATAACCCTGCTATTTTGAACTCTCTGAAAGAGTCCGCCCTCCGTATGAAAGAGAAATTTCCGCGCACCATATTTGAGCCGGAACGCTATAATCTCAAAATGAAAGATTTACTTGAATAATACACACTATGAACATTCTTCTTATTATTACCAGAGGTGATATTGGCGGGGCGCAGACGTCGGTTTTCAATCTTGCACGTGAGTTTTCAAAACGAGGACATACCGTGACTGTCGGTATTGGTCGTGATGGCGATACGCTTCCGACAATGCTTGAAAGAGAGGGGATTGCGTGGATGCGTCTCGTGCATCTTACTCGTGGACATAATCCTCTGGACATGTTTCGTTTTATTATTGAGATGAAGAACATTCTTTCTCTCAAGAAATACGACGTACTCCATGTGAATAGCTCGAATGCGCTCGTTGCCGCGCTTTCCACAAAACTCGTCTCAAAAAAGAACCGTCCGAAGACCGTTTTCACCTTTCGCGGGATGTCGCTCCTTGATACACACTACGAGCTTTCAGCTCTCAAGCGATATATTTACACACTTTTCTTCCGAATCTTTTTGCCATGTGTTGATGTGTCGGTGTTTGTAAGTAAAGAAAATATGGAGCGAGGGAAAGAGCTTGGTATGGCGAAAAACGCCCGTGTTATTTACAACGGTCTTGCTCTTTCGGATGAGGATTTTCTTTCTCGCGGGGAAGCGCGGAGGGAGTTGGGAGCACTTTGCAACACAGTAATTCCCGACGATGCATTTCTCGTTGGTTCAATCGGACGTATTGCCTATCAGAAAGACTATGCGTTTCTTGTGCGTGCATTTGCACAGTTGAAAAAAAGTCATGAACACGCACACCTCATTATTATTGGTGATGGTGATGAGCGAGCTTTGGTGGAGAAAGAGATTGAGGCTCTTCATCTTTCGGAGAGTGTGCATCTTGTGGGAGCGGTGCCGGAAGGATTTCGTTTCGCGAAAGCTTTTGACCTCTTTACACTCACGTCGCGCTATGAAGGACTCTCCATTACGCTCATTGAAGCACTCATTGCAGGGTTGCCTATTGTGGCAAGCGACGTGGGCGGGAATGCCGAAACAATTCTCCCTGAAGGACTCTACGAACTTGGTGATGAGGAAGGTTTCCTCCAAGCGTGTGAGCGTGTGCTTCGTCTTTCCGAACATGAGAGAAAAGCACGCACAAAATCCAAAGCCGACATGTTTACCCTTGCGCGCACGGTAGATGAGTATGAGGAGGTGTATCGTGTATAGGTTATGAAAATTCTTGTCTCAATTTATTCTCTCCATCGTGGCGGCGCCGAACGTGTTGTGTCGCGTCTGTCGCAGGAGTGGGCAAAAGAACATGAGGTGGTGATTGCGCTCTCTGACACATCAGACATCGCGTATTCATATGGCGGACGGATTGTGGATATGGATTGTGGTGCTAATGAAAATCTCTTGAAAAAAGCGTATATGGTATTGCGTCGCGTAGGTGCATTGAGAGGCATATTGAAAGAAGAGCGACCCGATACAGTGATTACCTTTATGGAGGGGGCGAGTATCCCAGCGATTATTGCATGTACTTCTCTCGGCATGCTCGATATTCTCACGGTGAGTGTCCGCAATAATCCCGAGGCGCTCCATTCTCTTTATCAACCTTTTATGCGGACGCTGTATCGTCTGCCGGGGAGAATTGTGGTGAATGCAGAGGGTATACGCGATGTTTTGTTGGAGAAATATTATCTTGATCCTAAAAAGATAGATGTCATTTCCAACCCACTTGATCTGGCGGATATTGAAAAGAAAAGACGAAGCGAATGTGTTGTGGCAGAAGTGTCATCTCGCACAATCATCGCCGCCGGCAGGCTCGTGCCGCAAAAGGGATTTGATACACTCATTCGTGCGTATGTACATGCACGAAAAGATGAGCGTATGGGCGATACGAATCTCGTCATTATGGGAGAAGGAAGTGAACGAAAGATGCTCGAAGGTCTCATCCGAGAGCTTCACATGGAGAAAAATGTAACACTGCCAGGAGCTGTTGAGAATCCTTTTGCGTGTTTTGCAAAAGCAGGAGCGTTTGTCCTTTCATCGCGCATGGAGGGAATGCCGAATGTTCTTTTGGAAGCAATGGCCTCGGGGGTGCCGGTGGTAAGTACCGACTGCAAATATGGCCCATCTGAAATTATTATCCATGAGGAGAACGGACTTCTTGTACCGGTCGACAATGAAGAGGCTCTTAAGAGCGCAATTGTGAGAATGATGGAAGCGGATGAAAAGGCGCGAGAGATGTATATCAACCGATCGTATGATATGCTCACTGCACGTTCCATCAAACACATTGCTCCGCTGTGGCTCGTGTAGATTCTGTCTATGAATGTCCTCTTTATTGTGCCTCGGTTCCATTTGAATTTGCGCATGCGCGTGAAGGCTCTTCAAGATGCTGGGCACCATGTGTCAGTGCTTGCGTTGCGCTCGTTGAATGGTCTTGAGGATTATGATGTTGTTTCACCATATGTTGTAGAAGAAGGGTGTGTCTCTCAGGCGATTCGTCATATCTTTTCCAATGTGTTTGGGAGAGAATTTACTGAAAAGATTATGTATATATGGAGCGTGCCGCGTATCAGATCTGTTATTTATTTTTTACAGAAAGTTCGTCCTGATATGATTTTTGTGAGAGGTCAGAAAAATATGTTTACTGTCACCATGTCTTTTTCTGCACGTCTTTTGTGTCGCAATGTGTATCTTCTTGCACAGACCGAGAGGTATTGCGGTGACACGCTAAGCAAACGCGTCACCCTTTTTGTTCTTAAGTATATTATTCGTGTGCGGGGTATTATTTCTCCGCTTGAGAATATATGCTCGCAGGCACATTCTTTGTATGTGTATATTCCCTTTGCTACCTCTGTTCCCGAACGAATACGATACATATCCAAGAGTGGACCATTGCGCATTTTGGCTGTGGGCAAGTTTCAGAAAAGAAAAGACTTCCTCCTCCTTCTCCGCGCATATAAAGAACTGCTCGTTCGATACGATATCACCCTTACTCTTGTGGGGAGCTCTTACGATGAGGAGTATGAACATGAGATTGTCGAATACATTCGAGAGCACATACCTTCGGATGCTGTCTCTGTGCTTCGAGATGTTCCTCATGTCGATATGGAAGAGATATTCCTCCAACATGACATCTTTGTCCTTCCAAGTTATGCTGAACCAGCAGCCTACACTCCACTTGAGGCAATGGCGCATGGCCTTCCGGTGATTGTGAGTGATACATGTGGCACAAAATGCTATATTGAAGAAGGAGAAAACGGGTACATTTTTAAGAGCAAGGATGTTATCTCATTAAAACGTGCGCTCGAACAGTGTCTCGGCAATCGTCAGCATTGTGTGAACATGGGAAGATGCGCGCGGAAAAAGGCAGAAACACATCATACGACTACTGTATTTGCAAAGCACATAGAGGTAGTTGTGTGTGAACGAAACATATGAACAAATATTACGATTCCGACTCAAAACGGGTCCTCTTTTTTGGACAGCGTCCCGACCCTTCTTTTTGGGATGCACAATGGAAACATGAGAAATTTTCTGATCGTGTACGGTCCCGTGCTTACGGGAACACGCGCATGCCTGCCGTGACAAAGCGCTTCTTGCCCGTGTTATATGCCCCACGCATTTTTGAGGGAGGGTGCGGGGATGGGCATGTGGTGCTTGCACTTCGTAATGCAGGATACGATGCACGCGGAATCGATACTGCGCACGAGACAGTGAGTGCGCTCCATGCGCATTTTCCCGATCTCTCTATTATTGAGGGGGATGTGCGTGCTATAGATTTTCCCGATAATTATTTTCAAGGATATTGGTCGATTGGTGTTATTGAACATTTCCAAGAAGGGCATGACGATATTCTTGACGAAATGGCGCGTGTTATCGCTCCGGGCGGGTATGCTTTTGTCTCGTTTCCACAGATGAGCGGCTTTCGGAGATGGAAAGGACGTGCGGGGAGATATCCACCCCTCTCACAACGACAAAATGATGAAGTGTTTTATCAATACGCCCTCCGTGCTGAAGATGTGATTGCTGATATGGAACGACGAGGGTTTTCTCTTTGTATGAAAAAATATCAATCTCGACTGAAAGGTCTGAAGGACGAAGTTTTTTTTGGTAAGACAATACTCAGTGCTGTATCTGAGGGGAGAAACATATTCTGGAAAGTATTGCGAAAGATTTCAGAGTACGTCCTACCTCCATTTTTTGGCCATTCAGTGCTGCTTGTCATGAAAAAACATGATGTGTAAGAAAAAACAAAAAAAAACACGAGTCGGTTTTATTGTTCCATATATTCGCCCCTACAATCACGTTATGGCCTCGACTCGTATTCGAGCATATGATGTGATTCGTTTCTTTTCGGGGGATATGGATATTCGTGTTGGTTTATACATACCTTTTCGTCGGTATGATGTTGTGGTGTTTCAAAAAGTGTTCGATGCTCGAGCATACAAACGAGCAATAGCACTTAGGAGACAGGGTGTTCGCATTGTCTTGGACATCAATGTGAATTATTACGATACGGAATCAAAGAAAATTCTTCCCTCCCAGCGAGATGCTATTATGCGCTTTACCTGCATATGTGATGCGGTCATTGTCTCATCGCATTATATTGCAGGTGTGGTAAAAGAATTGTTTCCCGATACTGAAGTGGTTGTTATTGAAGAGAGTCTTCATGGAAAGTATTTTCTCAAGAGAAAAGACGTGTCACATAAGCCAAAGACTCTTATCTGGGTTGGATATTATCCTAAGGCTGGAGATATCACACAGATTCGAGATGTGCTGATTGATATTTTTGAGGCGAATCCTTTTCAAATCATTATTGTGAGTAATCGAGAGCATAAAATTGATCTTGGTCCTATCCCCGTGTCGTTTGTGCCGTATTGTGAACGTGACATTGTTGCACATATTCTTCATGGAGATATCTTTATTGCACCGAGAGATGTGCATGAGACATATAATCAAGGACACACATTTACAAAAATAGGTGTTGCCATGGCGCTTGGCATTCCCGTGTGTGCATCGCCTATTCCTTCGTATGGAGGATCGCCGGCATACATATGTCATACATCGGAAGACTGGAGTACTTCTCTTAGACAGCTAATAAATGATGAACAAAAACGGCAGGAATGCTCCGAAAGAGGCATTGTGTACTGTAAAGAGAGATGCACTCCGGAAGTCATCATGCCACTATATAAAAAATTATTTCAGGCATTGCAATCAAAATTGTAAGTCATATGAAGATATATTTTCTCTACAATGTTATTGAAGGTCCGTTTGGGGGTGCTAATCAGTTCTTTAAGATGCTCAAACGGTATCTAGGAGAGAAGGGTGTGGTAACAGAATCTCCCGAAGAGGCCGATATTATTGTCTTCAACAGCCACTCTTTTGGAGGTGGAAAAGGAGGGGTGTTTTCCAAAGTATTGGCATTGCGGAAATCGTATCCAGAGAAGCTTTTTGTGCATCGTGTTGATGGGCCGGTGAATATGTATCGAGGGAAGAAACGCTTGGGTATTGATCGCGAGATTTACCGCATCAATGCTCTGGTATCGGATGCGACCGTCTTTCAATCATATTGGAGCAAGAAAGAAAATAAGCGTCGTGGTATGGCGGATCATGAATATGAAGTGGTTATTGTAAATGCCCCCGACCCGGATATCTTTTATCCCGGCAACGACGCATCAACAGCTTTGGATTCGGGAAGAATCCGTATTATTGCTACGAGTTGGTCACATCATGAGGGAAAGGGTTTTGATATCTATCGTTTTCTCGATGAACATCTCGATTATGGCCGGTATGAGATGACATTTATTGGGAATAGCCCCGTCTCTTTTAAGCATATACGTATGATACCACCGCTTGAAAGCCGTGTTCTTGCGCAGAAGTTGCGCGAAAGCGACATGTTCATCACGGCATCAAAGAATGACCCATGCTCGAACGCATTGCTTGAGGCTCTTCATTCAGGACTTCCAGCAGTTGTGCGCTCAAGCGGTGGGCATCCTGAGCTCATTGGTAAAGGGGGAGAGGTGTTCACTGATACTACAGATGTGCTTGCGGTGATTGATCGTGTTGCTCATCACATATCTGATTACCGTTCTCATATTGCAGTATCTTCGATGGAAGAAGTAGGCTCTCGGTATTTGGCTTTTTTTGAGTGTGTGGTACAGGAGGCACGCCCCCGTGTATTACCTCCAGTAGCAATCTTTTTCTTGTCTCTTCGATATGGCGTATTTCGTTATATAAGAATACTAAAAAGTATATACAGACGTATGTTGAAAAAAGTATCAAGCGTACTATAATTATCATATGGATACAGAGAATACCAAACGAGCATGTGTTATCGTCCGGTCTGTCGGAGAACGGAGTGAGCCGATCACTATCTACGCCATAAAAGAGAACGGATTTTTTGACAGTAACATCACGATTATTCGTGATGTTACTCCGTTTACACAGACACTTCGGGTGGGGTATAAAAAAGCGCTTGAGCACGGAAAGGAATATACATTCTTTATTGATGCCGACATGATTGTGCTTCCTGGAACTCTTGAGACGATGATTTCGTTCATGGATCGTTTTCCTCAAAAGACTTTTTTCATGAATCCGCTTGCGTATGAATATACGACAGGAACCATTACACCAAATGGTCCACATCTCTATAGAACAGAGCTTCTAAAAGAAGCACTCACGTGTATTCCATCTCCTGGAGAATCGAAACGTCCAGAGACGTTTGTTACAAAATGTATGTATGAAAAGGGGTATGAAAATATTCACGTGGAATATCCATGTGCATTACACGAATTTGAACAGGATACTCAAGAGTATTGTGCGCGGGTGATACAAAAATACCTTAAGAGCACTCCTATTCGAAGAAGAGAAATGCAAGCATACATTCAGAAGAAGAAAAAAGAAGGAAATGACGATTTTCATGTTATGGACGAAGCACTCACTCTCGCTAAACGTGAAAGATTGAGCAATGTTTCTGTGTGCAAAGGTGAGTTTGATAATATATGCACTCGTTTATTTCTTGAATCAAAAGAACCTGTTGTCTCTCCAAAGAAAGAATATGATCGTCTTGTAAGGAATGTGTCTGAGTACAAGAATAGTTTTATGTACCGTGGATACACCAAACAAATAATGGAGCAAAGTATCACGGGGAGATTTAGGAAGAAGCAGTGGGGGGTGTTCGTGCGTGTTGTGCGTCGGATTTTCCGATTTGGAAAAGAGTGATCCAAAGAGCAACATAGGTAATGACCTCAATAATGAAGAGGGTGGCAATAACACCCCATATACTGTAGAGAGGAAGGAGTGTGAAAAAAAGAGCGATTTTTATGAGCGGGATGAGGGTGTTGAGTACGTAAAGTTCTTTTTTTTGCGCATGCGCTGTGAGCACGTGCCACATGATCTTTTTGGGATACAGAATAAGGGTAAGAGAAAATACTTGGGAGTAGATGACAGCGCTCTCATATTGAGGAAATACGAGTGAAAAGAAAAGAGGGGCAAGGATGATATAAAGAGCAACGAAAGGGATAATAGCCAGTGAAAAGAGAAGAACTTTTTTTGAAAGAGTGTGTCTGAGTGTGGGAAGATCACGCATGCTTAATTTTGGGATATTGAGCTTGGAAATACTTTGAAGAAGGTTGCGAAGCTCTTCGACGGGGCGGAGAGCAAATGCGTATATGGCAATACTCGCCGGACCTAGAAAAAAGAAGAGAAGGATTTTGTCGACTTGATTTGCGATGGTATCGAGAACGCTCATAGCGCTGAGATGGAATGCGTAGGGTGTGGTTGTGACATCTTTCCGTGTATTAGGAGGGTATCTTTTAAGCGTAATAAGAAACGTAGCGGCGTGAGTAAGTATATGCGTTAAAAGATATGCTCCGAGTATAAAGAATATATTTTGAGTGATAAAGAGAGTAATGATAATCACTGTAATACGAAGGATATTTCCTGTTGATTGATAGATACTGAGTGTTCGGAATTTTTTCTTTCCATTAAGGTAGTCTTTCCAAAGAGGAAGTGTTTGAAAGAAAGGGACGGCACAGGCGAGGATGAGAAAACCAAAGACGAGAGATGAAGCGTTCGTCGTGGTGAAATATAGAGCGACACCAAGTGATGCAAGAGAGCCGATAAAACCTCCTTTCATACGGAGAGAAAGTGCGGGGTATATGGTTGCTTCATTTCCTTGCGCAACGGTGCGTACAATGGCCAAATTCATTCCTTGGATTGTCGGTATGGAAAGAAGAGAGAGGAATGATAATATGAATTTCAGATTTCCGTATGTCTCAATAGAAAGAAGGTTGGCGAATGCAATAGCAAGGCATATGCCGCCGAGTGAAGCAACGCCTTGCCCTAGTGCGAGCCATGTTCCGCCTTTTACAATATAGACGAGGTCGGTACCGATTTTTTCACTTCCTTTTGTGAGGAGTGTGTGGATGTGAGATTTTAGGCGCTTCATATATATGAGAGAGTATAGCATGATGATCCTCGAGCTTGTAGATGCTAGTTTCCTTTAACGTTTAACCGTTAATCTCCTAATCTCCTGAAGTATGCTACAATGCACACACATGTATCAAGAACAAGTTGAACGCATACTGAAGGGAATCGTTCTTGCGGGAGTGTTTCTCATACCTCTTGTCGTCTTTGTCTTTTCTTCGTATACCTTTTTCCCATATGTTGTTGGAAAGAACTTCGCATTTCGTATTATTGTTGAAGTGATGTTTTTTGCCTGGATCGCTCTTGCTATTCTTTCCCCGATATATCGGCAGAAGAAAAGCGCCATTCTCTATGCAATTCTTGGTTTTACCGGTGTCATGGGGCTTGCAACACTTTTTTCATTTGATCCGCTGAGAAGTTTTTGGAGTATATTTGAGCGCATGGAAGGGTATGTGACAATTCTTCACTTGGCAGGATATTTCCTGGCACTTTCTTCAGTAATGAAAACAGAAAAAACATGGACGTGGCTCATGCGTGTCATGTTGGGTGTGTCGGTAGTTGTGGGATTGGGTGGACTCTTAGAGCTCGGTGAAGCAAATCGTGTTGCCGGAATCCTCGGGAATGCCGCGTATCTTGGTTCCTATGCCATGCTTCACGCAGGGCTCGCACTCTTTCTTTTAGTACGACCGAAGATCGTGCGCATAGAGCGATATGTATACGGTGCCATTGCGTTTTTCAATCTTTGGGTTATGTACTACACAGCAACGCGTGGCGCGATGGTTGGTTTTATTGTAGGCACGATTACTGTGGCACTTCTCTATGTATTTTTTACTCGTGCGAAAGAAGAGAAAAAGTTTCGTATAATCTCGGGCGGTGTCATCGCTCTCCTCATTATTCTGGGAGGTATATTTTTCTCGGCGAGAGAATCTTCTTTTGTAACAGAAAACAGAACGCTTCGTCGTTTTGCCTCCATTTCACTTGAAGACAAAACAACACGCTCGCGTCTTTTGGTATGGGGGCTTGCGCTTGAAGGGTGGAAAGAACGCCCGATACTCGGCTGGGGACAGGAGAATTTTGATTATGTTTTTCTAAAATATTATGACGCGCGCTTATATGATCAAGAACCATTCTTTGACCGAGCGCACAATATTTTCTTGGATTGGCTGATCGCCGGCGGCATACTTGGACTTCTCGGATATCTCTCTCTGTACGTTGCCCTTCTGTATCTTGTGTGGAAAGGGCGTATGAGTGTGGCTGAAAAAAGTGTTCTCTCGGGCGTTGTGCTTGGATATGCCGCGCAAAACTTTTTTGTTTTTGATACGATTACCAGCTACATTGTGTTCTTCACCATTCTTGGGTATGTCCATGCGCGTGAAAAGAACGTGGGAGAGGAAAAGAAAAAAATGCCATTTCAGATTTCTAATACATATCGCATACCAACTGTCGCCGTGTGTGTTTTGGGAATGGTTGTTCTGGTATACGCCGTAAATATACCGGCGCTTCGCACAAACACAGCAACGCTCATGGCAAAGGCGCGTGCTACTTCTTATACAGCAGAGGAGAACGAGACTGCGTGGAAGAAAGCACTCGAAGGAACGTATCTCGGAAGAAGCGAAGCACGCGAGCAGATTGTACAAACGGCACAGCGTGTTGTTCGGGCCGACAGCATTCCCGACGATGTGAAGGACGTTCTCTCTACACGTGCCAAAGATGAAATTGAAAAAGAAATAAAAGAGCGCCCACTTCACGCGCGTCCGTTGTATACCGCTAGTGTTCTTTCTATAAGTCAGGACCGTAATGAAGAGGCGCTTTCATGGATACAAAAGGCGCTCAAGCGTTCTCCCGAGAAGGTGCAGTTTTTGATTATAAAAGGAATGATTCAACTCTCAGGCGATGCATATGATGCAGCGGTGGAAACCGGATACGAGGTGTATGCTCGTACTCCTGAATATGTGGCGGCCGCGCATCTTTTGATAAAAGCGCTGGTATATGCAGATCGCATTGACGAGGCTTCTGACATTCTTGTTGCGCTTCCAGAACATGTGCGCATTGCCGACAGAACGCTCGCACAGCTTTTCTCTGATGCCGGCGCGTATAATGATGCGATTCACATATGGGAAGATGTGATGTATGAAGCGGAACAGCAGGGCATGCTCGATAGTGGTATGCTCACGGGATACGCATCGCTGTATGCAAAGGCGGGAAGATACGAAGAAGCCCGTACTGTTCTTGAAGATGCGATTGCTCGATTCCCTGATTTTCAGAAACAAGGAGAGGCGTATCTCGAGGCATTACCATAGTACTTGCATTATTTTGAAAATCTGCTATAATACTCATGTGAGTGTTTGGAGCTTTTGCTCTGTGCGCTTCAAAAACAACGAATGTCTGCGTAAGTCCCGCCTTTGGCGGGATTTGCGTTTATATGGGTGTTCCCGTATACTATGAGAGCATCTTTCGTGTTGTGTTCAATGCTTTGCGCTCGGACATGACCGGCGGTTGCACTCACATTAAGACATTTTTTTTGGAGCTCGCCCCGCCGGTCGTGTGCGTGCGCAAAATAAAACAAAATCCAAATTATATGGATTGTAGGGAACAGGTATTGCTTGCCGATTACACCACGCTCCGTGCGGGTGGGCTGGCACGGTACCTGTTTTTTGTTGCGTCGGAGGACGACATTGTTGATGCGCTTTCATGTGCTGAAGAAAAGAACATACCTATCCATATTCTTGGTGGTGGTTCAAATACGTTATTTTCTGACGAAGGATTCACGGGTGTTGTCGTGCATATAAAAAACAAGGGAATTACTTTTTCTCATACTGATACCGGTGATGTGACATGTGTCGCCGAAGCGGGAGAGGCGTGGAATGATGTGGTGAATAGTTCGGTTGAGAGAGGGTTTTATGGTATCGAGTGCCTGGCGACAATCCCGGGGACTGTGGGTGGAGCGATTGTGCAAAATATCGGCGCCTATGGAAGCGAAGTGAAAGATGTTGTCTCTTGGGTGGAAGTGTATGATATGAAAAAGAAAAAAACGATTCGTCTTGAAAAAGGTATGTGTAATTTTGGATATCGCGACTCGCTCTTCAAGAAAGAGCCGAATCGATATGTCGTTGTGCGCGCGGCACTTCGTTTTTCTCATACGGTATCTGAGCGCACACTCCACCTCGATATTGTAAAAGAAATGGAGCGTGTATCAAATGGCGTGAGTGGTTCTCGAAATATTGCTGAGGCGGTTGCACGTGTGCGCGCTCGCAAACTTCCTGATTGGAAAAAGATTGGCACTGCCGGATCGTTTTTTAAAAATCCAATTGTTGATGATTGTACGGGAAGGCATGTATTGGAAAAATATCCCGACGCCGTGCATACCATGCTTCCCGATAGCAGGGTAAAATTTGCCGCTGGATGGCTGATTGATCATGTGGCGGGGATGCGTGGGGTGAGGGAAGGGAATGTGGGCACGTGGGAACATCAGGCGCTTGTGATTGTGAATGAAGGAAGAGAAAATAGTGAGGAGATACAGATGTTTATGGAGAAGGTGCAACAGAAGGTGCACGACCAAACGGGGATTATGCTTGAACCGGAAGTGGTGATAGTGAAGTAGAGAGCGGTGAGTAGAGAGAGGAGAGAAAAGTGGTTGTTGGAGTGAGGAGACATGAGGAGTAAGTTTTTAGTCGGTAGTTTTTAGTTTTTAGTAAAAAAGCGCGACGCCTCCCTAGCCGCGCTTTTTTCGTGAAAATTAATTATATAATTTATTATATAATTAATTACATAATTAACTCTTTCTTATTTTAGGTTTTTTGTTTAACTTTTTAATCTTTATTCTTCTAACTTTTAATCTCCTGATTTGTAATTTTTGTTTTTAACTTTTAATGTTTAATCTCCTAATTTTTAGTCCCCTGTTTTTTCTTTGGCATTTTGTTTTTGAATTTTTTTATTTTATTTTTCTTTTTTTACTTATCCACACTTTTTGTAAAAAAATTATTGTGCTTTGTTTTTGAATGTACGATAATGAATGTAAGAAGAAAAACTTTTTTCAAAAACTTTTTGAAAAAAGTTTTGGTCGAATTATTCATTTTCATTTTTTATATCATTATGCCAGCAAAGAAAAAAGCAGCTCCGAAGAAGAAAGCGGTAAAGAAAACCGCAAAGAAGAAGACAACGAAAAAGAAAGCAGCTCCAAAGAAAAAAGCTGTAAAGAAAACAACAAAGCGCAAAGTTGCTAAAAAGACGACCAAGAAAAAAGCAGCTCCGAAGAAGAAAGCGGTAAAGAAAACCGCAAAGAAGAAGACAACGAAAAAGAAAGCAGCTCCAAAGAAAAAAGCTGTAAAGAAAACAACCAAGCGCAAAGCTACCAAAAAGAGCAAATAATTCCGAGCATGTGTGACGTCACATATTGCTTACCCAAAAATCGCCCGAGGGCGATTTTTGGGTACTCCCTTATTCTATGTCATCACGAGCGTCAAAGATGTGCGAAGCACGTCTTTGGCGCTCGGGGTACTTCTGTGCTACCATACTCCCATGTCAGTATTGGAAAAGGTATTCGGTGATACACCGGAGAAAAAATTGAAGAAATTACGTCCTCTTGTCGAGCAGATAAACGCTCTTGAAAGCGATATATCTGTGCTTTCCGACGAAGATCTGAAAGGAAAGACGGCGGAGTTTCGCAGTCGTTTGGAAAAAGGAGAGGTGCTTGATGAGCTTCTGCCGGAGGCATATGCCTGTGTGCGCGAAGCGGCAAAGCGCACTCTCAACCAACGCCATTACGATGTGCAAATCCTTGGAGGTATCATTCTCCACAAAGGAGGTATTGCGGAGATGCGTACCGGTGAAGGAAAGACGCTTGTGGCAACACTCCCTACATATCTCAATGCACTGCCGGGGAAAGGTGCTCATGTGGTAACTGTCAACGACTATCTTTCTCGTCGTGATGCTGTGTGGATGGGGCAGGTATATCATGCACTCGGGCTTACTGTTGCGGTTCTCAATCACGATTCTTCATATATATATGATCCCGGACACAAGGATGTGGATGAAGAGCGCGACGAGCTCGGTTCGTTTAAGGTCTTTCATGAGTTTTTGCGTCCGGCGGAGCGACACGAAGCGTATATGGCGGATATCACCTACGGAACCAACAATGAATTCGGTTTTGATTATTTGCGTGATAACATTGCCTATACAAAAGATAAAATCGTGCAGCGTCCCCATGCCTTTGCCATTGTCGACGAAGTAGACTCTATTTTAATCGATGAGGCGCGCACACCGCTTATTATTTCCGCTCAAGCACAGAGCGCCGGTGATTTGTATAGTCAGTTTTCACGTATTGCCTCAACACTCAAGCGCGATGAAGATTATACGGTGGATGAAAAACGAAAGGCCATTCAGCTTACCGACATCGGTATTGAAAAGGCGGAGCGCGTGCTTGGTGTCGATAATATCTACACCGATAAGGGTATTACCTCCGTACATCATCTTGAAACGGCGGTTCGCGCGCGCGCGCTTTTTGAGCGCGATAAAGATTATGTCGTGCGCGACGGGCAAGTAATCATCGTAGATGAATTTACGGGTCGTATGCAGCCCGGAAGGCGTTGGTCCGATGGCTTGCATCAGGCGGTTGAGGCGAAGGAGAGTGTACCGGTGCAACACGAATCACGTACGGTTGCGTCCATTACCTTTCAAAATTATTTCCGTATGTATGAAAAGCTCTCAGGCATGACCGGTACGGCGCTTTCGTCGTCGGAGGAGTTCTACAAAGTGTATGGTCTTGATGTCATTCCTGTGCCGACCCATGTTCCTATTGCTCGTGTGGATCGCAATGATCTCATTTATCAAACAGAAAAAGGAAAGTTCACCGCCATCGCGCGTACAGTGAAAAAACTCCAAGAAAAAGGACAGCCGGTGTTGATTGGTACGGTTTCGGTGGAAAATAATGAACTCCTTTCGGCGTATCTCACAAAAGAGGGCATCAAGCATAATGTCTTAAACGCCAAACAACATGAATCCGAAGGCGAAGTGATTGCCCAGGCGGGCCGAAAGGGCTCGGTTGTGGTGGCAACCAACATGGCGGGACGCGGTGTTGATATCAAGCTCGGCGGTAATCCGTGTACCGAAGAAGAATACAAAGAGGTGAAATCGCTCGGGGGTCTTTTCGTGCTTGGTACCGAACGCCACGAAGCGCGTCGTATTGATGATCAGCTCCGCGGACGTGCCGGTAGACAAGGGGACCAAGGTGAGACGCAGTTTTTCGTGTCGCTTGAAGATTCTCTCATGCGAGTGTTTGCCTCCGATGCCATTAAATCCATGATGGGACGGTTTGGAATCCCCGAAGATGAGCCAATTGAAAACAAAATGATTACACGCTCACTTGAAACCGCGCAGAAAAAAATTGAAGGATTCAATTTTGATGCTCGTAAGCACGTACTTGAATTCGATAATGTGTTGAATCGTCAGCGTACGTCAATTTATAATCGTCGCCGTGTGCTTCTTCTCGGGGACCATGATGATGTGGTTTCTTTCTTTGAGGAAGTTAAGAATATATATCCGGATATTGAAAAGACCGTAGAGGAGAAAGTCGCGCTTCTTGGTGAAGAGGGATTTTGGGGCACGGCGCGACGTGTGGCTCTGCAAGTCATTGATATGCTCTGGATGGAGCATCTTTCCACGATGGATCATTTGCGCAGTTCGGTGAACCTCCGTGCATATGGTCAGCGTGATCCTCTTGTGGAATACAAAAAAGAAGGACTGCGCATGTTCCATATCCTTGAGGAGAGCATCTTCGATCAGATTGCGCAGACGCTTCCCAATATCGGCGCGGGTGCATTTAAGCGTGAAGAACAGAAGTTGGAAGAGACAAAAAAGAGCATGGAAAACGCACGAACGAATACAGGCGGAGATGAATCTTCCAAGCAAATTCCCACACGCGCTGAAGAAAAGGTGGGACGTAATGATCCGTGTCCGTGTGGGGCGGTAAATCCCACAACGGGAGAAGTGTATAAATACAAAAAATGTGGCATGATTAACGCACCGCATCATAAGGGGTAAGTGTGTCGAGAATGAAAGAAGAGGAGAACAAAAAGAAAGAGAGCGGCGCCCGTTGGGCGCCGCTCTCTTTTTCCATTTCTCACAAGCTAAAAATTATCAGCTTCACCCCGCCTTAAGATTTCACGGGGTAGAACATAAAGCACATGCGGTATTGACAAAAACACCTGATTTGCTATAATCGACACATTATAAGATAAGTTGCTTTATATTATTATGGAATTTGGTTTTACACCCGAAGGGGAAAAATTGGCCCCTCATGAAGAGCTTACCCATGCGCTTGAAACGTATGGATCTGAAAATGCAATGCCTGAAGATTTGAAAAATAAACTGATAGAAGATTTCGGTAGTGTTGAAGAGTTTGAGAAAGCGGTTGAATCTCATAGTGCCGAAGATGTTCAGGACATTGCAAATGCTACCTAATCAGCAAGCTGCAACAAAACGCGCACCATTCGGTGCGCGTTTTGTGTACTCCACATACTGCAGTCAGGCAACATGCGGTATACTTATGAATATATGATTCAAAATTACGATGAGATTGCCACAACACCCTTACGAAAAGACGCACTCGCTATTCTCGAGGCGGGGTATGCGGCGATTGATACGACTGCCGTAATGCGTCGTACGTTACACCGAAAAGATGACATGCTTATCGTCGGGGGCAAGGAATACGATCTCTCTTCTTTTCAAAACGTGTATGTCGTGGCATTTGGAAAATGTGCGGCTGATGCGGCACATGTTGTGGAAGATGTGCTCGGCGACACTATCACCGACGGAGTGGTGATTGACGTGCGGAGCGGTGTTGCGCTTTCATATCTTCAGTATCATGAAGGTACACATCCGTTGCCGTCGGAAGCTAATGTCAAAGCGACACAAAATATAGAAAGCATGCTTTCGCGAGCAACGGAACGCGACCTTGTGATTGTCGTCATTTCTGGCGGCGGTTCGTCGCTTCTGTGCTTGCCACACGATATGACTTGCTCTACGCTTTCGGATATCACCCATACGCTCATGCGCGGAGGGGCAACAATCAACGAACTAAATACTGTACGCAAACACACATCTCGAGTGCAGGGTGGACAACTTGCCGCGATGGCATTTCCGGCGACAGTTGTCTCGTGTGTATTTTCTGATGTGCCGGGCAATGATCTTTCGGTTATTGCATCGGGGCCGACGATTTTGGATCAAACGACCAAAGAAGAAGCGGCGCGTATTTTGGCGAAATATGACGTGCTTACAGCGTGTACGCTGCCACAGTGCGAGCTTGTGGAGACACCGAAAGACCCGAAATTGTTTCAGCACGTGTATCATGTCCTTGCGGTAACAAACAGCAGCATGCTCTCGGCAATGGCGAAAGAAGCGCGGACTCTTGGATATACCGCGCAGATTGTGGGGACGGGAGTGCAAGGAGAAGCACGCGACGTTGGTGTGCGTATCGCACGTTCAGCAGTTGTGGGAAAAACATGCCTCCTTTATGGAGGAGAAACGACGGTGACTGTCGGCAATGCAAAAGGGAAAGGAGGACGCAATCAAGAAGTGGCACTTGGCGCGCTTGTACACATGATAGGTTCTTTGGATGCAGCAGGGAAATTGGTGCTCGGTGCTGCTTCCGATGGATGGGACAACACTCCTGTTGCAGGAGCCATTGTTGATAGTTCCGCGGTGTGGACGGCTCTGTGTTCAGGACTTGATCCGCAAGCATATCTTGATGCGCACGATACCCACTCTTTTTTCAAAGAAATTGATACTCATATCATCACTGGACGAACAGGAGCAAATGTTGCCGATGTGTATATGAGTTTGACCTCGTAGGGGAATATTTGCTTTAATAAGAAACGATAATTATGTGTGGAATAGTGGGGTATATTGGAGATAAAAACGCAGCAGAGGTATTAATCGATGGCTTGCAGCGTCTTGAGTACCGCGGATATGATTCCGCGGGTATTGCTGTTTTGGCTGATCGCCAACTGAGAGTTATGAAACGTAAAGGAAACGTTTCCGAGCTTAGAAAAATGGTTGATAAAAAAGGTGGAATGGATGCCACTATCGGCATCGGCCACACCAGATGGGCAACGCACGGAGATCCGGACGACGCAAATGCGCACCCGCACGTAAACACAGCAGGCGATATTGCGATTGTGCACAATGGCATTGTAGAAAACCATAGTGCCTTGAGGACACTTCTCACGGATAAAGGATATGTGTTTCAGAGCAGTACCGATTCGGAAGTGATCGCTCATCTTATCGATAGCGTATGGGAAGATAATATGTTTCTGGAAGATGCTGTGAGTAAATCATTGTGTGCTATGAGTGGTGCGTATGGGTTGTGTGTCATATCTTCTCGTGATCCCGATAAAATTGTTGTTGCTCGGAAGGGGAGTCCGTTGGTTATTGGTGTTGGTGATGGGGTGCATGTTGTTGCCTCCGACGGCGCTCCGCTCGCAGGATCGTTTTCTCAAGTGGAATACCTTCATGACGGAGAACTGGCTATTATCACGAGAGATGGGTATGAACTGAAAACTCTGGAGACAAAAAAGAATCGTAAGAAACACCCGGAACCTTTTGAAATTACTTTACAAGAAATTGAAAAAGGAGGATTTCCTCATTTCATGCTCAAGGAAATTTTTGAGCAGACGGATGTGATACGTGATGTCATGCGCGGGCGTGTTCGGCTCGACGACAAGGATGGCGACACAACAGTGCGACTTGGTGGTATCGAAGACCATATTGATTGTTTGAAAGATGCGAAGAGAATTATTATTTGCGCCTGTGGAACGAGCTGGCACGCCGCTCTTGTCGGTGAGTATGTTCTTGAAAAATTTACTCGTGTTCCTGTTGAGATTGAATATGCGTCTGAGTTTCGGTATCGCGATCCGGTTATTATGAAAGAGGATGTGGTGATCGTGATATCTCAATCGGGCGAAACGGCAGATACTCGCGCGGCACTTCAGCTTGCAAAAGAAAGAGGCGCGACCGTTATGGGGGTTGTGAATGCGGTTGGCTCCACGATTGCACGAGAGACGGACTTCGGTATTTATCTTCATGCAGGTCCGGAAATTGGTGTTGCATCAACGAAGGCGTTTACCGGACAAGTTGTTGTGTTAACACTTCTTGCGCTCATTCTTGGAAGAGAAAAGAGTATTCTTTCGGAGCAGGAGATCAAAGCACATCTTGTGGCGCTTTCCGAGATTCCCGACAAAATAGAACGCATTCTTAATCAGGATGAGAGTATTCAGAGAATCGCAAAAAGATATTCGGATGCACGAAACTTTCTCTATCTCGGAAGAGGGTATCATTTTCCCGTTGCGTTGGAGGGTGCACTCAAGCTCAAGGAGATCTCCTATATTCATGCCGAAGGGTATCCCGCGGCAGAAATGAAGCATGGCCCAATTGCGTTGATTGATGAAGAAATGCCTGTGGTTGTTATCGGGCAACAATCAAATGGCGATTACGATAAGGTTGTATCTAATACTGAAGAGATAAGGGCTCGCAAGGGGAGGATTATCGCTATTGTAACGGAAGGGGATGAGGACATACGTCGATTAGCTCGGGATGTTATTTTCGTTCCGAATACTCTTCCGGCACTTACGCCACTACTTTCTGTCATTCCACTGCAACTTCTTGCATATCACATTGCTGTTTTGCGTGGTTGTAGTGTTGATCGACCGCGCAACTTGGCGAAGTCGGTGACTGTAGAATAAGAAAAAGTGTGAACACAAGTCCGCTCGGTTTCGGGCGGTTTTTTGTTTGATCCTTTATTTTTTCTTTCTCATTCCTCTTTTTATTTTTTGTTTGGTGTTTTATATTCGTTATCAACAGTCTGTAAAATTTTTTTACCGCGCACATGGTATTATTAAAACATAATTTTCTTTTTGTTTTTAATTCTTTATTGTCCCTATTTTATTTTTTATCTATGCCGAAAGACAAACGTCATGCACTTATCTTGCGCTTGAAGGATCTTTCCAACGACGATGTTGCGCTTGTCGGTGGTAAGAATGCGTCGCTTGGGGAAATGTATAATACGCTTTCAGGAAAAGGTGTTGTTGTTCCTGATGCATTTGTGGTAACAGCGCATGCGTATAATATGTTTGTGTCGGGTACCGGTCTTTCGGAGATGATTGCAAAAGAATTAAAAAATCTCGATACGCATGACGTGGTCGCACTCGCACGCGCCGGTCGCCGCATTAGAAGTGCATTTATGCGCAAGCGCATGCCGAAAATAATAGCCGATGAAATTGTAGCTGCATACGATGAACTTTCGCGTGAATATGATATGACGGCAACGGACGTAGCGGTGCGCTCGTCGGCAACAGCAGAAGATCTCCCTGGCGCATCATTTGCCGGAGAACATGAAACATTTCTCAACGTCCGAGGAGGGAGTCATGTGGTTGCTTCGGTGCAGAAAGCGTTTGCTTCACTTTTTACCGACAGAGCGATTTCTTACCGCGTAGATAAGGGCTTTGCACACACCGACATCGCGCTCTCCGTAGGAGTACAGAAAATGGTCCGAAGCGATATAGCGTGTTCAGGCGTGATGTTTACTCTTGATACCGAAACGGGCTTTCCACACACGGTGCAGATTTCAGGTTCGTGGGGATTGGGAGAAATGGTGGTGCAGGGAAAAGTGACACCGGACGAATTTTTGGTGTTTAAGCCCTCGCTTTTCTCAGGACACGATGCTATTTTGAAGCGCAGTGTTGGTGCCAAGAAAACGAAGATGATATATGGCGGCGCGCGAACCGAGCCGACGCGCGTGATACCGGTGCCGGAAGATGATCGAAGCGAATTGGTGCTTTCCGATAGAGAAGTGCTCGAGCTCGCGCGCGCCGGTGTCGTGATTGAAGAGCATTATAGTAAGCGTGCGGGAAAGCATATGCCGATGGATATGGAATGGGCGAAAGACGGCGAATCGGGAAAACTCTTTATCGTGCAAGCGCGCCCTGAGACGGTGCAGTCTGAGAAAAAAGGGCTCACCTATACGGAATATCATTTATCGCCGACGAAGAAAAAACCGATTGTGGAAGGAATTGCGGTGGGCACGGCCATTACATCGGGGAAGGTACGAAAAATTGCAAACGCTAATCGCATGGATGAATTTCGCGATGGGGAAGTGCTTGTGGCGACGATGACCGACCCAACCTATGAGCCGATTATGAAAAAGTCGGCGGCGATCATTACCGAAAAAGGCGGGCGCACATCGCATGCGGCGATTGTCGCGCGCGAGCTTGGTATTCCGGCGGTAATCGGTACAGGAAACGCGCGTCGCGTGCTTGGTACTGGCGATATGGTTACCGTTGATACCTCCTCGGGTGTTGTGGGGCGGGTGTATAGTGGAAAAATAACATGGAAAGAAAAAACATACGACTTCAAAAAGATTCCTGATCTTCGCACGAAGCTGTGTCTCAATGTGGGCGATCCGGAAGGAGCGTTTCGTCTTGGCATGTTGCCGCATCAAGGGGTGGGGCTCGCGCGCGAGGAGTTTATCATTGCATCACACATTGGTATTCATCCACTCGCGCTTCTCCATTTCAACAAGCTCTCTAATTGGAAGCTCAAAGAAGAAATTGAGAAACGAACAGTTGGATTTAAAGATAAGAAAGAATTTTTCATTCATACGCTCGCTGAGGGTGTTGCGCGCATCGGTGCCGGATTCTGGGGTAAGGATGTTATTGTGCGTTTTTCTGATTTTAAGAGTAATGAATACCGCGCGCTTCTCGGAGGCGACCTCTTTGAACCGGAAGAAGAAAATCCGATGATTGGATGGCGTGGCGCATCTCGCTATGTGCACCCTGATTATGAGAAGGCCTTTCTCTTGGAAGTGGAAGCAATCAGGCGCGTGCGTGAGGATATGGGCATCACAAATGTGCATGTCATGATACCGTTTTGCCGCACGCCCGAGGAAGGACAGGCGGTGCTTGATATTTTGGAGAAGCATGATCTTATGCGAGAGCCAAGAAAGAAAAACGGACTCAAGATATACGTGATGTGTGAACTGCCAACCAATGTCATTCGCGCAAACGACTTCCTTGATATATTTGACGGCTTCTCAATCGGCTCCAACGATCTTACCCAGCTGACGCTCGGACTTGATCGCGACTCGACAATCGTTGCCGGCATCGGTAATGAAAACGACGAGGCGGTGAAAGTGTTGGTATCACAAGCAATCGACGTATGTCACAAGCGCAAGAAGTACATTGGTTTTTGTGGACAGGCGCCGTCTGATTATCCTGAATTTTTGCGATTTCTTGTGGGAGAAAAAATTGATGCCATCTCACTCTCACCCGATACACTTCTTCCGATGATGAAAGAGGCGGCAAAGGTGGAAAAAGGCACGAAGACAAAACCACAATCAGCAAAGATGTCGAGTAAACGAAAAAAAGCAGCTCCTAAAAAGAAGTCTCAGTCGGGAAAGATGGTCAGTAAAGGGAAAACAGAAACAAGGAAATAATACATGGAACAAAAATCCAGAAACAATTACGCTTTTATCGATTCTCAGAATCTAAATAAAGGAATTGAGTCTCTTGGCTGGAGACTCGATTTTTGTCGCTTTCGGAAATATTTAAAGGAAAAGTATCACGTTAAAACAGCATATCTTTTTATCGGGTTTGTGCCGGATAATCAAAGACTCTATTCTGAACTACAGAAGATGGGCTATGTTTTGGTTTTTAAACCCACTATTCCTGATGGAAAGGGGAATATTAAGGGAAATGTCGATGCTGATTTGGTACTGCAGGCGATGATTGATTACGAAGAATATGAAAAAGCGATTATCGTTTCGAGTGATGGTGATTTTCATTCACTTGTTGAGCATTTGTACAAAAAAGAAAAGTTGCTTTGTGTGCTCAGCCCTTACGTAAAAACATGTTCAAGTCTTTTAAAGAAAGCAGCACGTGAAAAAATTATCTTTATGGATAACCTTGAGAAAAAGCTGAGGTTAAAATGAAGAAGCACCGCCGAGGGACGAAACCCGAGGAGGTGCTTTTTCCTATGGATAAGCTCAGTATAATTTTTTCTATGAAAAAAGTCAAGTACAAATCATGGCGAATGATAAGCTAAAAACAAAAAGCGGCGCGGTCATTAAAGACCACGCCGCTTTTTGTTTTTCACCTATCGACAGATGTTCCGTTTTCCTCATTAAAACAGCGAGGAGCTATTTCACTGGGGAATGCATGTTCTTCTGCAAGGGTACATGAGATAATAGTTCCGTTTCCTGAGTAAATGTTCTTCCATACACCATTGATTTCCTTCGTGTACATGAAGTAACCGCTCCCGCCGCCTCCCACAGCAACGTTTAACTTGGCAAAATCCTTCTCCCGACTGAGATCGATAATGAAATCTTCCCCGAGGTTAAGATCGCGATGTATATCAAACTGTTCATCATAGTGTTTCCCTAGTGTCTCACCGGGTATGTATCGGAACTGAAAGAGATAGTAGGGATTCTCGTCTTCAAGGACACATTGTGTGTATACCGAAAATATCGCTTTTTCCATCTCTTTCTCATATGTTCGGATATAATAAGGTTCATCGTCGCTTGAGTCCATGGATCTTGATTCGTTGAGCGTAAAGCCATTTACGCTCATGCTCTTTGCAATGTGTGTATCAAGAAAACTAAGAATACCGTCAAATGTTTCTTGTTTTGTCTCTGCACTACACCCGTGTATTTTTAGTGTCAGCCAAGAAATATCTTCAATGTAGAGTGGAGTGTCTGTCTTCGTCTTCCAAATTGTTGATCTGATTTCAGGGGTGACGCCCGCGTCGTTTTCGGAAACAAATGATTTAAAAATATATTTTACTGAAGAGTATGGATTCGTGTGAAGATATGTGCCAGATCGATATACTTCTTTCGGTATAATAAGAGAGAGTTCTTCAGGGGACGAAGTGGTGAGTATATCTGATTCTATCTGAAGATCTTCATGGGTTAGTGGAGCCGTTTCCTTTTCTGAAGAAGAGAATGTTTCGCAATCATGTCCGTCCATGACTCTCGTGAGCATGAGTGCCTCAATGGCGATGATACAGAGAAGTAAAAAAACCAGGGGTGTTGTGGGTATGGATACATTTTTCATACATATAATGATACCACGTTTTTTTTTATTCTTCATGTATACCTGTGGTATCATATATCCATTATGACATACGTACATATTGAACATATAACAGCTCAGGAGATTCTTGATTCTCGCGGAAAGCCAACAATAGAAGTGGAGATATCCGGCGGTGGATATACGGCGAAAGCCGCTGTACCTTCAGGGAAAAGTACCGGCGTGAATGAGGCGGTTGAATTGCGCGACGAAGACGGAGGAGTTTCGTGTGTGCTCAAGACAATTGAGAGTGAGATTACCCCCAAACTCATTGGCACGGAATTTGCCTCACAAAAAGAAATCGACACACTTCTTCGGGGTATCGATGGCATCGAGAACTTTTCTCGCATCGGTGCAAATAGCGCGCTTCCGATTTCTATTGGGGCTCTTCGTTTGGCGGCGATGCAAAGAGGAATGGAACTTTCCGACCATATTGCCGATGTTGCCGGCATGCAAAAGAGTAAGCAAGCACCACGGCTATATGTGAATGTGATTAACGGTGGTGCCCATGCAGATTTCAGATTGCCGTTTCAGGAATATATGATTGTGCCGGAACATGAATCGGTACATGATGCCTATGCGTATATTGTAAAAGCAATTGAAATACTTGGAGAGCTGATTGAAGAGCGGTATGGAAACGTCCCGCTTGGCGATGAGGGCGGTTATAGTTTTGTTTCAGAGATGATTGAAGAGCCGTTTGAGCTTGTATCTCTGGCGATTGAAAAAGCAGGTGGAAATGCGCATATTGCAATTGATGTTGCGGCATCGGCTTTTTTTGAGGGAGGTGGATATAGAGTAAACGGAGAGAGAATGACGAAAAAAGCACTCGGGGGCTTATACGAGAAACTCGTGCAAGCGTTTCCACTCAAATCGATTGAAGATCCGTTTGAGGAACATGATGCGGAAAGTTTCACCGCGCTCCACGCCGCGTTCCCCGACATTCTTATCGTGGGCGATGATTTTACCGTGACGGACCCCGAGCGTATTGCCGAGGTTGCCAAGAGAGAGGCGGCAAATGCGGTTATTATCAAGCCGAATCAAATTGGTACCGTTTCCGATACACTCGAGGCGATTGCCGTGGCGCACGATGTGGGATGGAAGACGATTATTTCCCATCGCTCAGGGGAAACACTCGACACATTCATCGCCGACTTGGCAGTCGGCACCGGTGCATATGCCATGAAAGCCGGCTCACCGCTTCAAGACGTCCGCCGTGTAAAGTACGAACGACTTCTTGAGATTGTGGGATAAAAAATACCCGCCGATATGGCGGGGGTTTTTTGGGGGGGGGGGACAGAAAAAAAGAAATAAATAACGAAAAAAAAAAATGATTGTTCGTGCACATACTTACTTTGTCCCCACTTTATCTAATAAGACATAACAGATAAAAAACTCAAAAAAATGAAGGAAG
>JACNGX010000049.1 GCA_014383885.1 Parcubacteria group bacterium | reverse complement strand
GCGACAAATGCGTCGTAGTAAAAATAACTGGAAAAGTAGATGTGAGAAATGTGCACGTGCCGGCGTCGTAATCGTGATCTGTAGACAGACCCCGCACAACAACCGTAGTGCCAGGTGAGAGGGGGAAGCGATAAGCAGCACCACAAAACACACACGGTTCTTTTTGAGTTTTTTTTATTTTTTTGGGGCGGAGAGGCGCAAAGGGCTGCCCTGCCACACGCAATTGTTATCATGCCAACCAAACATAAAAAAACATCATACTGGTACCGACTACCACTTACCGATGTGCTCTACAAACTCGGCGTCAACCCAACAGAGGGATTGACCTTGTCTGAGACTGAAAAACGATTTAACACGCACGGTCCGAATACATTTGCCGATAGCGGTGCACATTCATTGTTTCGCACCGTTCTTACTCAATTCAAAAATCCGCTTGTCTTTGTATTGCTTGGAGCGGCGCTTGCCACGATTATTCTCCATGAATACATTGATCTTATCGTTATCATTGCCGCACTTTTGATTAATGTCATCATCGGTACACTCCAAGAAGAGCGCGCATACGGCGCATTCAAAAAACTCAAAGATTCTCAAGAGAAAGAAGCACATGTATTACGCGCCGGTAAACGCCACATTATTCCGGCGGACAGACTCGTCCCTGGAGACATTTGCATTTTGGAAACGGGTATGTACGTACCAGCAGATGTGCGACTTGCCGCGGTTACTGATTTTGCAGTGAATGAATCGGCACTCACGGGAGAATGGATGGAAGTCGTTAAAGAGATAAAAGACATGCCCGAAGAGCGATCCATAACCGAGCGCGGTAATATGGCATGGATGGGTACACTTGTTGTTTCTGGTAACGCCGTCGGTGTTGTTGTGGGAACAGGTGAAGACACGCAAATCGGTCGTATTGCCGCTGAGCTCGGTGAAGCAACTGAACACGCCACACCCTTGCAAAAAAATATCAAACATCTGGCCACACAACTTACGTTTGCCATTGCAGGTGCTCTTGTTGTCATTATTGCCATTGGACTTTTCCGAGGAGAATCGTGGGGGGAGATGCTCCTTGTGGGTATCGCAATTGCTGTTGCTGCTATGCCTGAAGGGTTACCCGCTGCTGTTACTGTTGTCTTGGCGCTTGGTATGGAAAATATTTTGAAAAAGAAAGGACTAGTGCGCAATCTTCTGGCAGCGGAGACATTAGGAAGCACCACTGTCATCCTCACCGATAAAACCGGCACACTCACACAGGCCGACATGCGCATTGCTGCAATTATCACACCAGGAAGTTTTGACACGGAAAAAAAAGACGCGAAAGATATACATGTTGCGTCTGACGACGGGGATGAGCGCGATGTCTTGGCAATGGCAATGCTTACTTCTGATGCATTTGTGGAAGGATACGATGATACACTCAGCACATGGAATGTACATGGTCGTCCTGTGGAGCGCGCCATTGTACTTGCAGGAGTAGAATCCGGAGAACAGCCCGACTCTCTCTTTGCAAAATATCCGAAACGCGACAGTATTCCTTTTGAATCTGAGCGGAAATATTCTGCCACACTTCACAGTCTTCCGAAAGGGAAGAGACGTGCATACATGACTGGCGCGCCGGAAGTGCTTCTTGGAGACGCGACACACGTGTATGTGCAAGGAAAGAAAAAGAAGCTCACACGCTCTCTTCGCGAACTTCTTGAAAAGAGACAAGAGCAAGAATCGGCAAAAGGACTGCGTCTGATTGGCGTTGCATACAAAGATGTGAACTGGGACACCTTTCCAAAGGAAGCTTTTTCCAATCCCGCTTTTCTTCTCAAAGAAACCGTGTTTGCCGGCTTTTTGATTATTCATGATCCTGTTCGTGAAGATGTCGCCGCTTCTATTAAAGATGCGCGCGCCGCAGGCGCGCGCATCATCATGCTCACTGGCGACAATGAAAACACGGCACGTCGCATCGCTATTGAGGTTGGTATCACTAATATGTCACGCACGGCACTCACGGGAGCTGATATTGCCAAACTCTCTGATACTGAACTCCGTACAGCGCTCAAAACAACAGACGTTTTCGCGCGTGTCCTTCCGCATCAAAAGATGCGCGTTGTTCGTATCATGAAAGAAGACGGGGAAGTGGTCGCCATGACTGGCGACGGCATTAACGATGCCCCCGCACTTCGCCGCGCTGATATTGGTGTCGCGCTTGGAAGCGGCACGGAAGTTGCTAAAGAAGCATCTGATCTCATTCTTCTTGACAATAGCTTTACCACCATCGTGCATGCCATTAAAGAAGGACGTCGTATATTAGATAATATGCGCAAGATAGTCGCGTACCTTCTTTCAACTGGATTCTCAGAAATAATCATTGTTGGCACGGCGCTTTTTATAGGCCTCCCTATACCCATTCTTCCCACTCAAATACTTTGGACAAATATCGTAAGTGAAGGATTCATGAACTTTGCATTTGCTTTTGAGCCCACAGAAAAAGAAGCCATGAAACAAAACCCAAGGTCTGTTGAAAGAAAGAAAATCATTACACCACACATTCGAACCCTTATCATCATCCTCTCAATGGTTACCGGTGTATTCTTGATATTACTTTATTTGTTCCTCCTTGCGTCAGATTTTCCGCTAGAGAAAATACGCACCATTATGTTTACGGCCCTTTCTTTTGGCGCTATTCTCTTCTCTTTCTCTCTTAAAAATCTTCATCGACCACTCTGGTACATTCATCTCGGAAACAACCCGCACCTTCTCTTTGCTCTTTTTGCAAGCTTTGGAACGCTCGTACTAGCACTTACCGTCCCTTTTCTCCAAACACTCCTCTCACTTGTTCCGCTTTCACTCCTCGACATTCTCTTTGCAATCATCATCGGCGTTCTCAACATCATCTGTATTGAGAGCGTCAAATACTTCGTCTTTATGCGAGGAAAAACAAATTACAAATAATGTACGAATATACGAATGGGTGATATAGTGTATATGTTCTTTAAACACTCACGTTGAAATATCATGGCATTTCAAATATTCCAAATAGTACCTGTCCTCATTGTGGATATAAGGGAGAAGCAAAGCATGGAAGAAGTCATGCCCTTGAGATTTTTCTCCTTCTGTTTACATGACCCCTTTTATTATTACCTCTTTTTTATGAAGCTCTTACACCCTCGTGGACATGTCCGAAGTGCGAACATAAAATGTTATCAAAGAATAAGTAATGATTCGTATATTCACGTCTATTCGTAATTCATAATTATGGACATATCCACCATTCTCATCGCTGTTACTGCTTCAATTATTGCCGCCGGAATCGCAGCGTTTGTTGTCGTGCACGCGCTGAAAAAAACCGTCAAAGAGGAAGCTCCTGAAGAGACGCCCAAAGACCTCATGTTACTCCAAAATCAGCTTGAAAACCTCACACGTGCCATTGATAGCAAGCTCGGTGAATCCCGCAAAGAGATGCGTGAAGCTGTTGAGAGCCAATTTTCGGCGTCTCAACGTCTCGTTCATGACATCAACGAACAAATGACCCAACAGCTTCTTTCTGTGCGAAAAGAGGTATCGGAGGTGGGGGAATCAAGCAAACAAGTCTTTATTTTGGCGGAGCAACTCCAAAATCTTGAGAAGGTTTTGAAGCATCAAAAACAGCGTGGGAATCTTGGTGAAGCGAGCTTAGAACTTTCGCTTTCCAATATTCTGCCACCCGACGCCTACACAATGCAACATCTGTTTAAGGGTGGTGATCAGGTGGATGCTGTTATCAAAACAAAAGAAGGGATTATTCCGGTGGACGCAAAGTTTTCGCTTGATAATTACAATCGTATTATCAATGAAACCGATGAGGGTAAGAAAGAAGGCCTCGAAAAAGAATTCAGGAACGACTTAAAAAAGCGCATCGACGAAACAGCAAAATACATTCGCCCACAAGAGGGGACGCTGCCATTTGCGTTTATGTTTATTCCCGCCGAGGGAATCTACTATGATCTTTTGGTTAATGAAGTGGGAGCGATCAAGGTGAATACGCGGAGCTTGATTGACTATGCCTACCATGAAAAAAAGGTGATAATCGTCTCACCGACGACATTTTCCGCGTATCTCCAATCAGTGCTGTATGGTTTCAAGGCATTTAAGATTGAGGAGCAAGCGGTGCAGATTGAAAAGCAGGTGGGCATGCTTATGAAGCATTTGAAGGCATATGATGAATACTTCACCAAAGTGGGCAATTCCTTGGGCACCACAGTGAACCACTACGACAAAGCCCAAAAAGAACTAGTCAAAATCGACAAAGACATACTCAAAATAACCGGCGACAACACCGAATTTGAACCGCTCTCGCTCTCAAAGCCGGAGGAGGTGGAGAAGGAGTAGAAATATGAAAAACTCCTAAAGCATGAAGAATCACGCTCAGCCAAGGGAAATACGAAAAATGAAATAAGGAATATGTATGCGCGGGCTAACGCCCGCGCTTTCCACTTTGTCATTCCGGGCTTGAGCCGGAATCCAATTCCGCCAAAGTTAAGCTTTGGCGGAACAAATATGTCTTCTCTCATTGAGACAAAAAATACCCAGACCTCGCAAAGGGCGGTCTGGGTAAATAAATCAGGAAGACAGAAGGTCAGAATCAGAAGCTCTGGACATCGTACAGTTGACCGTCAATTGAATACTTATGACGGAAAACTGGCTTCAGGCGACCACCGTCATCAGGATCTGGCATCGCTATATCTATACGATAGAAGAACCCATGTAAATGTCGCAATGTCACAGCAACTTTTTTGTTTTTTGAAAAGAAATGTCCTCCGATTCCGTAATCGGAAGTAAAAAAATCGGGCGAACCGTCAGGACGCTTGACGGAAACGGCCAGAACAAAGTCTTCCGTATGCGTACCTTCAATCGAAACGGTGTTTTTTTTGAAATGCACATTAATAGCTGTGCCATTTTCATATGCCGTTTCAATTTTTTCCTTTCTTTCCTGTCTCTCCCTTTTCGCCTGTTTCTCAAGACGAGGACAGGAGTATATGCCCAACAGAACAAGGGCGATTATCGTAACAACCGTTGCCACACGTCCCATTATTGCTGAATTTTTCATCCGTTTCCTCCTTAATTTATATTATGTTTATTTTAGGGCGCCTCTGAACTGACTATATTATACACATATTTGCATCTCTGTCAACAGTGACGAACCTGACTAAGATAAGATTAACCATGTCCGTCCTTACAGGATTCACCCCGACAACTTGCATTTTTTACCCATATACGGTATGATATACACCACTATGACACAAGCAGTTATTGAAACAGGTGGCAAACAATATCGTATTTCTGAGGGTGACGCAATTGAAATCGAGAAGCTTGCCAGTGATTATAAGGAAGGGGATACTGTCGTATTCGATAAAGTACTCCTCAAAGACGACGGTGCTACAACCACACTCGGCACGCCGTATATTGAAGATGCGTCTGTAGAAGCGACATTCGGAGAAGCGGGAAAAGGTGATAAAGTAACCGTCATTCGCTACAAAGCAAAAAGCCGATACTTCAAAAAGCGTGGACATCGCCAGCCGTACAACACGGTAACAATTTCGAGAATCAAATAACACACAAAAAGTTTCACATACCAAAAAGCAATAGTCGCTTCGCGATTTATTAAAAAACAACGCGGGCACAAAATGTCCGCGTTGTTTTTGTATATATTTGACATAGTCAATGAATCGTTTATAATATAGATATTACTCAATAACTACTGTATTATTATGTCATTTGAAATGTCTGCTATGCAAACAAATTCTGATGAAGAAGGGTTTGATTCTGGAGCACAGATGAGGGAGGATTTAGAAAAAATTAACACTGAACTTGGTAACGATACTAGTTCAGAAGAACAATCCAACAACTCAGAGACAAGACAAAATATTGTTGAACAACAAGAACGTAACGAAGCACTTCTCGAGCGTTTTGATCGGAATTCGAAGAAAATCAAAAATCTCTCCCCTAGTGAAATGGAAAAAAATCCCGAAGGACTTCCTAATCTTGGAGAAAAAATCAAAGGAATTTTTAGTCGTTTTATTGAGGAAGAACATGATCCTGAGAGAACCAGAATGAAGGTAATCGTGGGCAGTCTTGGTATGGGTGTACTAGCGGCTACTGCAAACATTCTTGGTACGCCAGAATTGAATGACACCATTGCAGCGCTTCCTGAACAACTGCAAACATTCCTTCAAAGTCCTCAAAGTGCCTTTAATGCGCTCAATCTTATTCCCCTTGAGAGTTTTAACCCTGAGTGGAACAATATCAACACACCTGAGTTTGTAGAACAGATTCGCGCTTCAGAAAATTCTTTTATGGAATTTGGCACAACTGAAAAAGGAGTTCGTATAGGGAGCGCTCTTACTAACGTTGTATCAGGAACAGGAGTCGGAATTGTTTTGGGAACCCTGGGTAAAAAAATAACTGAAACCTTGAATACACTGGGAGCAAAGATGCACAAACAAAAAGAGGGTGCGGCGTAGATTATTTTATTATTTATCACTTGACGCAAACACATGGACACACAACAAACCAAGCAACATGTTACAGCTATCCAGAAAAAACTTCAGGAGCTTGAAGCGCAACTCTCTCCCCAAGAGAAATTGGAGGTTCTCACAAAAATGAATGACATGCTTGAAGAAGTGAATGAGGCGATGGAGGAATATATTGGTTCCGTTTCGGAATAAAAATCTTTAGAGACTGAAAACACCACGGTTATAAATGACCGTGGTGTTTTCAGTGTGTTGAAGAGCGCTGCGGTTGAAGATTTTAGTCTTTCTCTTTTTTTATTTTTTATCGCCTATTTTCCAAAGCGCTGCGGAAGGTATCGTCGTCGGAGTATTCGAGTTCGGTGCCGGTGGAAAGCCCTTTCCCAAGCACCGACACACTCACACCAAGTCGCTCACACATCGGCTCTAAGGTCTTCTTCACGTACTGTGCCGTATTTTCTCCTTCCACGTTCACCGAAAAGGCAAGGATGATTTCTTGCAATCCTTCTTGCACGCCTTTCTCCACACGTGCCACAAGCTCTCTAATACGAATGAGCCGCGCCGGGTCCTCAGCTAACACCGGCAAAGAACCACCCAAGACAAAATATTTCCCGTCAAATACTCCCATGGCATGAATATTTTCAAAGTCCATGTCTTTTTCCACGACCAAAAGCCGTGAATTGTCACGAACAGCATCAGCACATATCGGACACGTGACAGCTCCATTTTCTTTTCTAAAGAAACGATAACAGGTATCACATTGGGAAATCTGCGATGAAAGATTAGTGATACTTTGCGCAAGAGTAGAACGAAATCCCGGAGAGCTGTTTAAGAGAAAATATGCAAAACGTCGCGCCTGTCGTGAGCCGATGCCTGGGAAGCGTTTGAATGATTCGGTGAGTTGATCGAGAGTATCCATGATTAGAAATTAGAAGTTAGAAAATAGAAATTAGGTTATTGGGGTCTATTCCGCGAGCTCCTAATGAGACCATTCAATCATAGTGTCTAATTCTGAATTTCTAACTTCTATAATGATTCAAAAGGGTCTACCTGCGCTTTTTTATCAATTGAAAGGAATGTTGTCTGTTTATCGTCGAAATAGAGTTCAATAGCACCTGTCGGACCATTGCGGTGTTTTTCGATTAATATTTGTGCCACATTGGGCTTATCGGATTGCTCGTTGTATTTATCCTCACGATGAATAAACATCACGACATCGGCATCCTGCTCAATGGAACCGGAGTCGCGAAGGTCGGAGAGGCGTGGTTTACCTCCTCGCGCTTCCACCGCACGAGAAAGCTGAGAGAGAATGAGTACCGGCACCTCCACTTCACGGGCGAGCTCTTTGATACCGCGCGAGAGCTCGGTTACCTGGTTCACCATGGAATCATAGTGTCGCGCAGGAGTAATGAGCTGAAGATAATCGACAACAATAAGCCCCACACCATGCTTCATCTTAAGCTGACGTGCCATTGATCGCATGCCCATGATTGTGTTGCCCGGCTTATCGTCGATATAGATTGGCGCTTTTGAGACACGATCAATGGCATCGCGAAGCTTTTCATATTCATCATCACTCTTGAGTTTTCCGGTGCGAAGTTTCCAGGCATCCACTCGCGCCTCAGCAGAGAGCATGCGATTCACCAGCTGATGCGAGCTCATTTCGAGAGAGAAGACACCCACCGGCACACCGTGGCCAATAGCGGCGCCACGAGCAATATCAAGGGCGAGCGTTGTCTTACCCATTGAAGGTCGTGCTGCTAAAACAACCATATCGGAGGGCTGTAAGCCGGAAAGAAGGGTGTCGAGATCAGCAAAGCCAGTTGGCACACCGCGCGTTGCGCCATCATTATTATGCAACTCTTCATATTTTGCCCATGCCTCCGGCAAGATATCGGCAATCGGTATAAATGAACGCTTGGTGTATGCACCGGTCACAGAGAAAATTTTCTTCTCCGCGGTATCAAGCACCTCTTCAATGTCTTTTTCCTCGGCATAGCCAAGCTCGCTGATATGGTCGGCAATGGAGATGAGTTCGCGTTTGATCGCTTTGGACTTCACGATATGTGCGTAATATTCGGCATTGGAAGCGGACGGCACCGCACCGGCAAGCTCGGTGATGTAGGCGTTGCCACCAACGCGATCAAGAGATTTACGTTCTTCCAATCGTGAGGAAAGCGAGAGAATATCAATCGGATCACCTCTTTTATGAAGCGCGAGCATCGTTTCATATATGATGCGGTGCTTGTCGGCATAAAACATTGCCGGAGTTACT